>NZ_MAOG01000068.1:0-53110 GCF_001884205.1 Bacillus sp. NH11B | reverse complement strand
AATAGATAAAAGTGAAAGCGCCCTGCTGTGCAGGGCGCTTTTTTATGTTGTGTGTCTGGGACGGGGATACCCAAGTGGTGTTCAGCTAAATATATTGACCTATCAACAAATTAGTACGTGAAGAGAGGGCCATATACCCAAGATCTAAATCATATCGACCTTATCCACAGACTTAACACGTTCCCAAATATACCTCATCCCAATAAAAGAACCATACCCAATTAAAGCACCTAGCATATTCAATATGATGTCATCAATATCGAAAATACCACTAAAAGTAAGAAGTTGTAACGATTCGATTAATAAAATAAACTTAATAAAAATTTTGGATGCCATTTTTACATTGTTTATTTGTTTAAATAATAAAGGTAGAAGGAATCCGAATGGGATGAATATGATGACGTTTCCAAATGTATTCATAAGTACGATGTCTATATTATAAGGATCTAGTAGATGTGTTAGATCGAATCCATTTAAATAGCGGATTGTACTTTTGAGCGGAACTAAGTTTATTAATCCGCCGTGTATAAAGTGCCAGTCGCCTGTTTCAAAGAAGTACTTCAGACTATCAAAGTAAACGGCTGGCCTCCCGAGCAACAGTTTAAATAATAAAACAAAAGAATACGGTAAAAATAATCCCCAGCCAATCCACTGTGCATATTTTTGCGTGGAAGATTGCATCGCTTTTTCAATTTCAGTTCCTAAAGTAGAGGCCTCTCCAAAACTTTGAATAGCTAATGTAGTAGCTTCTTCTTCAGATTTTCCTTGATCGAGAAATTCTTGCTTTAAGCTTGTAAGATGATCATAAATTTCGAAGTATAGTTCGTCTCTCTCAGATTGCGATAGGTTTGTTTTTTGAACAATACTCTTTATGTATTCTTCAATCGTCATTAATTTAAAGCTCCTTTCTGGCAAGTTTTAATAAGAGCTGTAACTGAATCCCACGCTGTTAGTTTTTCTTCTAAAATTTTCTTTCCGTTCGTAGTAATGCGATAAAATTTTCGTTTCATACCAGTTTCAGATTCACCCCAGTAGGAATTTATTAAATCCTTTTGTTCCAAACGTTTGAGTGCTGGATAGAGTGTACCTTGGCTCATTGTGTATAGATCATTGCTGTTTTCTTTTAGCCTTTGAATAATTTCATATCCGTACGTATCGTGCTGTGTAATGATGGAGAGAAGTAAAATATCAATACTTCCTTTTAATACCTCTTTATCCATTTTATGGTTCACCACCTTATGGTGAGATTGTAACACGACATATGTCGTGTTACAAGGTATGTGTGTAGGATGATACCCCATCTAGTATTGATTAAAATATATCGGCGATTTTTCAAATATATCGACGTTTCGACAAGGAATATCGACTTATCAACAAATTACGACATCGCGGAGAGGGGAATATACCCCTCAACATTCAAATGGGAGAGAAGCACTTATATATAAGGCGATCAACAAGAAGTAATTGAGGCTAAGATACTGACAAACCCAGCAAAGAATCCACAGACTAGAAAAAATAAAGTTTCTCATATAAAAAGGGCAATCTTTGGCTTTTTCTTATAATGCGAGTACAATGTAAAATAGCAAGAAAAGACGAAAAGTATTTACAGGATTATTGCGTACGTGTAGCGTAAATGGCAGTAAGGAACTGAGAGGAGGTTTTTTCTCTGAATATAAATAAAGAAACAATCATCCACCTTTATCATACAAACGATATACATAGTCATTTTGAAAATTGGCCGCAAATTTCTCGGTTTGTACAAGGGGAGAAAAAGCGAAGACAGGAAGCAGGAGAGACTGTTTTAACTGTGGATATTGGCGATCATGTGGATCGTTTTCATAGTATTTCGGAGGCGACAAATGGACTTGGGAATACAAAATTATTAAATGAGGCGTTATATGATTATGTAACGATCGGAAATAATGAAGGAATTACATTGGCGAAAGAGCATTTGAATCGTCTATATGATGATGCTGGTTTTGAGGTGCTTGTAGCGAATTTATTTGAACAAGAGGGTGTACGTCCGGCGTGGGCGAAGCCTTATAAATTACATACAACGACAGATGGGATTACGATTGCCTTTATTGGATTAACGGTAGCTTATCCAGAGTTTTATCATATGTTAGATTGGCATATTGAAGATCCAATCATCCATTTAGAGTCGATTTTAGAAGAAGTTAAGGATACAGCTCATATTACTGTTGTGCTTTCTCATCTTGGAAAAAGTATGGATGAGTATATGGCGGAGCATTATGATATAGATGTTATTTTAGGGGCACATACGCATCATTTATTTGAGCGCGGTGTTCTTATGAATAATACTTTACTTTGTTGTTGTGAAAAGTGGGGCCGTTACGTTGGGCATGTGCAGCTTACTGTGGATAAAGAGACGAAGAGACTGTTGAAAAAGCACGGTAGAGCGATTAAGACAGAGCGGTTAGGTGCTTATAGCGAGCCGTTATCCACAATTGAAATGCTAAAGGAAGAAAGTAAACAGATAATGGCTGAGCCTGTTGTTCATTTAAAAGACTCATTGCCGGTTGATTGGTTTAAGGAGACGACGTTTTCTCATATGTTGGCAAGTGCGCTTAAAGAGTGGTGTAATGCAGATATTGGAATGGTGAACGCTGGTGTACTACTTGAGGGATTAAATGAAGGTGTTGTGACGCGCGGAGATATTCACAGAATTTGTCCACACCCAATTAATCCGTGTGCGTTGAAAGTGCCGGGAAAGATATTAAGAGAAGTGATTTTGAAAGCACGCCGCCCAAATATGGAGAATCTTGAGGTGAAAGGATTCGGATTTCGTGGAAAAGTAATGGGGAAAATGATTTACGATGGTTTAGAAGTGATTCCAGATACGATTCCAGGGAATAAGATTTTACTGGAAGATGTATTGATTAACGGCGAATCGCTGGAATTAGACCGGATATATACGGTAGGAACGATTGATATGTTTACATTTGGATACTTATACCCAGAGCTATCCACACTTTCTAACAAACAATATTATATGCCAGAACTACTTAGAGATGTACTAACAGACATGTTGATAACTTATACATCTTCCATCAAACTATAGGCTAGTTAACTTGTAACACTCATTTTTCTCTTGTCATACAGATAAGAAAGAGAGGAGTGTGAACTATGGTTAATGTAGAGCCAATTATAATTGATAACTATACGTTCATTGCTGTTAGCGTAAAACTTCCGAAGACAAATTTGCTAGCTGTAATGAGCGATAAAGGATATATTATGTGCGGTGCTTTAGATGTAGGTCTTCTAAATGAGAAGTTAGGTGATCGAGGAATTATTGCTGGCCGTGCGGTTGGTGTAAGAACGATTGAACAACTTCTTGAAGCACCTCTGGAATCAGTAACAATTGAAGCCGAAGCTTTAGGCATTCCGGTAGGCACAATCGGAAAAGATGCACTATTAAAAATGAGATAAGCATATATCGTCCCTCTTTCTTGCATAGAAATAATATAAGAAGGAGGGTTTTCTTATGAGCATATTTCGTTCGAAAAATTCGCGGTTTCGAAGGGGACCGATTTCCTTTCGGTATATACTGCTTATTTCGTTTATCATTTTTATCGTAATGGTAGTTCAAGGACTATGGATTGTAAATAAAAGTCTTCAACCAACGTTAATTAAGTATGGGGAAACAGAGACGCATAAAATGGCGACAGCAGTTATGACGAAAGCGGTAAAAGACCGAATTAATGAAGGGTTTGATGTAGATTCATTAATGAAAGTACAAACGGATAGGAACGGGAAAGTATCTACAATTGATTTAAATACAAAACAAGTAAATGAAATATTAACATCGACGACTGCATACATAGAGAAATATTTACAACAAGTAGAAAAAGGGGATACGAAAGCACTTGGTATTTTTGAAGAGAATGGGGTATCTATGTCAGTTCCTTTTGGACGCATAACCGATAATGCGCTTCTTGGTAATATAGGACCAGATATTCCGATTAATTTTACACCAATTGGTCATGTGAACACGGATATTAAACAGCTAGTTGAGCCGCAAGGAATTAATAATACAGCGATTAAAATTATTATGGAAGTGGAAGTGACGTTACAAGTTATGATTCCGTTACGCACGAAGGAAATTACGGTGAAGCAAAACATTCCGATTGCGACGCGCATTGTTCAAGGTGAAGTGCCTACTTATTACGGAAGCGGGGGCGTTGTTGTACCAGATAAAAAGAAAACGGATAGTTAGCCATAAATAAAAAATAACCGTAGCGATTTGCTACGGTTATCGTTTTGTATTCGCTCGTTCTTTTCGCTCCCAAAGACTTAAATGCATGTATGGATCGAAAGCCCATTCTGTGTAGCCATTGTCTTTATACATGCCGAAATGTAAGTGGGGCGGGAATTTTCCAGCTGTGCCAGGAGGACCGTAACCGGTACTACCGACAAATCCGATTACTTTTCCTGGCTCAACAATTTGTCCGAGCTGTATTTCTTTAGAGAACCCGCCTAAATGAGCGTAATAGTGATAATTATTATGAAGGTCACGAATACCAATGCGCCATCCGCCAAGACGATTCCAGCCTTTTGTTTCAATGACGCCATAGCAAGTTGATCTTACGGGTACGCCATATCCAGCAAAAATGTCGGTTCCTTCATGAATACGTCTCCCGCCAAAACTTCTTCCAGCTCCAAAAGTACTACGGTAGCTATTGTCACTGCGGATTGGGAGAGGGAAAGCATTTCCTTCTAAATTAATACGTCCATAATGCTTATAAATTCGGGCGTATTCTGTAATTAATTCAACTGTTTTTGCACGTCTATAATATTCCCAAAGCATAATGTTAATATGGTCTTCTGACGTTCCTTGTTTCTTTAAAATAGTTGCTGCGGTATGCAGAAGATCACGGTCGTTATTTGCATTTGCAAATCCATCTTTGTCACCATCTAAACCCATTCCGCCAAATAGAGAAATCGTATGGGGGAGAGTATCGTTACTATTAACAGGTCCAGCCCATATTTCAGGTTTGAAATAAAGGGAAATGATGGCATCTGGTTTTTTCGGAATATCCTTTCTTACGCTCCGTATGTTTCTTTCGTATTGATCCATTGCAGCTAAGTAATACCACGGAATGCCTGAAGATTGCTCAGTTTCTTTATATAGTGCCATGCGCTTTTCATATATGCTTTGCTGATTATCTTCACCGTAAGCGATGTTTTGGTGGAGAAGAAAGCAAATCGAAAGCAAAAGAGAAATTTTTCGAAGCATGAAATAGACTCCTTTCACAACATCACTCTTTTTAGTGTGGGATATACGGAGTATTTCATTATAGGGAACGATTGGAAAAAATCTTAGAATCTTCATTTGAGCAAATCGCTTTCATACGTTAGAATAGATATGTTACATTGAAAGAAGCGAACACGGTAAACTATTTCATATTGTGCGGAGTTGATAACCATGACAAAACAAACAGAGTATAAGCGCAAGCCCGAATGGTTGAAAATTAAGTTAAACACGAATGAAAACTATACAGGCTTAAAGAAAATGATGCGTTCTAAGAATCTTCATACCGTTTGTGAAGAAGCGAAATGTCCGAATATTCATGAATGCTGGGCTGTAAGGAAAACAGCAACATTTATGATTTTAGGTGCGGTTTGTACACGTGCCTGTCGTTTTTGTGCGGTTAAAACAGGCTTGCCAACTGAGCTTGATTTACAAGAGCCAGAACGCGTAGCAGATTCAGTAGTACAAATGGGCTTAAAGCACGTTGTTATAACAGCGGTTGCGCGTGATGATTTAAAGGACGGCGGAGCAGCTGTTTTTGCTGAAACAGTACGCGCTGTTCGTCGCAAAAATCCATTTACGTCAATCGAAGTATTACCATCTGATATGGGTGGGGTAGAAGAAAACTTAAAAATGTTAATGGATGCAAAACCAGATATTTTGAACCATAACATTGAAACAGTACGTCGATTATCTAACCGAGTTCGCGCTAGAGCAAAATATGACCGTTCATTAGAGTTTTTACGTCGAGCAAAAGAAATGCAACCTGATATTCCAACTAAATCGAGCATTATGGTGGGCTTAGGTGAAACAAGAGAAGATTTAATTGAAGCAATGGATGACTTACGTGCAAACAATGTGGATATTTTAACTCTTGGACAATACCTACAACCATCTAAGAAGCATTTACCAGTTCTTAAATATTACCCACCAGCAGAATTTGCAGAGCTAAAAGAAATTGCACTTAGCAAAGGATTTAGCCACTGTGAGGCTGGCCCACTTGTGCGTTCTTCTTACCATGCGGACGAGCAAGTACGTTCTGCAAAAGAAAAAACAGCAGAAGCGAAATAATGAAAAAAGAGAGCTAATCATTAGCTCTCTTTTTGTTTGTACTCCAAGACTAGATTTGGACATGTTAATAAAATCTTTTTTAATTCCTCTGTGGATAATTCAATTGTAAATTCAGGTACACCAGGTGTAATTAAAATTTTATTGTAAGTATAAATTGAACTGTCCACAATAATCGTTACATCTTGTGAATAACCGAAAGGAGCTACACATCCTGGAGTACAGCCAGTTTCTTCTCTTAGCTCATCAGGAGAACAGAGAGATAAGTTTTTTCCTGTTATTTCTTTCATCTCTCCTCGGTTGAGACGAGTTCCCTCTAATGTAAAGAATACGTAGTACTCCCCGGATTTTGATTTTAAAAATAGGCTTTTACTTGGAGTACCTTGTAAGCCGAGCCTTTCACGAACGATGCGATCTGTCTCATAATCGAGTACTGGTTCGTGTTCAAATTTTTCATAAGAAGCATTTGTTTTATGTAGTAAAGAAAGTACGTCTTCGTACATATTGAATGATACCCCTCTCTATGTTTTACTGCAGCCCTAGCATATCTTCTCGCAGTGTCAACTGAATGTATTGGAAAGGGATATTACTTGGATGACGCTTCCCATAATCGTTTTATGATAGATTGTTCATCAAGTGTAATTTCATAAATATCAGGATTAGTTAGAGTTTTCCATTCATCAAAGCCAATAGTATGATCAAAGTGCTTTAAAATTAATGTGAGCAAGTTGCCGTGTGTAACGAGTAATGTTGTGTCATGCTCTAGTTTTAAAACTTCCTGAATAAGTGAGATGGCGCGATCCATAGCTTGTTTTGTTGACTCTCCGCCCGAAAAGGCAATATCTATGTTTGTAAAAGTGGATTCTAGTTTTTGCATCCAATCATCCATTGGAACGTTGCTTAATATACGCTCTGCTAATCGCTCATCCTCTTGAATAGGTAAATTAGTTTGGAGCGCATAGGGCCGAATAGAATCGATAGCGCGGACAAAAGGGCTTGAAATAATATAATCTATTTGTAGATTATTTTCTAAGAGGAATGTAGCAAGGCTGTTTGCTTGGTCTCTTCCTATGTTTGTTAATTCGGCATTACGCTCTTGTCCAGTTGCTGAACAATGCCTGATTACAATAATTTTCTTCATATTTCATCCCCATCTTTCAAGTTGACCATATATACTTCGACAAATGTGGAAAAATTCCTTTTTATTGGAAAGGGCATAGTAATCTAAGTATGTGGAAAAGTAATGTGGATAATAAAGTGAAGGCTAATAATCCGTGGGGAATTTGTCCACGGATTATTAGCCTTCACCAATCGGGCAACCCGACTCCCATATAACTCCCTCGCATTCGCCAAATTTTGAGATGGGGGTCTTACAGTCCGAAAATAGCGGGGTAGAAAATCGAGGTGCAATTATGAAAAAAATGATATGCATTGTATTCAGTATTTGTTTTCTCGTACAATTGTCCACAATATATGCACAATCAAATCAAGAATTAGAATACCCGAGTAATCAAAACAAATCGTTTGTGAATGAAAATCTATTTTATGAACAGTTAGATAAGAAGGTCTATAAGGAATACAAAAATGCGTCGTATAGTGTTCGAAAGAAAATTTTATGGAAAGAAGTACAAGATGCAGAATTTACCTTCCGACAAAAAACAGCTGTCGGCTGTCGTAGTAGCGTGGTGATTCAAGATTCGTTTGTTCATCCAGATCGCCAAGTTTATTTTTTTGGTTCCTTTTCTCAAGATGAAGTAGATGAGTTTCATAAGTACATCGTTATAGATGCAGAAACAAAGAGGGAGCTGCGAGGGGGGAAAAGTTATCATCACTACGACAATCTATATAAAAAATAGCCCACCAATTGGTGGGTTATTTTTTACTCTGGCATACTCACTAATTTCTCTTTCATTTTACGAATAAGAATGAAACCACCAATCGCGAAGAGAAGAGTAATTCCTTCTGCGACAAAGATGTTAATCATTTTTGTTTGATAAAGTGCTGCGAAAAAGTCTACAAGTGCGTGGAATAGTATAGCGTATACGAGGAAAATGTATTTCTTTTGTTTTACCGCGTATACGACAAGCATTGTGAAGGCAATTTGCAGTACTAATGCCATAATTCTTTCTAGGCTACCAAGTAAGTATAAATAGGCAGGTTGCTCTATTAACAAGTCCTTGATATGGCTCAATTGTGGGTATTGTTCAACCATTTGAGCGAAGCTACCATTGTTAATAGATGTTGCAAAGGTAAGAGTTTGAAGCCCGGCGAATCCGCCGACTAAAATCGATTCAATACCGCCGTGCCCAATTCCATACGCAAGACCGTCTTTATAATCTCGATATTTTTTCAGTAAGTAGTAAAAGGCAACGAAACGACCTAGTTCTTCAAAAATACCAGCAGTTAGTCCGCCGAAAATCGAAAAGATAAATGGGTTCTTTAAAAACTCAGCTGTTGTGGGATTACCACGCATGAATAATTGGAATGGTGTTTCGAGAATTTGGGTAAACCCGATAAAGATAAGGACACCAACGCCAACTATTTTCAAATTAATATTATATTTCTTACGGAAATAAACGAGTACAATAATTGGGGCCAGAATCGAAACAACGAGTTGAAATACGATGCTGGCAATTACAGTATTTGAAACCATACTTTCACCGCTTTCTAATGTATGTACATATATATTATGCATGAAATGTAGGAGAATGTGGAGAGATGAATCTTTCAAAAAACAAATGAATTTCTTGTTGACTCTAACGTTGCGTCATACTTTATCGTATATATTGAGGGGGAGATACGCATGACAATGAGGGTAAAAGAAGTAGCTAATTTAGTTGGAATTAGTGTGCGCACACTGCATCATTACGATGAAATTGGGTTGTTAACCCCAGATGAGACGACAGAGTCTGGATATCGTCTGTATTCCAATGAAAATTTAGAAACATTGCAGCAAATTTTATTTTTTAAAGAGCTTGGCTTCCCTTTAAAGAAGATTAAGGAAATTATCATGAGTCCTTCATTCGACCGTGAAGAGGCATTACAGCTTCATAAGAAAATGCTTCTTGAAAAGCGGGCTAGATTGGATAAGGTGATAGCGACGATTAATAAAACAATTCAGCATACAAAAGGAGAGATTGAAATGACGAACAAAGAAAAATTTGAAGGATTTGATTTCAGCCATAACCCATATGAAGAAGAAGCACGTGAAAGATGGGGGGATACAGCTGTAGATAAAGCGAATGAATATGCGAAAGGCATGTCAAAAGAGAAGCAAGAAGAGTTTAATGATATTTATAGAAATTTAGCGACGCTTAGACACGGAACACCTGATTCTAAAGAGGCGCAAGAAGCAATTGGAGTATGGTACGATTATTTGCAAAACTTCGGTCACTATTCGTTAGATGCTTTTAAGGGACTTGGCCAAATGTATGTTGCTGATGAGCGTTTTACGAAAAATATTGATAAGTTTGGCGGGGGTTTAGCGCAGTTTATGTGTGATGCGATGGAGGTTTATGCGGATCGTAAGAAATAGTAAAAAAGGTGGAGGTTTTTTCCACCTTTTTATTTTTTAATCATATCATTCAAAGTCTGATCCCCCGTATTGTTCAAATGAGGGTTTTTGCTCATTTCTCGTTTTAGCATGTCGAGGCTTTGTGTATATTCTGTATCATTTAAGCTACCGGATTGTAGTCCTTGAATTTGAGAAATCAACTTTTGGTCTGTTGATACATATGCTTTATAATAGCGAGGAACGATGGACAAAGCAGTTTTATATACTTGATCCGCTACGAGTTTCGGATCCGTTGTGTTTGCACGGTATACAACAAATACTTCATCATCGGTAACGAGTGTAGCGGCATTTGCAACATCGGGAAGTTTAACTGTCATGCTTGTAATCATTTCAGCAACTTTCTCGCGGTTAATAGCTCCTACTTGTTTGTTAGATACTTCATGTTTTTGTTTAGATGAATAGCCGACTCTTGTGAGCCTTGTGTTTGTATTTTCTGTATGATACATGTCGTTTTTGTTGGAAACAAGAACACGGCTTCCTTCTTCACTTTCCATTTCGGCTTTATTTGTTGATTGGCAGCCTGCAAACAAGGAAAGAGTGAGAAGGGAAAGTAAAATTTGTTTTTTCACGATGTATCACCTCCTTCTCCATAGCATGTACTAATTTGCAATTTTTTGTATTTGAAATTGTTGGTTGTTATGCTTTGTGATACGATAAAAAGAAGAATGCTTAGAGAGGAAGTTAATGATGGAGCAAAAGCAAGAGCAAGAGATGCATGCTACGGTGAGCATTAATAATGTGCAGTACGAAGTAATTAAAAACTTTCGTGACGGTTTTAGTGAAGAAGCATTTAAAGAGCGTTATGCAGAAATTTTAAATAAATATGATTATATCGTTGGGGACTGGGGCTATGAGCAACTTAGATTGCGCGGATTCTTTGATGATAGTAATCAACGTTCGACATATGATACGAAAATTAGCACTTTATCAGAGTATTTATACGAGTACTGTAACTTCGGTTGTGCACATTTTGTATTACGAAAAGTGAAGAAATAAAAAAATCCTCTTACGATTGTAAGAGGATTTTTTTGCATATTCTCATTCATAAACAAATCGAAATAGAATCGCCTTCAGAAAGTATTGTATTTGGTTTCATTTGTTGTCCGTTCAACTGTATATCCCCATTTTTAATTTTATCCACAATGAGTGTACGGCTCCAATCAGAAATATATGTGGATAAGGCTTTATCAATTCGGTGTGAACCGAAAATGAGGTCTAATACGATCGTGATTTCGGCTATGTCATTTTCTTTATGTTGCGTAATGGAAATGGTAGTAGTTGTTTCTATTTGATCTTGCTGCGTCATATCGACTGTTTCAACGTGATCAGTAAATGATTTATAAATACGCAGTTTTTGATTCCACGTATGATCTTTCGGACATTTATAAATGGCAAAGCGGTATATGTTTTTTCCATTGGCGTTATGCCTACGAATATTCGTGTCAGTAAATAGGGTAGTGCGTCTGCAATTTTTACAATACTTTTCGATTGTGTTTTGCTCGTTTTCATATAAACTCCAAGAAAGTTGTACTTTCTGCATTTTCCTTCACCTCTTATATAGTGGTAAAGGAACGTAATACAGCTATTTGGATGTCTTGTAGTATGAAGACAGGAGAAGTAGACAAAAATAAAAGGAGATTCCCCAAGAGGAACCTCCGTAAACATCATACTACAGATGCGTTACGTTCCTTTGTAATGGGAATGGGCAGACTACTCCCTTGAAAAAGCACGGTGCTTTTTTGAGAGTAATGCTATCCAATTGCTGGTCCATTACAAAGTAAATGTTGGCATACGTAGATAACGTCCTTTCTATCCAAATAGATTTATTCTTAATTATAACATATTGGTTTGAAAATTCGAAATACTTAAAGTGAAAAAACACCAGCTAATTTAGCTGGTGCATACGATAAATTATATAAGTTCAAATAAAAATGAGCGTAATTCTTCTGCAATTTCTTCAGACATAGAGAATGCATGCTCTAAGTAGCCTGGTTCGTTTAAATCGTCAGGACCGATGATAGCAAATTTGTTGCTCTGCATATCAAGGACTATCGTTTTACCGTAATGACGATCGGAGTATAAAAGCGCTAAATCATGACGCTCATTTTCTCCCATAAAGCTAACGAAACGAGTTTTTGTAGCGACTGTATCGTCGTACAGAAAGAAACGTTCTTCCATACACATGGCTCCTTTTATTAAATATCTAAGTTTAAGTGTGGTTTATGATCTAAATGGTGGTGTGTTTTAATGAATCGTACCGTTCTTGTTTTGTAACGCATTACGATAGAATATGTTTCAGCTAAATCTCCACCAAGGAATTTCACGCCGTCTAATAACTCACCAGCAGATACACCTGTTGCTGAGAAGATTGCATCATCACCAGATACTAAGTCATCTAGCATAAGAAGTTGACGAGGATCTTCTAATCCCATCTCACGACAACGAGCTTCTTCTTCTTCGTTCATTGGAACTAAGCGTGCTTGCATTTCACCTTCAAGGCATTTTAATGCTGCTGCAGAAATAACGCCTTCTGGAGCTCCGCCAACACCTACGAATAAGTCGATACCTGTTCCAGGTAAAGCTGTTGCGATTGATGCGCCAACATCTCCATCACCAAATAATTTTACGCGTGCACCTTTTGCACGAACACGGTCAATAATATCTTGATGACGTTCACGTTCTTGCACGATAACCGTTAGGTCACGAATCTTTTTATTGTTTGCTTCTGCTACAATTTCAATTGTTTTTTCAATTGGATCATCTAAGCTAATTTTACCAGCTGCTTTTGGACCAACCGCGATTTTTTCCATGTACATATCTGGAGCATGAAGAAGGTTTCCTTTATCTGCGATTGCGATAACTGCCATTGCATTTGCAAGGCCTTTTGCAACGATGTTTGTACCTTCTAATGGATCAACGGCGATATCTACTTCTGGACCGATACCTGTTCCTAGTTCTTCACCAATATATAACATCGGTGCTTCATCAAGTTCTCCTTCACCGATTACAACTGTACCTGCCATGTTTACTGAATCGAACATATCACGCATTGCTGTAGTTGCTGCATCATCTGCTTCATTCTTCTTTCCGCGGCCCATCCACTGTGCGGATGCTAATGCTGCTGCTTCTGTTACACGGACAATTTCTAGTGCGAGTTCACGTTCCAAGATTCCATTCCTCCAATTTCAAAAATCATACAAATATAACTATAACAAATAACGAGGAAAAGGTGAATTCGAAAAATTGTCGATTTTTTCAGAAGAAAGCGTTACAATTAAAATGTAAATGCTTTAATTTCCAGGTAGGTGACATTCATGTATTTTGTAGACAGAAAGAAAATAGAACAAATGCTAGTATGTTTAGAACGAGCAACAAGTACATTTCAAGAGAAAAAGATATATGAAACCGAGTTTGAATTTTACGCATTAGAACGCATAGCGCATCTAATTATTGATTGTGTATTAGATGTAGGAAATGCGATGATTGATGGATTTATTATGCGCGATCCGGGAAGTTACGAAGATATTATCGATATTTTAATTGACGAGAGAGTCATAAGTGAAGAAGAAGGAAAAGGCATGAAGGAAGTTATCCTTCTTCGAAAAATGCTTACGCAAGATTATATTCAAATGAATCATGATGAGTTATATAAGACGATTCAAAAACATATCGCAGTGGTAGAGAAATACCCAGCGAATATTCGCAGTTATTTAGAAAAGGAATTAGGACCTGTATCTGCATTTGTACCAGAATAATTATGCTTATAAGATCCCCAAGGTGCCTTTTTGGGGATCTTATATTATGTATGAGAGAGAAAAGGGAGAAGGGTAAGCTATGGGGGAAGCACGTACTACGAAAGAAGAAATTATACAATTATTGAAGGTAAAGGGCGAGCATACTGTAGCAGAATTAGCCGAAGCTTTAGAAATTACAGAGATGGCGATCCGAAGGCATTTAAGTAAACTAGAGAATGATGAGCTAATTTATTCAAAGATGGTAAGGCAGCATGTTGGAAGACCAACATATTTGTATGGACTAAGTCAAAAGGGAGAAGATACATTCCCGAAAGAATATAAGCAGTTTGCTATTGAAATATTAGATGATTTAGCTCGAATGGACGATGAAAAAATACTTCGCTATGTTTTACAAGCGAGAACGAAACGAATGGAAGAACAGTTAAAAAAGAAGATAAGTAATCAAAGTAATTTAGCGTATAAAGTACAGGAAATAGCTGCTATGCAAGAGAAAAGTGGTTATATGGTTCAAATAAAGAGAGATGGGGAACACTCTTTCATACTTGAAAAGCAAAACTGTCCGTTAAAGGAAATAGCGGAGAAATTCCCGCAAGTGTGTGAAGATGAAAAAGATATGTACAAGCGGTTATTTGCAGGGGCAAATGTGAAAATGTTAACGAACATGTGCGTGGGCGATTGTAATTGTTCGTACCAAATAAAAGAGAAAAAATGAACGTTATGGGACGCTTTAGGGTAAAGCGTTTTTTTCTTTGGAAAAAGGGGGTAATATAAGAGTGGTATGATAGATGAGAACGTTAGCATAGAAGGGGAGACATAATCGATGTATAAAGGTTATTTAATTGACTTAGACGGTACGATGTATCGCGGAGAAGAGCAAATTGAAGAAGCAAGCGACTTCGTAAAAGCATTAGGAGAACGCGGCATTCCATATTTATTCGTTACAAATAACTCAACTCGTAAACCAGAACAAGTGGCAGAAAAACTTGTTCGTTTTGATATTCCAGCAAAAGCGGAGCAAGTATTCACAACGAGTATGGCGACAGCAAACTTCATTTATGAGCGTAAACAAGATGCAACTGTATATATGATTGGTGAAGAAGGCTTACACGATGCACTTGTGGAAAAAGGATTTGAACTTGTGGATGAAAATCCTGATTTCGTTGTTGTCGGTTTAGATCGTGACATCACATATGAAAAATTAGCAAAAGCGTGTCTTGCTGTGCGTAACGGCGCAACGTTTATTTCCACAAATGGGGACATTGCCATTCCGACTGAGCGAGGATTATTACCAGGTAATGGTTCATTAACATCAGTTGTAGCAGTATCAACAGGTGTGGATCCAATCTTTATCGGAAAACCGGAATCAATCATTATGGAACAAGCGTTAAAAGTGCTTGGCATAGGAAAAGATGAGGCATTAATGGTTGGGGATAACTACGATACGGACATTTTAGCGGGAGTAAATGCTGGCATGCATACCCTTCTTGTCCACACTGGAGTAACAACTGTGGAGAAGTTAACAGAATACGAAGTTCAACCGACGCAAGTTGTGCATAACTTGACGGAGTGGATTGAGAAGATGTAATGGAGAAAGCTGTTCTAAATTGGAGCAGCTTTCTTTTTTTATGTAGTTGTGACTAGTGTCGATTTTTGTCGGTAAGTCGATATATTTAGGAAATCGCTGATATAATCTGAGTTGCGCTGATATATTTAGGGAATCGCCGATATAATCTGAGTTGCGCTGATATATTAAAAAAATCACCGATATAATTTTATCTCGTATTAACGGGCAGTGGGAGATGAATAAAATCCCTACTGATTAAAGTTTCACTTTATTTAAAACGCACGATTTACAACATCTTTAACTTCTTCAAGATATTGTTTACGCACACTATCATCCACAGAAGGAACACTTGTATAGAATGTATGCTCAAGTGTTTCAATTCCTGTAAATTCAAAAATACCAACATCCGCTGTTTTCTTCATTGCGTCAAACATACCGCCTGCTGTGTATACTTCTTTCGAATTTCCCATTGTAGATAATAACAATCCTTTTTTACCACTTAATAACTTTTCAATGCCATTTTCACCGTAAGCATAAGCAAAGCCGTGGCTAAATACACGGTCAACGTATCCTTTTAAAATAGCAGGAAGTCCCGCCCACCAAACTGGGTAAATGAATGTAATACTATCAGCCCAAGAGATATGCTCCTGCTCTTCTTTAATATCTTCTGGTGTATTTCCTTGAGAAAATGAGATGAAATCGGAAGCGCTTAATACTGGATTGAAGTTTAATTCGTATAAATCACGAACGCGTACTTCATGGCCTTTTCCTTCTAATTCACTTTTTACAGTTTCTAAAATAGCATGGTTGAAGCTTTCTGTATTCGGGTGTGCATAAACGATTACATGTTTCATTTTTCTTCCTCCTATTTGTGGATATGTGAGTAGTTTTTTGTATTCGTGTAAGTAGTATGGTTACTTTTGTTGCGAGAGTCAACTTTTCTGACGTGAGAAATAAAATGAAGATTTAATCAGTTAATACGGGATATACGATAGTATATGACAAAAAAATACAAATAAGTAGGGATTTTGCATTTTTGAATAGAATATATAGATTGATAAATAGAGAGAGAAGGGGATATCGGGATGAATATTATTGAAATTGAAAGGTTAGAAAAATCGTTTGATATTGGGGATAGCAAAGTAAAGATATTAAAAGGTATTAATCTTCAAATTCAAAAAGGGGATTTCATTTGTATTATGGGGGCAAGTGGATCAGGTAAAACGACCTTACTTCAGCTGTTAGGTGGATTAGATATTCCATCGTTAGGTAGTATTCGAGTTGATGGTACAGAGATTTCAACATTAAAAGAAAAAGAGCTCGCTTTATTTAGAAGGCATAAAATCGGTTTTATTTTTCAGCAGTTTAATTTAATTCCAGTGTTTAGTGCGGAGGAAAATGTAGGATTACCCTTACTGTTAGATAATGTCTCACAAAAGAAGGCAGTGTTGACAGCAAATCGTTTATTAGATCTCGTTGGGCTAAAGGGAAAAGAAAAGCATTTACCAGCACAGTTATCAGGTGGACAACAGCAGAGGGTTGCGATAGCAAGAGCTTTTGCAAATGAGCCAGCCATTATATTAGCGGATGAACCAACAGGGGCATTGGATTCAGAAAATAGCAAAAATATAATTGCGGCCCTTCGTAATGCATGCGATGAGTTAGGACAAACGGCTGTTATTGTAACGCACGATCCATTCGTAGCAGCCCATGCTGATAAAGTTGTTTTCTTATTAGATGGTGAAGTGATTCATGAACATGCTGAAAGTAAAGGGTGGAAATTTCGAAATATCCCGCAACAAGTTACTCAAATTCAAGAGATTATGAATCGTCACTTTAAAGTAGGAGGTAAAGGTGATGCGATGGGTAATTAAGTATGCGGTAAAATCTATGAAACAAAATTGGTTACGTAATATGTTGATCGCCCTCGGTGCAGCTTTAGGTGTTATGTTAGCGACTATGTTATTACTCGGTAACCAATCAGTTGAGCAAAGTGTGAAGGAACAAGTAGTAAGTCGGTATGGAGATTATAATTTACAATTTGGCTATATAAAAAACGATATGTATTTAAATAATGAAAGTTTAAAAGGAATAGATGGCTTAGAAAACGCTGAAAAAATATCAAAAGTACTTATACCATATCCTTTTCCAAATTATAAAGAGTTATCGGGAAAGCCATCTTATTGGGGTGTTGAGCAAGACTCTCCAGAAATGCATTCTTATAAAATATTAGAAGGTCGATATCCGAAAAAAGGTGCTGAAGTGGCACTGACAAAAGGGTATACAGACCGTGAAAATATACGGGTAGGAGATATGATTAAACTGCCATTCCCGCAGCATGGAGAAAAGACTGTGAAAGTCGTCGGGATTTTAAATCCACCGCTAATGGCGGCAATGGGGCATGGGGCTTATTTTCCAATCCAGTGGCTTCAAAAAGAATTAAATCTATCAAACCAGTTCAATCTCGTTCAAGTGAAAACACTCGATGTAAATGTGAAGAGAGCGATTGCTCTTGATGTAAATAAGAAGATAGAAAATATAAAGGTAGACCAACGTACTTATGTCGATAAGGCATTTGAACGACTAAATGTAATGAAGCCATTAATTTTTAGTTTAGGTGGTATTGCCTTATTTGTAGTAGCCCTGTTAATAATGGGAAGTTTCTTCTTATCTGTCAGAAGTCGATTTAAGCAATGGGCATTATTACGTGCACTTGGTAGTAATCCAAATCAAATTATATTAGTCGTTTTATTAGAGGCTTTATGTATTGGAGCAATTGGATCTCTAGCAGGAATTGTTCTTGGAGCGAGTACGCACACAATTGCGGCATCATTCATTAATAAATGGGTGAATATTGAGAGTGCTGGGAAAGAATCATTCTCGATTTCAGGTGAGATTTTACTCATTACGTTTTTACTAGGGATTGTTATGTCTGTCATAGGGGCTATTATACCAGCTTTCATGGTTAGAAAGATTCCTCCAGTTCAAGCACTTCGGCCAGGTCTTCCTAGTAACGAGAAAAAAGAAAAAAGATGGAGTGCTTTTAGTCTTAGCATTTTAATTATTGGTACTGTTATTGGACTAGCGGGTAACGTATTAGAGGAGTATATCGGTTTTAATCCAAGTGCGATAGGAGCGCTGTTATTTGCAGTTGGTTTGTTATTTGCGATTCCGTTATTTATTCGTATGATAGCGCCTGTTATTGCAAAACCTTTGCAAATGATATTTCGAATTGAAACGACGATTAGTAGTCGAAATGTAATTCGTTATCGGAATAAGGCAGCTGTTTCAGTTGCTATACTAGCATTTGGTTTTATGTTAGCACTTGTTGGAACGATGTATGTAAATTCTATGTATGAAGGTATGAAAAAAGGATTACAAAAGCATTTACCAGCGGATTTAGTAGTACGTGTACCGATGGAGTCGCAAGGAATTGAGATTTTACCATTTAGTTGGATGGAGAAGGTTAAAAAAGTTGACGGTGTAGAAGCGAGTGTAGGGAATGCTACTGACTTCACAGCAAAACTTGTAAATTATGACTTTAAAAAAGCGAATCAAGAATGGTATGAACATGCGAAAAAAAATAATCTTAACTATGATTCAATGGAAGTTGTGGGTAACGATATTGTAGCGTATCAGAAAGTAACGAAGGCGAAAGTGATTTCAGGGCAAAATTTAAATAAGCCATTACAAGATGGTGAGGGAGTCGTTACGAAAGAAACGGCTAAAAATTTAGGACTTCAGTTGCAAGATACGATTGAAGTACAAGGAAAGGGAAAAGAAAAACAAACGATTAAAGTCGTTTCGATTATTGAGCAAGGATTAAGGTTAAGAGGGTTGGATATTTTTGTGAATGAACAATGGGCCCGTGATAAGTTTCACGTGCAAGGGTATGAAGCGCTTCAAATTATGACTAATTCTAATCAATCATTTGAAGCGATTAAGAAGCAAGTAAAACAAATTACAAATAATAAAGAGAATGTAGAAGTTATAAATAGTTATGATTTATTGAAAGAACAAGAGCAATTATTATCGCAAATGATGATGTTAATTCGTTTGTTAGTTGTAATTATTTTCATCATTTCTGGTATAGGATTAATGAATGCGATTGTCGCAAGTTTACATGAAAGACGTGCTGAAATTAGTATGATTCGTGCGGTAGGAGCTATTCCGAAGCAAATGAGACGGATTGTGTTATTAGAGGGAACTTTACTTGGAGCGATAGCTGGTTGTATTGGCATTTTTGGCGGAATTTTGTTTAGTTACATTGTGTTATCAAGCTTAGAGTTAACGGTTATTATCATTCCGTATAATCAAATGTGCATATTGGCTCTAGCTAGTGTGGTGCTTGGAGCAGGGGCAGCTATGATTGCTTCATTACAATTAAGAAAGTTCAAATTAAGTGATACTTTAAAGGAGTTATCAGCATAAAAGATTGCTACACCCCGCTCATACAAAGAACAAAGAAGACGAATAAAATAATGACAATACCAATGCCGAAGTTAAATACAAGAGTACTATCCATATATGTAACCTCCTTGTTTGAAAGTAAAAAGCACTCTGGCTGGAGTGCTTTTTATTATCCGAATCTGTCGCAACGAACACCCTAGCGTATAAAAAGGGAATAATGCGTTTAAAGAGTTATAGTAATTTATGCATTTATTTTGTAAATGAGCAAGTCCTGCTCAGGTATAGAAAAAAGACACTCTTTTGAGTGTCTTTGATGATGACAAAATGTGCCAATTGCTTGAATTTGATAAGACGTTAATTTTCCGGTTAACGATCTTTCTTAATCAAGAAGTGTAACAACAGCGATTCAAATAAAGTTTAGCATTTTTTAAATGGGTGTGCGTATGTAATTATGCATATTGTAATTAGAGGGAAATTGAGTGTTAAAAATGAATGAGTAAATATATATAGAATATTTGATGAGGAGCGAGAGGAATGGAAATACATAAGTTAACAGAAGAAGAAGCGAATGAGATAAATATGTGGACGTATGAGGAACCGTACAATTTATATAGTTTTTCAGGAGAGGCTGAAGTAATAGAAGAGCTATTAGATGGGACATATTACGGTTGTTGTGATGAGAAGGGAGAATTCATCGGCTATTTTTGTTTTGGAGAAAATGCGCAAGTTCCGGGCGGAAGAGATGCTAATTTATATAAGGGAGAAGATGTAATAGATATCGGACTTGGAATGAAGCCGGATTTAACAGGGAAAGGGATGGGGAAAATATTTTTTCAAGCGGGAATTGCATTTGCTGCTGAGGAATTGAATTCAAAAATGTTTCGACTAAGTGTAGCAACATTTAATAAAAGAGCAATTAGGTTATATAAAAACATTGGATTTCAAGTAGGACCTGTTTTTTTGAGCCGTGGAAGAGAGTTTATGCTTATGGAATACGAAAGGCCGTCAGTATGAAACTGACGGCCTAGACACCTTATTCCGAATGCTCAGCACGGTGCGCTAAACGACTTGAAGCAGCGGCAGCGATTCCGCCAACGATATCGTCAAGGAATGTGTGTACTTTTCCAGATGATTTATCATTTAAGTATTCTAAAATACCAGGTTTTAATTTATCGATATATCCAAAGTTCGTGAAACCGATAGAGCCGTACACGTTAACGATAGAAAGTGCGATAACCTCATCAATTCCGTATAAGCCTTCATCACGTTTTACGATATCTTGTAATGGCTGACTTAGCATTCCTTTTTCAGCAAGGACATCAAGTTCAATGCCTGTAATAAGTGCGTTTTGTACTTCGCGTTTTGATAGTACACGCTCAACGTTATAACGGCATTCTGACATCTCTAAATTTGCATGGTATTTCTTTTGAAGAAAATGAACAAGTTCAGCAATATCGTCAATTGTTACACCGCGTTCTTGTAATAGTTGTAATGCTCTTTCTTGTAGTTGATTTGATTCTTTCATGTTTATCACCTTTTTTTCTTTTTAGTATTTGTATACGTTTCGTTGCTTTATCATGTGCATAGGAATGAAAGGCGAGCACAAGCTCATATATATAAAGAAAAACCATAGGTGGCGACTACGATGATTCAGCATATTTATGAGCATTATCACATGCATGTTAAAGAATTAATCCCCCTTGGCCCCTATAAAAGCTTTTGGATTCGCAACAAAATTTATGTACTTGTTCCAATTGGAGAAATGGAGGAAGAAGTACTTGTAGAGATGAAAAAGCTCAGTGATTATATGAACCAGCAAGGGGATATAACTGTAGCGACTTTCGTTCCGACTATACACGGCTACTATGTAAGTGAGATAGAAGAACAAAATTACTGCTTATTAAAAGGTATGCGTGCGTTAGAACGACATGCTACATCATTAGGAAGTGAGCTTTCTATATTCCATAAACGAGGTGCATTCTTTCCAGAAGAAATCGAGCAATTAAGCCGCATCGGTGAATGGAAAGCGTTATGGGAAAAAAGGCTCGATCAATTAGAAAAGTTTTGGCAATCACAAGTGATGAACCACCCTACAGACGTATTCGATCAATTGTTTATTGAATCCTTCCCGTATTACTTAGGAGTTGCAGAAAATGCAATTCAATATGTTGTCGATACAGAGATGGATGATACGCCGCAAATGACTGATGCAGCAACAATTTGCCAAGAAAGATTCACACCTTTATTATGGCATCAAACGAAGCGCCTCAAACTTCCTTTCAATTGGGTGTATGATCACCCAACTCGAGATATGGCAGAATTAATTCGCTATATGATGATAGAAAAAAAGAAAGATTGGGAGCAAACAATCGTCCAATTTGTTACAGATTATGAACGGAATTATTCGCTATCCTCATTTGGTTGGCGTCTATTATTTGCAAGGCTTCTGTTCCCGCTCCAATACTTTGAAACCGTTGAACGATATTATCAAACAGGAAACGAAGAACAAAAAAGCATATATAGAGATCGCTTAGAAGCCATTTTACACGATGTGAACCGCTCAGAGCAATTTATGAAGCATTTTTACGGGTCACTTCGTTTACCAGTTGATAAGTTAGGGATTAGGAAATTAGATTGGCTATCTTAAAAGTATAAAAAAAGAGACCGATGGAGGTCTCTTTTTTTATACTACAATTGTATGTAATACATTATGCCCCTACCTGTTGATCTGCACATATATTTAAAATGAATTGATGTCTTTCGATTTTTTCATTTACTTTACTCAATAATTCTTGTTGGATTTCTTTAAATAAAAATTGATAGCTCGCATTCCATGTTGGTATAACGGATGAAAGTTCTAATAAATACTCTTTTTTCTTTTCTAGTTCTTGAATTGTTAAAAAAGTGTTCCCCATTTTTGGCATGCGTCGTCCCCCTATGTTTTTTAATTTATATGTGTGAACGATTCACTATATAGTATCAATTATCGCATTTTTTGAGAAGGATTTCCAATTTTGTTTTATGATGTTAAAGCGGAAGTGTTATTTGAATAAAAAAAGAGACCCAAATGGGCCTCTTTTTAGAAAACGATTCTGAACGAGCCGCTTCCGCTTTTAGATAATGTCTAGCTCCAGCGGCTAGAACAGTCGCTTCCGCTTTAAATTAAAATACTTGTTCTACTTCAATAACGCCTGGTACTTCTTCAAGTAACGCGCGTTCGATACCAGCTTTTAGTGTGATTGTAGAACTTGGGCAGCTTCCGCATGCACCCATAAGGCGTAGTTTTACGATACCTTCTTCAATGTCTACTAATTCAACGTCTCCGCCATCGCGAAGTAAGAATGGACGTAATTTATCTAATACTTCTAATACTTGTTCTTGCATATGTGGGTTTTCCATTTTTATCGACTCCTTTCATCAGTTTTATTATAATCAAGATAGAGGGGAAAATCTATTTTTTCTCTTCTTGTTTTATTGTCGAAATATTGTATCGTGTGTACAACGTGTTTTTTCAGTATAGGGGTATGGAATAAGTTTGTAAAATGATGTGCTTATGTACTAAGACATCTGAATATGCTGTTGAAACAAGAAGTGGGGGAGAAGAAATGGTTAATGTTCAAGTGTATGGGACGAAAGTAATTTGTGCGAGCTGCGTTGGAATGCCATCTTCAACAGAAACGTTTGAGTGGTTACAAGCGGCAATTGGTCGTAAATATGAGGGACAAGAAAATAAATTTAATTTCGAGTATATTGATTTTCAAGAAGAACAAGAAGATGAGGATAAAAAAGCATTCGCAGAGCGAGTAGTGGAGGAAGATTTATTTTATCCAGTCGTTCTTGTAAATGGAGAAATTGTTGGAGAAGGAAATCCACGTTTGAAGGATGTTTACGAAGAAATCGAGAAATATTTATAAAGCATGAAGCCTTTGCGAATTTGCAAAGGCCTTTTTATATGGAGGGATAGATGTGGAGAACGGAATAAAGCAGGCTCTACCAGAAGAAGTAAAACAGTTAATGAATCAGTACATAGTAGAGTTAAAAGAAATTTTTTCGGATGAAAAAATAGTCGGGGTATACATTTACGGATCAATCGCGTTAGGAGCATTTCATATAGAAACGAGCGATGTTGATTTTGTTACGGTAATAAGTGATTCCGTAAATGAAGCTGAAAAACAACAAATTATAGAATTTCATAAAAAGCTTAGTAAAAGTACGTTAGGTAAAAGAATGGATGGTATGTATATTCCTCTTGCTGACTTAGGGAAATACAATGATGAAATGAATGAGTACGTGTATTGTGCAGACGGTAAGGCGAATATAGGTCATTGGGATATTAATGCGGTCACATGGTGGACATTGAAAAATCAAGGCATTACAGTTACTGGGAAAGAAGCTGAAGATCTTCCGTTTCAAATACAATGGAACGATGTAGTAAATACAATGAAATACAACGTAGAACAGTACTGGAGTGGAAAAGCGAAGCGGCCATATTTATTTTTTATAGAAGAATGGGTAGAATCAGCTGTCGTTACGATGGGACGCATTTTATATACGTTAGATCATAAAACAATCGTTTCAAAAGATAGAGGATTACAATACTTATTAGAACGTTCAGCGAAAGAATGGGAGCCTTTATTAAAAGAGGTAGAGCGAATGCGGCATAATCCAGAAGAAAAGAAAAAGTTCTCTCGTTGGAGACGGGCTGATATGACGAAGAGGTATTTACTGTGCTTGATTGAAGAGTGCAGGGGGAAGTGGTAGGTGAATAGTAAAGCATCCTTTAGATAAAGGGTGCTTTTACTATTTTTATATAATGAAAAAACGCTTTACAAAGAATGAGAAGTCGAAAGATAATATTAAAAAACATATATGCGGGGGAAGAGAATGAGTAAATATAACTTTCATATAAGTAAAGAACAATTATGGAAAGGTTGCATCTTAAAGTCGATTGCAGATGCAATTTTTGTAGCGCATGCTCCTGATTTCTCACATGAAAGTTCATGGGATGGATTTAACTATAGTATGCAAGATAGTCAAGGCGGACAAGGGACAATTACTTTTCATCCGAAGTACACGATCGTATGTCTTCAAGATGTGAATAGTGAGAGAATTGATGAGTGGATTGATGCAGCAAATTATTTCGAAGGGGCACCTTCGGAAGTAATAGACATTGCGAAAGAGGAAGCACTTCAATACGTATTAGAAGAAGTAGAAGGCGAAACAGTTCCTTTCATTACAGCAGCATTTTGGATTGAGGAGAGCGGCGCGTATTCAATTGATGTATTCGAGGAGATGGAAGAGCATGGTGGATTTTTATTAGAAATCCCACTACTTGATCTTGAATCAGCAATGGAAAGATTAGAAGAAGAGTATGAGCTGACAGAAGAGCAAATAGAGCTTTTACAACTCGTGTATGAGAGAAAAATCAAACATCCAAATGAGGAGATTAAGTTGTCTAAAGAAGAAGTAGCGATGATTGGGACGGATGATAGTGAAGGATTAAAAGTTAGTAAAGCGTCGTTTGAAGAGATGAATATTACTTGGGAGTTGTAGGAGAAGGATATAAAAAGTTTGATAAAGCACTAGTAGAAAGCACATTGCATTTTCTACTAGTTTTTTCATATACATATCAACTTCATGAAAGAATACCGGCTCCTTTTCCTCGGTATTCAGATGCACGGCGCAGTGTAAATATTGCTGTAAATAGTGATTAGCTTGCTCGTACTGTTTTAAGTTATAGAAAGAGAAACAAGTAAGAAGCAGAAACGCTTTTTCCTGTAATATTGGAACGACAGCTAGTACCGGAGTAATAGAGTGTATATTTGTTTTTGCTAAATTCGCATAAGACGCCCACACTTGAAACCAGTCGGAAATGGTAGAAAGATAATCAGGAATATCGATAGTTTCATGTGAAACATTATGTAATAACGGGTTCTGTTTCATATGTATAGGCTCTATTCTCGTTTGTAGAATGCAATCGAATATTGAAATGTTTTTTTTAATTAGTAATTGGTCCGTTATAAGCTGCGGGAGACCGATAGGGTGAACTCCTATATGTATATAGAAGTCATCTCCAAACTGGCTTTTTTGTATATTGATAAGCTTATAAAATCCATTATCAGCTTTGAAAAATGTATGTCTTTTTTTCTTAAATCCAAGCGGTTTTAAAGCAGTATGTAAATTAATAATGAAATCTTGCACTATTGCGTACTCCTTTAGAGAGGTTTACTCTTCGTCATAATCGTACGTAGTTAAGTTTTGTAAGAAGCTTTCAAAGTTAGGTGCTAATTCAATTATTTGCTCAACTTCATTATCAATAAATATAACTGGAGGATTTTCAGCAACATTTCGATAGTCTAATGCAATCCATGTATGTCCGTCCCCAGATAAAAGTACGAGATTCTCAGGCATTTCCCACTCCTGAATTAAATAATGGCTCTCTAAAATACTAGATTCATTTTCATCAAAAGAAATGCCGTATAAGCCAGACACATTAACGTGATCGTCTGCCCAAGAATTTGGCTCTAAAGTAGGATGAGCATCAAGGCGAAGTGTTCCTCCATTTTGTTCTTTTAGAAGATTTATGTACGATTCTGGAAGCTTTACGTTCAGTACTTCTTCTGCTTTTTTGATTAGTTCGTTGTTAATGGGTGCTAGTTTTAAATAATCATCTTCTGCCCAAATTGTAGTCTTCATATTGGATCACCTCAAATAATAGTTTTAAGAATCTTATGTCATATATTATAGTTAGTTTGAATAACGAGCAATAGAAAGAGGGACAAAATATGGATGTATTCAAATACCTTGATCAAGTGAATTCTAAAGAAGATTTGCTGAAGTTTCTTATATATCTCCAAAAGGATTTTAAAATGAATAAAGATGAATGGGAGAATATAGAGGTAGAGACTTATTTAGAGGTATTAAATGGTTGGTTAGGTGATTATGAAGGTGTTTATATAAATCAAGGGGAGAAGCTTCCAGAAAATATTCCATGGAAGTTTATCGCCCAAATGTTACTTGCGGCAGCTCATTATGAATAAAATTAGATTTTTAAAAGATAGAATGGAGAAAATAGCATGATTAATCAAAATAAAATCAAACAACTTTTAGAATATGTAGATCGTGCTGAGGATAATGAAATTGAGTTAGAGTATGAATTTGAACCAATGACAATAGAACTATTTAATAGTGAAAAGATAGAAAAAGGACAACTTGGTTATAGCTTTGATGGTGAAGGGCAAAGTCTAATCGGGAATGAAGAAGGAGATTGTAATTGGGATAGATTCGTATCTTGGAGATCTGATTTTTGTAGATAGTGATGATGAGAATTGTCCAGTTTATACCGCTATGCATGGTGAGGGAGATTGGGAGAAAGAATGTATAGCGGAACGTATAGAAGATGTTATTGAAAAAGTTAAAGGTAGTTTAAAATAGTGAAAAATTAGGAGGATGTTTCAAAATGATTTTGGAACATCTTTTTTTATGACTATGTAAAATGCTTAACTTAGTGTATTAAACGTATCATTCATAAGTATTTTAATATATTTATAAGTAAAATGGAATAATAAAAGGTTAATTGTCGGAATATATTCGATTTCTGTTCATTTTTGTGAAATATATGTCTTTTTTGTTAGATTCCTTTGTTTTGTGTGTATACAATAAAGTTATATAGAAATAAGAGAAGGATGATGTACGTGAAGGACACTGTTTTACAAGAAACAATTTCTCCGCAAGAATTACATAAAGTTGTTCAAAAGAATACAGCTTATTATGACTTTAAGTGGGGCAAAGTAGAAAATCCAGCGCAAGGGAATACGTGGAATTGGGTAGCCTTTTTCTTCCCAACTTTTTGGTTAGCTTATCGTAAAATGTATAAGTTGTTTATTGTACTTACGTTATTGGCGGTACCTACTTTAATTATAGCTACTTTTATTGATATACCAATGTGGATAGATTTTATCATATATGCTGGAACGATGCTGTTTACTGGATGGCAAGGAAACCGATTATATTATAAGCATGTTATCCGTATTTTTCATAAGGAAGAAGATGTGCCTGAGTATAAGAAAGAGTATTATTTACAATCAAAAGGTGGCGCTCATATCGGGCTTATGATTGCTTTACAGGTGATAGTATTTGTATTCTTTGCAGGCGCTAGTTTCGGTTTAGCTTCTATACCAACTGAACCTAATATTAAAAACGTTGTTCGCTTAAGTCTTGAAGGAGAGGCTTTAGAGTCTATCACAGATAAACCAAATTGGAAGTATGTAAAGAAAGAACAAGATTATGATGTAGTAGAATTTACTGGTTATGATTATGAAGAAAAGAAAAATGTGAAAATTAAATTCGCTGTATATTTAAATGATGATTACTTTGAATGGCAAGAAGTGTATTTAAATAATAAAAAGTTGAGTGAAGAAGAAGCTGAAGAGTATCAAATCTATGTTGAAGAAAATATGTGGTTTTTCTAGAGAGAAACTCGTTCATTTTAAAAAGAAGAATCTTGTGAAGGTTCTTCTTTTTATATATTAGAAAAGTAAATAATATTAGGAGGAAAAGGTAGTATGATGGATGTTCATTTTTATGATTGGGCTAAGAAACGTCCTAAAAAACATTATAATCGATTACACGAAATGAGAATTTTTGAATTGATTTTTTCAAAGAAATTAAGTGGGTTTAATCTTGGATTAGGAACTGTGGAAAATATTGATATATATTGTCTAGCCAATCCTAATAAAGATACTTCTTATGAATTATGTGAGGATTTGTGGGAGATTTGTATATTCGTTCCTTATGATTATATGCAATTTTTAAATCTGGAATCAGTTGAGGAGAAATATAAGCATTTTTGTGAGTTAGTTCACCTCTATGTCGTACCAGCTATTGAAAAATATTCAACACTATCAATAGAAATGATTAAAGAGTATGTGAATGAAGCGCTTCAAGAAATAGAGAAAGAGAATTACGAGATTGTATTCTTAGTGGATAAAACACCGAAGAAGAGCCCAAGCCGAAAGAAAACGGCTATATTAAAAGGAATTCATCGTTCTGAAGGATTTCAGCTAATGTGTGAAGTGTATAACGATAAAGGGCTAAGAGTGGTAAATAAATTACTCGTAGAAGAAGTAGGGAATGAAGTAGTCTACTCTAGATTTTTAGGTAAACTAAAATGGGAAAATGAGCACTTAATAGTAGTGAGCTCTAAGACAAGTAGTTGGATGGAAGAAGTACATGTCGAATAAGCTAATTAACGAAAAATGTGAATACAAAACACCATACGAATTGAAATTTTGTAAAATACAATAAAAAATGAGAATTTGAGGTAGGCTTGTCAATAACGCGAGACTATGGCAGTATAAAGAAATGCTATACAAATTTTATTTATCGAGATGTAAACGTCAATTTTGATTTTTACGTATAAATAATGAACGGAGGAAATGAATTTATGGCTACTTTACCAAATTGTCCAAAATGTAATTCAGAATACACGTATGAGGATGGCGTTCTTTTCGTATGTCCAGAATGTGCGCATGAGTGGGGCAAAGAAGCAGAAGCTGAAAGTAATGAAGGTGCAAAAGTTGTAAAAGATGCGAACGGAAACGTTCTTCAAGACGGTGATGCTGTTACTGTAATTAAAGATTTAAAAGTAAAAGGAACTTCTTCAGTTGTAAAGATTGGTACGAAAGTAAAGAGTATTCGTCTAGTTGAAGGAGATCACGATATTGATTGTAAAATCGACGGTTTCGGAGCTATGAAGTTAAAATCACAGTTCGTTAAGAAGGCGTAAGATTAGCAAAGAAAAAAGACGCTCTGTAAGTAACTTGCAGAGCGCCTTTTTTATGATTGGACTTCAACTTCTTTCAACTGACACCGCTTATTAAAGAACGTTTTATATCCAAGTTGCAAGAAGATAATAACAGAGAAAGCTGTACTTCCAGAAATACCAAGTATAATTGCGATTTGATATTGGATAGCTGTAAATGGTGATACACCGGATAAAATTTGTCCTGTCATCATGCCTGGAAGACTTATAATTCCCATTCCGACCATAGAATTGATTGTCGGTAAAATAGCAGAATCGAAAGCGTCCCGTATGAGCGGGGCAGCTGCTTGTTTTGGAGTTGCCCCAAGCATAAGTGCACCTTCAATATGGTCTCTTTGTGATTTCATGCTGCTTAAAAAGGTATTTGCCCCGAGGCAAATGCCTGTCATAGCATTACCGATTAGCATACCGGCAATAGGAACGATATACTGCGGAGCATACCAAGGATCGTGTCCGATAATAACAAAGATAAATAGTAGAAGAGGGCCAATTGATCCAGCAATCATGGAGAGGGCGGCTACTCGTTTTAATTCTTTTGACATTGGAATATTAATTCGTTTATAAATATTGAAAATCGCAAATGTAGTAATAGAAGTAATGAGAGCTATTGTATAAAACGGATTACTATTTTCAAATATGTATGTAAGGACATATGCGACTAGTACGAGCTGAATTGTCATACGTAATGTAGCAATTGTAATTTGTTTCTCACGCGGTATTCCTTTTAATTTCACAAGCCCGATTAAAATAAGAATGAAAATATATGCAGCTGCAAGTTGCCAAATTTGTAGTTCAATAACGCCCTTCAATTGAGAGCACTTCCTTTCTAGTTGCACCGTTTGTTTTACTAATTTCAATAATATCGTCTGCGATTTCTTCTGGAAGTTGTTGTGAGTGCGTGATGAAGATAACTGTTTTTTTCTTTTCTCTTGCCAATAGAGTGAATTGTTTCATAACGCGTCGTTCTGTGTCACTATCTAGTGCCGAAGTTGGTTCATCTAATAAATAGACGGGTGGGTCCATTAGTACAATACGAGCGAAAGCAAGTCTTTGTTTTTCACCGCCTGATAAAGAAGAGGCGCTATCTTCTAATTTTTTATCTAGGCTAACAGTCGTTAATGCGCCCCGCAGGGCATCGTCATTTGGAAATGGCTTTTCAGAAAGGCGCAGTCCCATTAATAAATTATCTTTAATTGTTCCATCAAAAATAGGTGGAGTTTGTCCGAGCATGACAACTTCACGTCGTAATTGAATGGGAGGATAATCTAAAATAGATTTTCCATTATATTCAATTGTTCCAGATGTTGGTGATTGTAAATCATTTAACATACGAAGTAATGTGCTTTTTCCACTACCACTCTCACCGATAATACAAGTTATTTTTTCTTGTTGAATTTGTAAATAAGGAATGTGTAGAATATTTTTATATTTGATGTCTTTTAATATAAACATAAATTGCTCCTTTCTGATTCTAGTTATATCGTATCAAAAAGAGAGAAAAATAGAAAAATAAAGTCTATTCAGAGGGAACATCTTTTTTCTTTTTTTGTAGGATTAGATCGTCTTGAGACGGAAGTTAGCTTCGTTAATAAGTTTAGCAAGCGATCTAAGTCTTGACTGAGAGAAATGACTTTATCGTGAGTAAATCCATACTTTTCAACGAGGTGGATTAATTCCCTCTTTTTCACTTCTATGCGATTATTTAGTTTTGTTAAGTTCATAAGTGAAATGAAATGCCTCCTATTATGTGTAGTACTTATAGCATAAAAAATAAGACCGAACGTATTCGGTCCTAAAGAAAATAATAAAATGAAATAACTATTACATATAGTATACACTTCCAATTATAGATTTTTATATTAAAATAAATAAATTTATGAAATTATATTGATAAAGTTATTTTTTTTAAATGAATAGAAAAAGGCTGTCTACATAGTAGACAGCCTTTAAAGTATTAACCGTTATGATATTTGTACATCCAAAGAAGACCGGATTTTAATAATCTCGGTACACGCCCCATTAATGGTTGGTTTGCTAGTAAACCAAATCCGTGTTTTTTGCCGAGAGAACCGAGAACACCTTTTAATTTTATAACCGGCAGTTCATCAGGAAGTGGCTCATTATTCCAACGTTTTAATAATATTTGGACAATTTGTTCTCCTTGACCTTCAGCAAGCTGAGCAGATGGTGCATGTGGAAGTGCTGCACAATCCCCGACAACATAAACATGCTCGTTATTTGGAATATTGTGATATTTTGTTAAAACAACCCGTCCGCTACCATCTTGTTCAACTGGAAGGTTTCGAACAACTTCATTTGCTTGAATACCAGCGGTCCATACGATTGCATCACACTCAAGTGGCTCATCGTGGTTGTATACAATGTTTGGTTCCACTTTTGTAATGTTAGAGTTACGTATAATGTTAACTTTATGTTTTACAAACCATTCTTCTACGTATCTACTTAATTTTTCAGGATACGGGAATAAAATTCTATCTTTTCGATCAAATAAATAGATTTTTAAATCTGAACGGCTTTCGCGAAGTTCACTTGCCACTTCAACGCCGCTTAAACCAGCCCCAACGACAGCTACTGTTGCATTTGGTTCTAAGCTATTTAATTGTTCATATGTCTTACGTGTTTGCTCAATTGACTGTAGGCTATGTGTATATTCCTTCGCCCCGGGAACGTTATGATATTTATCTTCACAGCCAAGCCCAATAATTAAATCATCATATTGAATCGTTTCACCGCCATCGAGATGAACGGCTTTCGTTTCGAGGTCAATATTTGTTACTGTGCCGTATTGAATATTGAGACGTGGGTGCTCAGGAAACGGTATACGAATATGCGTTTCTGAAATTGTACCCGCAACTAATGCATAATATTCAGTTTTGAAGCAATGATATGGTACTTTGTCGATTAATGTCACTTGTACATCATCTGGAAGTTGGTTGTTTGGAAGTAGCCGCTGCAGAATTCTCATTCCACCGTAGCCGCCACCTAGTAGTACGAGGTGTTTCATGATGGATTACCCCTTTTCTGTTGAAATATCCCCTAATCATACAATTTTATATTAATAAAATATTTCGACTTTACTCAATCAAATTATATCGAATTTGTGAACAAATAACAATGCATGAATGAATACTCTGTTGTACAATAAGAAGAAAAGTAAAGTAAACTGTTTTCATTTGCTAGTTACTATTTCATTATGAATAGCATGTTACATAGAAACAGTCATCTACTTTGAAGTGAAGTAATGAAGTAACTAAATAGTTTAGAATATGTAACGAAAACAACAAGAAACAGCTTAGTTTTCTTCTTATAGATGAAGTCAGAAGGTAATTTTTTTGTAGTACAGGGGGGAGAATTTTGATTAAACCATTAATTGAATTTTGTGTAGGTAACCTTGCGAGTGGTTCACAAGCAGCTTTAGAGAAATTAGAAAAAGATCCGAATTTAGATGTAATGGAGTATGGTTGTTTAGGATATTGTGGTATTTGTTTTGAAGGACCATTTGCCCTTGTGAATGGTGAAGTAGTACAAGGTGCGACAGTAGAAGAACTTGTTAATAATGTATATGAGTATTTGGATGAAAATCCAATGTTTTAAGGTGTTGCGAATCGGCAACACCTTTTTCATTAGATAAAACGTTATTTCGCAGGGTAGGATAATACGGAATATAAATAAAAAAAGGCCCTTTTAGAAGGGCTTTTTTCTTACACGATTTGTGTAAGAATGACTTATCGCCAAAATGTTGTCAAATATGAGAAACGGGGGACATTCATATTGTGTTCTAAAAGCATGCATTTTATACTTGAAATAATAAATTATTTTTGGAGTGAATAAAAATGAGCCAATTTTCTTTTACAAAAATGCATGGTCTTGGCAATAGTTATATATATGTAAATATGTTTGAGGAACAAATTAGGGAAGAAGAGTTAGCTCTTGTAGCGGAAAAGGTTTCAAATATTAATACTGGTATTGGTGCAGATGGAATGATTTTAATTTGTCCTTCTGATGTGGCACCAGTAAAAATGCGCATGTTTAATAACGATGGTTCAGAAGGGAAGAGCTGTGGAAATGGTTTACGCTGCGTAGCGAAATATGCGTATGAGCATAAACTAGTAGAAGATACAGTTTTCACAATTGAAACGTTAGCTGGTATCGTTACGGCAGAAGTAACGGTAGAAGATGACAAAGTTACATTAGCGAAAATAGACATGGGAGCACCTCGTTTAACACGCGAAGAGATACCGATGCTTGGTGAAGGAGAAACACCATTTATTCGTGAAAACTTCTTATACAATAATCACCGTTACGCATTTACAGCTGTTTCAATGGGGAATCCACATGCGGTTATCTTTGTTGATGATGTAGAAAAAGCGCCTCTTACAACGTTAGGGCCAGTTCTTGAGACGCATGAAATGTTCCCGGAGCGAGTGAATGTTGAGTTCATCGAGATTTTGAATGATGAAGAAATGAATTTCCGTGTTTGGGAACGTGGATCTGGTGTAACGCAAGCTTGCGGGACAGGAGCATGCGCAGCTGTAGTTGCGGCAATTCTCAATGGAAAAATGGAACGTAGTAAAGAAATTACAGTTCACTTAGCAGGTGGCGATTTAATGATTGCATGGACAGAAGAAGGAAATGTGTTAATGAAAGGACCTGCGGAAGTAATTTGCCGCGGAGTGTATGAGTACAAGATAGAAGCGTAAAGATGTATAATAGAACGAGAACAGAAAGGATGGTGTATTTCATGATTGAAGTAACAGAGCAAGCAGCTTTTCAAATTAAAGATATGTTAAAAGATGCTGAAGATGGAGAGAAGTACGTGCGCCTTGCTGTACACGGCGGCGGATGTAGCGGTCTTTCTTACGGCTTAGGATTTGAAGTAGAACCAAAAGAAGACGACACAGTTCTTGAATTTTTCGGTGTTGAATTTGTTATCGATAAAGAAAGTGCTCCGATTGTTAAAGGAGTAAAAGTTGATTATAAACAATCGATGCTTGGCGGCGGATTCACAATCGACAATCCAAACGCAATTGCATCGTGTGGATGCGGATCATCTTTCCGTACAGCGTCGAATGCTGGTAAGCCAGAAGAGTGCTAAGTTTTTGGCCGAAATAGAAAAAGACCTTTTTAGCGATGGAATAAAATCGTTAAGGAGGTCTTTTATTTTGCTTTAATCGTTCTCTTTCTTACAAGTATAATTGAAGGATAGAAAGAGGAGGAGATATATGCTGGAAGATATTTTTGAATTTGTATTGAAGTACGTTATAGGTTCTATTTTTAGATGTATAAGATACCTTGTGATAAATATTATAATAGAATGCATAATAGAAGGTGTAATAAACGGTATAGGGAAATTACTTGATAAAATCCGTGATAAGTGGCGAAACTGGCGTGAAAGACGTTATTGGCGGTAATAGGTACATAGAAAAATTGGCAGTAAAGAGATAGAGAAGAAAAAACCTTACGGAAGATGAATTATAAAATTCATTTCCCTTAAGGTTTTTTCTTTTGACATTTTGTATACAAAGGGGGAGAGATGGATCTCATCATCGCGGGCCGAAAACATTTCGCCGCGGGAGAGCGATTGCCTTTTTAGAAATGATGAATTTAAAGCGTGCTACGATTAAGCAACAGTTAAGTGAGCCAGAATTCCAGTCCATTCAGCAAATTTTAATCGGGGAATTAAAGGCAATTGATATGGTTATTAATGAATTTACACAACTATTTGAAATACATGAGAGTGAAACGGAAGAAGCGCCTATGTTAGATGAGAAGGCAGATCTAGAGAAAGGGACTACACCTGATGAAACAAATTAATCGTTATATTGATTCTGTATTTTGTGGTCAAGATGTTCTTTTGGATGAAGTGATTGCTTCCATAAAAGAAAACGAAATGCCGCCGATATCGGTATCACCTTCTTCGGGTAAACTTTTAACGATGTTAGTTTCCATTTCTGGAGCGAAAGATATTTTAGAAATAGGTGCATTAGGTGGGGATAGCGGAATTTGTCTTGCGAAAGGTTTTGGAGAAGAAGGCACGTTAACTTCACTTGAGCTAGAAGAGAAATATGCAAAGGTAGCGCACAGCAATTTACATAAAGCGGGATTTGGAAAACAAGTGTCGTATATGACTGGTGCTGCTTTACAAAGTCTTGAAAAATTAGCCACAGGTAATAAGCGATTTGATTTCTTCTTTATCGACGCTGATAAGGAGAATTATGAAAATTACTTAACATACTGCATCCGACTTGCTAAGCCAGGCGCATTAATTGTTACAGATAATGTTTTAGCTGCTGGTAGTGTAGCTGATGAAAGTGTGAAATCAAAACGTTATACAGAAGTTATGAAGAAGTTTAATGAAGTGGTAGCAACTCATCCGAATTTAGAATCTGTACTCATTCCAATTGGTGACGGGATGACGGTTTCTAAAGTGAAGCAATAATTATTATCTTACAAAAGTGTAATGTTCATGTCATGTTTTTGAATTTCTTCTTTAAGCTCTGGGCTTTAAGATAAGAATATAAGAAAAAACATATGAGGTGAAGGAAATGAAAAGATACATTGCACTATTTAGTATTTTAGTTGTATTTGCAAGTTTGTTAGTTGGTTGTGATATTAACCGTATGGGTAAAGACGAGTATTACGTTCAAATTACAGTAGATGGAAAAGAGTATAATGGTAAGTCTAGTAATGGTGAACCATATAAAGATTATCAATATAAGTTACCTGCATTTGATAAAGAAGGTAAAGAAAAAGAGTTAGAATTTACAGCTGTGAAAAATCTTCGTAAAGAAGCATTCTTACGCTTATACCACTCAGATAAAAAAGGTGTAACAGCTTGGGAAGAAGTGAAAAAAGACGAACTTCCAGCGAAAGTGAAAGAAAAATTAGGTGCGAAATAAGACAGAAAAAAGGAATTGACGAACAGGGTCAATTCCTTTTTGTATTTTCAAACTCCTCTTCTGAAATGACTTTAAATCCGTGTCTTTTAAATAAAGCAGTTGTTACCCCGTAACCAGTTTGCTTATTGCCGTTAAATTCTCCGGTGTAAATCGTAGAACTACCACAAGATGGACTACGTTCTTTTAAAATAATATATTCTGGGTGTAAATCTTTTATTTGTTCTAGAGCTTTATAAGCACCACTCACGAAAGATTCTGTGACATCTTCACCGTCTTTTGTCATTACCTTTGCTTTTCCATCTAAAACGTCATCGCCATTCCCACCAATAATTTCAGCAGAAGGGCGTGGTGTAGGTAAACCACCTAATACTTCGGGACAAACAAGGATAGTATCTTCCCTCTGTAATAACTCTTCTATTTTTGAAACGAGATTATCCTTACCGTCATAACGGCAAGCAATACCACCTAAACAAGCGCTAATTATAATCATATTGTCATCTCCACTAAAAAAATATTAAATATCACGCCAATTTCTCTTCCTGCTCTTTACCTATAAGTGAGGTGATAAAAATGGGAAGCTTATATAATTTAATGAAACCATACAGTGAATTTCGAAGTAAAGAAGAGTTTAATACGTATCAAAAACAAGTTTTGAAGTGCTATCGATTTCAATTGAATAAAACGGATGCTATCATTATTCATTTTTTAGGAAAGTATGCAGTGAATGAGAAACAGAAAACAGTGGGAGTTGCGTGTCCATTGATGGAGACGATTGCTACAAATGTTGGAAAAAGTATTCGTACAGTACGCCGCTCAATTGCAAAGTTAGAGGAACTAGGAATTATAAAGCGTGTTGCGACAAAAGAAAGATATAAGCGCGGGGGATATAGTGCAAACTTATATGTATTTCTTAGATCTGCAATTGACCGCATGGATGACCGTATGAAAATGTCCGCATGTGAAAGTGATGATTGTGCAGATGGCTGTAGTGGAAACGAGCAAAAAAATGAGCGGGAAACAATTCTTTCTAAAAACATTCCACAAATAAAAGAGAAAAGTAACGTAACGTATGAGCTTGATGAAACCTATTGTCGTCACGATATACCGAAGCCATTTATATACGCACTGGTGCCGATGACGAGTAATCCGAAAAAGATTAATATATTTTGGAGTAAGGTGGAACTTGCTTATAAAAAGAGTGGATTACTAGAGCAAGGTGTTTTATTAGAGCAAATATTAGCTGACGAAGAAGTGTATGGAAATTTAATTTGGCGCGTGAAAAGTGTTGTGAGAGCGTATAAATATGGGGAAATTCGTAAAGACGTTAGGGCACTTTTGTATAGTACAGTCCGAGATTTATTTTTAGAGGTTGGATTAGAATGGGGAGCAGCTTTGAGAAGGAGTAAGGGAATACCGTTATTTGATCCGTTTAAAAAGGAGCCATGCGTATAATACATGACTCCAAGTAGCTAATCAAACTTTCTTACAACTGGAACACGAATCGCGACAAATAGTACGAAGACGATAACAGCAATCGCACCGCTTTTCATAATCGTTACAATTGGAATGCCTGCCCAAAGTGCAATCGATGTAAATGCATAAGAGAGCGGAATGAACCCCATCGATGAAAGCATGAGTAAACTCATAACGCGGCCCATCATTTCTTCTTTTACTGTGGATTGAATCATTGCCATAAGTGGAACGATTGCCATCGCGATTGTAATACCGTAAAACATTCCAGCTAATAATGCTTGCCAAAGTACAGTGCTAAAGTTGATGGATAGGAAGAATACACCAGAAAGTAGCATCATGATAATACAAAATAAACCACGTCTGCGGTTAATATTTTTTAATCCGACAATGACAGCTCCTATCGCCATCCCGCCGCCAACAGCCGCTTCTAAGTAACTAAACTGCAGTGAGTCACCGTGCAGAACGTTTTTGACGAAGAGCGGGAAGCCAACTTGCATCGGACCGATTAAAAATAAATTTAAAAAGGCGCTACATAATAGGAAAGTTGAAAGAAACGGTGATTCTTTTACATATGAAATTCCCTCTTTAATAGAAGTAAACATGCCTTTGTCTGTTTCATTTTTTTCGGGTACTGTAAATTGTATTTTTTGAACGAGTATGGCAGCGATAATGAGTAGCAGAATTGTAATTGAAAAAATTGTTTCATAGTTCGTAAATTTAATGAGAATACCGCCAAGTACAGGTCCTAAAATGACAGATGCTTGGTTTGTCATTTGAGTAAGTGAATTTGCTTGTGTTAAGCGGCTTTTTTCTACAAGTTCAGGCAGAATAGAGCCGTCTGCTGACCAGAAAAAAGCGTCAGCAAGTCCGAAGAACAAAGCGAACAAAGCAAATGTATATAGTGTTACATCACCGACGATGAACCAAGTGAGAATTGTTGCGACAAGAATAGCACGAATAATATTTGAGTAAAACATAATGTTTTTTTTCGGGAATTTATCAGCTAATGCTCCGCCAATAATCATAAAAATGAGCCTTGGAACACTAAGAGCCACGAAAACAATACCGAGTGAAGCCTCAAGGTTTAATGTTTTTGCTATGTACCATGTTTGTGAAAAAGTAAAAAAGGCTAAAGCGAAACTTGAAAAGAGAGTAGCTGCCCAAAGAAAAAGGAAGTTTGTATTTTTTAATAACGGTTTTCCGCTTCCTTCTAAAGCAGATTTATGTTGTTGTAGTTCCTCCATATTGCTTCCTTTCTATGTACCAAATTTAGACTAAAAAACCTATTAACAATCGTTTTATCCCGCGTTAACGGGCAGTAAAACTCCCACCTCAAAATTCGGCTCGAGCAAAGAAGTTAGGTGGGAGACCAACTGCTCGTAAACGTCCGATTGGTGAGGGCTGATACTCAGTGGGGGATGAACAAAACCCCCACTGAGTATAGTTTCACTTTATACAGTTTCTAATATTTCTATACTGCACTTTCTCATTGTAGACAATAATGTTGGATTTGCACAGTGGCTATTTAACGACAAAAAAAGATGCCGAAGGGCACCTTTTTTAAGCTAAAGCAATATAAATATCCAATTGTACGTTATTTGGATCCGTTGCTTTTTCATCATACAGTTCGAAATCTGTTGTAAAAGCACGTTTGTTTTCTTTCGACCATTGCCAAATATATTCCCAAGCCTCGCACACGACTTCAGACACAGGGCCTTTTCTCGTTGTAAATACCGCATATGTCGCGGCAGGTATTGTTAAAGTTGTCATATTTTCAGGAACGTCTTCTAATGAAGAAACGGGCATACCGATTGTAAATTGATATGTACCAGTTTCATCTGATTCGTAGTTTGAGTAGAAAGCGAATGTTTCTTTTGTTTGTTGATTTGGGATGTGATGCATGATTTGTTCTTGGAAGTAGCGATTCCAAAGTTTTGGAATTTCTCCTTCAGTAGATGCCTCTTTTTCGTTTGTCGTCGTAATCGAAACGCCGATTGCTTGGAAAGCTTCTTTTGTTACTATGATTGGTTCTTTCATTAATAAAACCTCCCTTTATTGGACGAAACATACGTTCTGTTTTATTGTAACATATTTTGGAAGGTAGTAGTGTTTTTTATTAAGTTGAAATGTATTTTATTTAGGAAAAGGAGGAATTTCGATTAGGAATCTCTAAATGAAAAGAACTCCTTTCATGTAAAAGGAGTTCTTTTCATTTCTATATTAAAACATACTTGAGCTATGCATTGGTTGGAGTTTTGCGTTTGGATCGAAGTAAGCTTTTGCATTGTTTACTGCTGTCGGTGCTTCACCAAAGCCGCAAGCGATGAGTTTTACTTTTCCTTCATATGTACAAATGTCACCGGCAGCATAAATGCCAGGAATATTTGTTTCCATTTTTGAATTCACGAGGATGCTGTTTTTTTGAATGTTTAAGCCCCAGTTTTTAATTGGGCCAAGAGAAGAAACGAAGCCGTAGTTTACGATTACGTCATCAACATCGATGATAATTTTTTCTTCAGTTTTTACGTGCTGAAGAACGACTTGTTCAATCGTGTCATCACCAATGAGTTCTACTGGAACGTACGGTGTGCTTACTTCTGCACGAGAATTTATTAAGCTTTCGACGCTATGTTCATGCGCACGGAATTTATCACGGCGATGAACGATTGTAACTTTGTCTGCAATTGGTTCTAACATCATCGTCCAGTCTACTGCTGAGTCACCGCCGCCGAATACCACGACACGTTTTCCAGCAAATTTATTCATATCATCAACGAAATAATGTAAGTTTTTCTTTTCATATTTTGCTGTGCCTTCTAATTCTAAGCGGCGTGGTTGGAAAGCACCATTACCAGCAGTAATAATGACAGATTTAGAGTAATGAGTTTGTTTATTTGTAACAAGTTTAAATATACCGTCAGCTTGTTTTTCAAGAGTATCAACAGCTTCTTCTAAGCAAACGGTTGGATCAAACTTCTTCATTTGCTCTTTTAAGTTATCAACTAACTCTTGTGCGCGTACTTTTGGAAATCCAGCTACATCATAAATATATTTTTCAGGGTAGAGTGCGGATAATTGCCCTCCAAGTTGAGGTAAGCTTTCAATGATTTTTACACTTGCTTGTCTCATACCGCCATAAAATGCGGTGAACAGTCCTGTTGGACCACCACCAATAATTGTTATGTCGTAAACTTTTTGATTTTCTGCCACTTTCATTCCCCCTATAGATGATGGAATTTTGATATTGATTTCATATATTGTTCATATGTACACGAAAATCCTGCAAATGATGACACTTTCAAATAAATGATAGCATATTTGAGTTTATAATACTTCTGAAAACGACTGAATTATGTGTAAGTTTTCGCATGGATGCTTTTTTAATTGTATAAAATAGATGGAAAGGAAAATACATGAAAAAAAGGCTGAAAAACCCTTGAAAACGCTATGTTATTTTAAAATATTGATAATTCGCTAGGTGCTTGAATTCTGGAATAAAACCGACTAATATAGGGAAGTATTATGTTAAATTTCTATGACAAATTTCGTACGATTTTTTGAATGCGTGTTGTTATGATATAGAATGTGATAAATTCCACATTCTTGACAAATAGAGTTTTTAGTACTTGGTATTATTTTTCATTACTATTATATAAAGAAAAGGGTTGTGATTTGGTGAAGACTCCAAAAATCGTAGTTTTAGGTGCAGGTTATGGCGGGATGATTACGACTGTTCGTCTGCAAAAAGCATTATCTGTAAATGAAGCTGAAATTACGTTAGTAAACAACAACAGCTATCACTACCAAGCGACTTGGTTACATGAGAGCGCAGCTGGTACATTACAAGATGAAAAAATCTGTCTAGATATTCAAGACGTTATCGATACAAATAAAGTGAACTTTGTACAAGATACAGTAGTAGAAATTAAAGCTGCTGAAAAACGCATTATCTTAAAAGACGGCGAGTTAGAGTATGACTACTTAGTAATCGGTCTTGGTTTCGAATCAGAAACATTCGGAATTACAGGATTAAAAGAGCATGCATTCTCAATCGCTAACATTAATGCAACTCGTCAAATTCGTGAGCATATGGAAGCTAGTTTCGCTAAATATGCAACTGAACAACGCGATGAGTTAGTAACAATCGTTGTTGGTGGTGCTGGATTTACTGGTATCGAATACGTAGGTGAGCTTGCAAACCGTGTTCCTGAACTTTGCAAACAGTACAATGTACCACGTGAAAAAGCACGTATTATCTGCGTTGAAGCTGCTCCAACAGCACTTCCAGGTTTTGATCCAGCATTAGTAGAATACGCTGTAAAACAACTTGAGAAAAAAGGCGTAGAATTCCGCATCGGTACAGCAATTAAAGAAGGAACTGAAGAAGGTATTATCGTTGCAAATGGTGATGATACTGAATTAATTAAGTCTGAAACAGTAGTTTGGGCTGCAGGTGTTCGTGGTAACGGTATTGTGGAAGAGTCTGGCTTTGAAGCAATGCGCGGACGTGTAAAAGTTGATGAGTACATGCACGCTCCAGGATACGAAGATGTATTCATGGTTGGTGACGCAGCGTTAATCATTAACGAAGAAATTAACCGTCCATACCCACCAACAGCACAAATCGCAATTCAACAAGGTTACAACATTGCACACAACTTAACTGTGTTAGTTCGTGGCAAAGGCGAAATGAAAACATTCGCATTCGACAATAAAGGATCTGTATGTTCTTTAGGTCATGACGATGCAATGGGCGTTGTTATGGGCAAAAAGTTAACAGGTTGGAAAGCTTCCTTCATGAAGAAAGTTATTGATAACCGTTACCTATTCTTATTAGGTGGACCTTTATTAGTTCTTAAAAAAGGTAAATTGAAGTTATTTTAATATATAGTGGAGAAAAGCAGATACGGCTATGAGCTGTTTCTGCTTTTTTTTGTATAATACACGTTTTCGAAGAAAGAAAATGCAGATTCGTGAGGCCCCTGTTTCGTTTTCTTCATACTTCCATTCTATATAGTTATTTAACAAATAATTGTCATTTATCAGATACAGAAATAGACATACAAAAACGCCATTCTTTCTTATGATCATACAGAAAGAATAGCGTATTTTTTCATTTTAGGGGATTTTGTTCAACTGGAAAAAATGAGAAAAATATGAAAGCATCTTTCGCTAGATAACCACCTTTACACTGATTTCGCCAGCGCTCTACTGAATATCAAGTTCACTGCAATCACGATGACTGCACCGATAAGGGTTGCAAATACACGGTCGAACAGAATGATAGACTGGAACGGCTTGCCGGCTTCCATGATCAAAATAATGAGCGGAATCATGGTTGCAGAGTATACAAGGTAATTTCGAACCTTTAGAAGAGGTCGAACACTTGCGAATAGACCGATACTTATAACTAATCCCCAAATTGGTAGACTAGTTGCGAGAAGCAAGCTCGCAACAATCACGCCGATTATTGTACCAAGCACTCGTTGTGTTGTTTTGATTGGAAAGAATTCTATTTTCCGCTGAGTAAGGATCGCTACGGTAATTGCAATCCAATAGAAGTGGTGCTCGGGCCAAAGTATTCGTAATCCCTCAGCAATAACTAGACATAATGCGAGCCTGATTGGGAATTGCCAACTGGATAGGTGTGCAAGAGAATTCCACCATAGAATGATTTTTTTCGATGTTGGCCCTTTCATAGCTCCATCCAGCGATGATTTAAAACAGCGGTGTACCCAGATGCCTAGTACCAAGCTGATACTGATGGTCCAAATCGCTCCTGCTAAGATTGAAAAAATTAGTGCCATCGGGTACTCCGTCTGGTCTAACATATTGAGGATGATGATCAGGAATATGACAAAGCGTGTTGTTGCCACGGCCAAAGCCCGACTATATCCGCCAATTAACGTAGCAAGGATTACCAGCAGGGTCAAGACTCCGAATGTCAGGTAGCCTTGTCCGAAAGAGAGACCAGCAGCAATTGCAGCGAGTGCTACTGATATGAGCGCTGACGCCAACTTTTCCCCGTGATTTATAAAACTTGAACCGACTTTCACGCTACTGACTGCCAAACTTCCGACCGATGCAGCAAAACCAAGAGCGGGATAGCCTAGAAATGTGGCGAACAGAACAGGTCCGGCCATACCTATGCCAGCGGAAATGAGTTCTACTATTTCTACCTTGGACTCCTTAGACCAAGAAAACAGTTGAGCCCTATATGCCTTTATATTCATCTATAGCACCTCTTCCGACCCAAAGAGTAGGGCACAGTTTAATAATATGCTTTTTCTTTAATCCATGGACATGTGGTGATACCTATGTCCATCAGGCTGATATTTTGAAGTATCCCCAAAATGAAAATTTTATCTTTCCAGAGTTATTTATAATAATTCGGCTCATTTTTTTCGATATAGGGAAATGCCAATTTTTTAAGTTGGTGGCAATGGGGCATTATTCTAAGAAAGGAAAAGTCACAGTGTACTTAAAAATATAGTATAATATATAAAAAAGAAAGAATATTCTGTTCTCTCTAATAGAGGAGGTTGCATCATGGGGAAGCGCGGGAAAGTATGGTTAGCTGTTAGTGGCCTAGTAGCCACAAAAGATGGCAGGTGGCTATTCGTTAAGAAGAAATACAGTGGATTAAAGGGGAAATGGTCTTTGCCGGCTGGTTTTGTAAATGAAGGTGAGACGGTTGATGAAGCTGTGAAACGTGAAGTGTTAGAAGAGACAGGTATTGTCGCTCATGTGAAGGGAATTATTGGCGTTCGATCGGGCGTGATTCGCAATGAAATTAGTGATAATATGATTATTTTCCTTTTGGAACCTGAAGGGGAAAATATTATTGTACAGGAGAAGGAATTGTCTGAAGTAGCGTTTCTACATCCAGATACGATTGCAGACGATCCAAATACGTCTGTACTTATTAAATATTTGTTAGAAAGAAAATCAGAATTTCATCTTGAAATGGACAAAACATTAAATCCAGGAGAGCAATTTGGTTATACGGCTTATCACGTATTTACGGCGCATGAGAAGGAGAGGGAGAAAGAGTGAGTATACCGGTACTACTTATTTCAATGATGTTATTTTTTATTTTGTTTTTTGGAATTGGATTTTTACTCAACATGATATTGCGAGCGACATGGGTAATGGTTATTGTGTATCCGATTGTTTGTATGCTTATTATTAATAAGGCGAGTGTGTGGGATTATTTTTCAAAGCCAAAAGAAACATTTTCTTCATTTGGGACAAGTGTATCGCATTTAGGACAAGCAGATATGTTTATTCTATCTACTGGGTTAGTAGGTGCTGCTTTAGCAGGAATCGTAATTAAGAAACTTCGGAAAAGCGGATATCAAATGTTTTAATCTCCAATTCATTTGGAGATTATTTTTTTTGCATATTCCTTCATTGTATAGGGAATGATTAACGATGAAGGAGTGTGGAATATAAAAATGTTAAAACGATATTGTATTCGCATTATGATGACTTGTTTACTTGTATCCGCATTATGCGTAACATGGAATGCTTTCACAGGAGTTTCTTTATTAGAGATTGTAAAGAAATATGAGGGAACGAGTGCAAAAGAAGTACATGCAGCAGAAGTTAAGAGAAATGTTGCTCCGAGTAAAGAAGTGATAAATGCTTTAGAGCAGGCAAACGACTGGTCTAAATATCGTTCAATTGAAATGACTGCAACTGGTTATACGTCAGGAGTGGAGTCAACTGGTAAGAGTCCAGGACATCCAGAGTATGGTATTACATATTCAGGTGTTAAAGCGAAAAGGGATTTATATTCTACAATTGCTGCGGATTTACGTGTATTCCCGATTGGAACGATTCTATTCGTGCCAGATTACGGATATGGGGTTGTCGCTGATAAGGGCGGTGCTATAAAAGGAAATCGTCTCGATTTATATTATGATACGGTGAAAGATGTTTATAGCCAATGGGGTAAGAAAAAAGTAAATGTATATGTAGTTAAGGTAGGAAATGGTAAGTTTACAGAAGAAGAGTTAACGATGTTAAATGAAGACGAAACGATGCAAGTGTTTCGTGGCCAATATTTAAAGCAAAGATAGTCTAGTGGTAATAACGCTAGACTTTTTTATTTTATAATAGAAGAAATGGCAGAAAGATGGATTATAAAGGATGTAACAGAAGTTAGAATTGTCGCATTTTATCGAAAATAAAGTTATAATAAAGGTAGAGTAGAGAAATTTAGGGGGTCTGAACATGTTTCAAGTACAAAAAGAATTAGCAAGCCATGAAGCGGTGATTGTTGCCTTATTTGAAGAAGAACAAACGAGTAGTTTTGTACAAGAACTGGACAAAGCGTTTGAAGGACAATTACAAGTTTTACTAGAAGAGAAAGAACTTTCTACTAAGAAGAAAGCTATTTCAAAAGTACATAGTTTAGGGAAAACAAATGTGAAACGTTATTATTTCGTTGGTTTAGGAAAGAAAGAATCTTATACGACGGAAACATTACGTGCGGCTCTTGGTAAGGCGTTTAAAACACTACAGGCAGCCAAAGTACAAGATGCAGCAATCTTACTTGATTCTTTCGTAACAGAGAAGTTAGACGCGATTGATGTTGCCCATATTGCAGCAGAAGTACAAGGTCTTGGTACATATGAATTACAAACGTATAAATCAGATAAAAAGGAACGTGTAGAGCTAGAGAAGTTCACGGCTATTACAGCAGAAGATGCACAAGAAATTGAAGCTGCATTAACAGTAGGATACGTACATGGACGTGCAACAAATTCAGCTCGTACACTTGTAAATATGCCGCCAAACGTATTAACAGCGACAAAACTTGCTGAGTATGCGGTTGAATTAGCGGAAAAATACGATATGGACTATAAAGTTCTTGAGAAAGAAGAAATGGAAGACCTTGGTATGGGAGCGCTACTTGCAGTAAACCAAGGTAGTACAGAGCCACCAAAAATGATCGTTCTTATTTATAAAGGAAAAGAAGAGTGGACAGATGTAATTGGATTCGTTGGAAAAGGGATTACATACGATACAGGCGGCTACTCTTTAAAACCACGTGAAGGTATGGTCGGCATGAAAGGCGATATGGGCGGTGCTGCTGCTGTTTTAGGTGCGATGGAAATTATTGGTGAACTTCGCCCAGAGCAAAATGTTATCGCTGTAATTCCATCAACGGATAACGTTGTAAGTGGTACTGCATTCAAGCCAGATGATGTGATTACATCTATGAGCGGAAAAACAATCGAAGTATTAAATACAGATGCAGAAGGTCGTCTAGCGTTAGCTGACGGTATTACGTATGCGAAGAAGCTTGGTGCAAATTACTTAGTTGATGTTGCAACATTAACAGGTGGTGTAATTGTTGCACTTGGAAATCATACAACAGGTGCGATGACAAATAATGAAGAGTTGTTTGAACAAGTATTAGAAGCATCAATGGAAACGGATGAGCCAATTTGGCAATTACCGATTTTCGAGCGCGATAAAGAACGTGTCAAAAACAGTAAATTTGCTGATTTAAATAACTCACCAGGTCGTGAAGGACATGCGGTTATGGCTGGGACATTCCTAGGTGAATTCGCTGAAGACACACCATGGGTACACTTAGATATCGCTGGAACATCTGAAACAACAGGAGCGCATGATTTAGGCCCATCTGGAGCGACAGGTGCAATGGTTCGTACACTTGCAACACTTGTTGAACGTTTTGGAGAAGAATAATTTTTGAAAAAGGCTGTCTCAAATTTTTTTGAGGCAGCCTTTTATTATTGACATGGTACGATTATTGTCAATTTTTTCGGTAAGTCGATATCATTCATTTATTATTGTACTGTTCAAAAAAAGTGTTACATAGTGAAAGATGCGCCTTATAAAGAAATCGTATATAACGTACCATTTAAAGCGAATGAAGTACGACCTGTTTCTTCAGAGACAACTAATATAAGTGCATCACTTTTTTCTGATAAGCCAATTGCTGCCCTGTGACGTGTTCCTAGCTCAGAATCAATATCTGTACTTTTCGTTAACGGAAGAATATTAGCAGCTGAGACAATATGATTATTTTTCACGAGAATGGCTCCATCATGAAGAGGGTTACCTGGATAAAAAATTGATTCAAGTAACGGTGCGGTTAAATGAGCATTTAATGTTGTACCAGTTTGAATGAAAGATTCGAGTGTCTCGTTTCGCTCTACAACGATTAGGGCACCGTGCTTTCGGGCGCTTAAATGTTGGACAGCTCTTGTGATAAACTGTGAGCTTTCCGTATAAGGTGATAAATAAGCCTGAATATAGTATGTAGCTGCCAATGTTTGTACATTTGCTAACATGTGATGAATATCTTCCATTTTGCATAAAATACATTCATCTTCTTTATCAATTGCTTGTCTCATAATTGATAATTCTTTTTCAGCAATTTCAATCATTTGTTTTGTTTGTATTTTGAGCTCTTCTGACAAGCCCCATTCTTGCATAATCCTCATTCCCTTTGGTGGAGTATTTAACCATAGTGTACACAAAAATTTATAGTAAAATCCTGCTAGATTTTAAAAAATATTGAGATGCAGGTTGTTTTTTTCATATAATGAAGGTATGACAGGCGAGAGGAGATGGAAGTATGAATTGGAAACAAGAATTTAGTCGCTGGCTTTCATATGCAGAATTAGACGCAGAATTAAAAGAACAGCTAGAAAACATGAAGCAAGATGAGAAGAAAATCGAGGATAGCTTTTATAAAAATCTAGAGTTCGGCACAGGTGGTATGCGTGGTGAACTTGGTGCTGGTACGAACCGTTTAAATGTATATACAGTTCGTAAAGCAACAAAAGGATTAGCTATGTTTATTGAAAAATTAGGTGTAGAAGCGAAAAAACGCGGTGTAGTTGTCGCGTATGATTCTCGTCATAAATCACCTGAATTCGCAATGGAAGTAGCTGCTACGCTTGGTGCACACGGTATTACAACATATGTATTTGAAAGCTTACGTCCAACACCAGTGCTTTCTTTCGCAGTTCGTCATTTACATACAGCAAGTGGAATCGTTCTTACGGCAAGCCATAATCCGCCCGAATATAACGGTTATAAAGTATATGGTGAAGATGGTGGCCAGTTGCCTCCAAAGGAAGCTGATGAGTTAATTAGCTACGTAAATGCAGTAGAAAATGAATTAACAGTTGAAGTTGCTGATGTTGAGCAATTAAAAGCTGACGGTTTATTACATATAATTGGACAAGAAGTAGATGATGCATATGCGGCAGAATTGAACAATGTCATTATTAATAAAGAGATGGTGAAAGAAGTAGGAAAAGATTTAAAAATCGTCTTTACACCATTACATGGAACATCAAACATTTCGGTACGCCGTGGTTTAGAAGAAGTTGGATTTACAGATGTAACAGTTGTAAAAGAGCAAGAGTTACCAGATCCGAACTTCTCTACAGTAAAATCACCAAACCCAGAAGAGCATGCAGCGTTTGAGTATGCAATTCGCGACGGTGAAAAAGTAGGCGCAGACGTGTTAATCGCAACAGATCCTGATGCAGACCGTCTAGGTGTAGCAGTTCGCAATCACGATGGTGAGTTCCAAGTGTTAACTGGTAACCAAACAGGTGCGTTAATGCTTGATTACTTATTATCACAAAAGAAAGTAAACGGAACGCTTCCAGAAAACGGTGTTGTTTTAAAAACAATCGTAACGTCTGAAATTGGCCGTACAATCGCAAAAGCATACGGTTTAGATACAGTTGATACGTTAACTGGATTTAAATTTATCGGTGAGAAAATTAAACAGTATGAAGAAAGCGGACAATATGAATTCCAATTCGGTTATGAGGAAAGCTACGGTTATTTAATCCGTCCATTCTGCCGTGATAAAGATGCGGTGCAATCTGTTCTATTTGCATGTGAAGTAGCTGCGTACTACAAATCACAAGGTAAAACGTTATATGATGGTCTGTTAGAAGTATTTAAGAAGTATGGGTTCTTCCGTGAGGACCTTGTATCGTTAACGTTAAAAGGAAAAGACGGTGCCGAACAGATTCAAAAGATGATGGCAACATTCCGCGGGAATCCTCCGAAAGAAGTAGCGGGTTTAACAGTCGTTGCAGTTGAGGATTATAAGGAAAGCATCATTACAACGTTACAAGATGGAAATAAGGAAGAGATTCACTTACCGAAATCAAATGTGTTAAAATATCAATTAGAAGATGGTTCTTGGTTCTGCTTACGTCCATCTGGAACAGAGCCGAAAATTAAATTCTACTTTGGTGTACAAGATGATTCCTTACAAAATAGTGAACAAAAGTTACTTACTATTAAAGAAGATATTATGAATCGTTTATAATAGAATAGAGTGCTACTGATAGGAAAAGAGGAGAAGGGAGAACGGCCTCCTCTTTTCTTATAGTTTTGTTTGATGTAGAGGATTATTACGAGCGAGTGTTATAAATTTGCACTTTACTAAGAGAATTAGAATGAAAAGTGAGGGTATTTGTCATGAAAAAAGTGAGAAAAGCAATTATCCCGGCAGCGGGATTAGGAACACGCTTTTTACCAGCAACGAAAGCAATGCCAAAAGAAATGCTTCCAATTGTAGATAAACCAACAATTCAATACATCGTAGAAGAAGCAGTAAAATCAGGCATCGAAGATATTATTATCGTTACTGGTAAAGGAAAGCGCTCTATCGAAGATCATTTTGATAACGCATTTGAATTAGAGCAAAACTTATTAGAGAAGAAAAAGTATGAGTTACTTGAAAAAGTACAAGCTTCTTCTAAAATGGTAGATATCCATTACATTCGTCAAAAAGAACCAAAAGGATTAGGACATGCTGTTTGGTGCGCGCGTAAATTCATTGGTGATGAGCCGTTTGCAGTATTATTAGGCGATGATATCGTTCAAGCTGAAAAACCATGTTTACGTCAATTAATGGACGAGTATGACAAAACACTTTCTTCTGTTATTGGTGTACAAACTGTTCCTGAAGCAGAAACACATCGCTACGGAATTATTGATCCGTTAGAGCAAGAGGGACGTCGTTATCAAGTTCGTAATTTCGTTGAAAAACCAGCGCAAGGTACTGCGCCTTCAAACTTAGCGATTATGGGACGTTACATTTTAACTCCTGAAATCTTTATGTTCTTGGAACAGCAACAAGTTGGAGCAGGTGGCGAAATTCAGTTAACGGATGCAATTCAAAGCTTAAATGAAATTCAACGTGTATTTGCATATGATTTCGAAGGAAAGCGTTATGACGTTGGTGAAAAATTAGGGTTTGTTCAAACAACAATTGAAATGGCATTGCAACACGAAGAATTACGTGATGATATGATAGTAATGATGAAGAAAATTTTAGACGAGCAAATGAAGCAAGAGTCTTAATATAATAAAAAAGGAGCTGTTCCTATAGGAACAGCTCCTTTTTTATTATGAAATCGTCGAATGAGAATGCTGATAAGCCGAGCGACGTACAGCATAGTATATGCGAGGTGCGATAATAGCGCCGATAATTGTAAATGTAATATCTTTTACTGCGAACCACATCATAATCATCCAAGCAGCTTTATAGCTCATATTACCACCCATGAAAATATTGACTGCTCCGTACATGTAAGTAGTACCGATAATATACGTTAAAATGATTCCGGCGAAAGAAGCAATTGCAAAGGTGCTGAATGTTGGGCGTTCTTTTTGTTCTACTATTTTTCCTGATACGTAAGCAACGATAATAAATGCGATAATAAAACCACCAGTAGGATCTAAAAGTGCTCCAAATCCAGCTTTGAAGTTAGCGAAGATTGGCGCACCTGCTACTCCAACAAGCATGTAAACAGTCATTGATAATGCGCCAAGTCTACTTCCAAGAAGAAGCCCTGCTAAAATTGCGAAAAATGGTTGCATAGATAATGGAACGCCCGCTATTTGTAAGAATGGTGCCCAAGATACAATATTTGCACCAATAGCCATAAGAGCGACGAACATGGCAGCTAATGCTAAATCTAAAACATGAAATCTTCTCATAATGTTAACCTCCTGTTGTTTTTAGGTTAACATTATCGTAGCGAAAATATTTACTTGTTGTCAATCAAAATATTTTGATAAGAAGGCTTTAAATAGTCTCTTAGCAACGTATATGGAATACGAAATTGCGGGATTCCGCTTGAATAAGGAGCAATTTCATATAATGGAAAATAAATAACGAGATTATCGGGCTCTAAAAAGTAGTGAAACTTTTTCGCGCTCGTTACTTTTTCGACTGCATCAGGAAAATAAATGCTTTCATTTTGTTTAATTTGCCCTACAATCTCTGTGCGAATTATTTCTTTATATTTATCCTCTTGTTGGAATAGGTCGTCTAAGTGTAATAATTTTCTCTCATTCAAATCAAATGTATGTGCCTTCCACGTATAAAGACCGTGTGCTCCGCCTGTATATTGATAGTAATTCACATATAGACTTAGGAAAGGTAGTTTGTTTAAAGCTACTTTATAGTCAACATTTGCAACGTATGGATGGAAAGGTGTACTAGATCCTTCTGTTTCTTTATAATATTTCTTTGCTTCTTTTTCTAATTTACTTTTAAATTTGGAAGTAGAGTTTTTGTAATAGGAATTCAGCTTATTTTGAAATTTCGAGTCAGAAAAGTTGTGAAAGGAAGGCCTATTAATTTGATATTCTATATAAGGTTTCTTACCTTTTTGCGTTACAGTCTGAACATCGATTGTCAGGTTAGATGCTTTGGCTGCTAGTGCACAATTTGGTACAATAGTGAGCAAGGAGAACATAAGCAGTAGTATACAAAATTTCTGTTTCATTTAGGTGAAACCTCCTTATATAAGTGTTATAGGTAGTTTGAAAGTAAATAGGTAAAAATATACATTTAATTAAAAGTGAGGAAAAGGGGGAAACGATATGTCAAAAACTTTAATGGATTCACTTGGAATTGAGTTGTTAGAGATGACAGAAGATAAGGTGGTTGCTACGATGCCTGTTGATGAGCGCACGCACCAGCCATTTGGATTTTTACACGGTGGTGCATCTGTTGCATTAGCAGAAACGGTAGCAAGTGTTGGATCATATAATTTAATTGATCAAGAGAAATGTATTTGCTTCGGTCTAGAGATTAATGCAAATCATATTCGCTCAAAGAAAGATGGAATCGTAACAGCAATCGGGACACCGATACATAGAGGAAATTCAACGATGGTTTGGGATATTCGTATCATTGATGAAAATGATGATTTAATATG
>NZ_MAOG01000067.1:0-17601 GCF_001884205.1 Bacillus sp. NH11B | reverse complement strand
AAGAGGCTGCTCAATAGAGCAGCCTCTTTTTTATAATTAGAACTGGATTTTCTTTTCTAAGAAACCTTTTAGTTCGCTAATTGGCATACGAACTTGTTCCATTGTGTCACGGTCACGTACTGTAACAGCTTTGTCTTCAACAGAGTCGAAGTCGTATGTGATACAGAATGGTGTACCGATTTCGTCTTGACGACGGTAACGTTTACCGATAGAACCAGTTTCATCAAAGTCTACCATGAAGTCTTTAGCTAGTTCTGCGAATACTTCAGTAGCACCTTCAGATAGCTTTTTAGATAATGGTAAGATTGCTGCTTTGTATGGTGCTAAAGCAGGGTGGAAACGAAGAACTGTACGAGAATCGTTTTCTAATTGCTCTTCTTCATATGCATCACATAAGAACGCTAATGTTACGCGGTCTGCGCCTAAAGATGGCTCGATGCAGTATGGTACGTAACGCTCGTTCGTTTGTGGATCGATATAGTTAAAGTCTTCGTTAGAGTGTTCCATGTGACGTTTTAAGTCGAAGTCTGTACGAGATGCAACGCCCCATAGTTCGCCCCAACCGAATGGGAATTTGAATTCAATGTCAGTTGTTGCGTTACTGTAGTGAGATAACTCTTCTTCACCGTGGTCACGAAGGCGCATGCTCTCTTCATGCATACCAAGTGAAAGTAACCAGTTTTTACAAGTTTCACGCCAGAATGCGAACCACTCTAAATCTTCACCAGGCTTACAGAAGAATTCAAGTTCCATTTGTTCGAATTCACGTGTACGGAATGTGAAGTTACCAGGCGTGATTTCGTTACGGAAACTCTTACCAATTTGGCCGATACCAAATGGAAGTTTTTTACGCATAGAGCGTTGTACGTTTTTGAAGTTTACGAAAATACCTTGTGCTGTTTCAGGACGAAGGAAGATTTCGTTCGTGCTAGACTCTGTAACACCTTGGAATGTTTTGAACATTAAGTTGAACTGACGGATTTCAGTGAACTCTTCACTGCCGCAATCAGGACATTTTACTTCATGTTCTTTCATTAAATCAGCCATTTGGTCGAAAGTAAGACCATCAACAACCATTTCGATGCCTTTTGCATCTAATGCATCTTCAATTAATTTGTCAGCACGGTGACGAGCTTTACACTTTTTACAGTCGATCATTGGATCGTTGAAGTTACCAACGTGACCAGAAGCGATCCAAGTTTTAGGGTTCATTAAAATAGCAGCGTCTAAACCAACGTTGTGTGGAGATTCTTGAATGAATTTTTTCCACCAAGCTTTTTTAACGTTATTTTTTAATTCGATTCCAAGTGGACCGTAATCCCAAGTGTTTGCAAGACCACCGTAAATTTCAGAACCAGGGAAAACGAAACCGCGATGTTTCGCTAAGTTTACAACTTGTTCCATTGAGTACATAATAAAATCCTCCTTTTGAAAGTTAACGTATTGGCGATGACGTGATGGGTACTTGTGAAACGAGCAGTATATGCTTTGAAAAACATAAAAAAACGCTCATCCCAAGGCTTAATTGCCTAGGGACGAGCGTTTGCCCGCGGTTCCACCCTAGTTGATACACAAAAGGTGCATCCACTTTATCACGTATTGCTCGAGACTGCCGTTTCCTTGCGGCTTCAGGCTTTCACTATCCCTGAATCGCTTTTTGTGCAAGTACTTATAAGTCCGTCATCGCTACTTATATTAATAATAATGAACATATTCTAACACGTTCTTTTTTAAATCTCAATAGAGGAACGCGTCTATCTATGATAGAGTCTCGCCTATTTTTTCGTTATTTATTCCGTAGTTTTGTTTAATATGTTTAATTGCTTCGCGTTTACTAAGCGAGGCAAGCTCGTTAGTTTGAACGTATTCCCAAACTACATCTGGCTTTGTTTTTGCGTATTCACGAAGGACCCAGCCAATCGCTTTTTGAATGAAAAATTCTTTTGAGGAATGTAGTTGTCCGATAATCCAGAAAAGGAGTTCTTCGTCCATTTTTTGTTTGTATTTTAGCTGGAATAAAATTGCAGCGCGTTGTAACCATATGTTGTCTGATGCAATCCATTTTGGAATATAGGCAGAAATTAATTCTGGATGTTTTAAAAAGATACCACCTAAAAAGGTAGGGACGATGCTATCAACAGAATCCCACCAAGATTTTGTGACAATAAGTTCTTCTAGAAATGGGATATGAGTTTCGTTTATATGCTTTTTATATTTTTGCATGATATCGAGTGCAGCAGCTTGAAATTCTCGTTCTGGTAAGTCCCAAAGCTCACGTACGACAATTTGGAAGTCTTTTTTATCTGGGAGAGTATGTATTTGAATAACGTCTTTCAATAATTGTCTTCTTTCAGGTGTTTGAATACCGAGAAACGGGAAGTGATTTTTCATATAACGTGCCATTGGTTCTGCTTTTTCTGGGTTTTGATTTGCTGTGAAGTGCTCTTGTAATGCTTTTACAAATGGATGCATAAGTACGTTCTCCTCTCTTATTATCTTTCTTATTTTATTATACAGAGAGTTTGGGTGAATTTTAAAACATAACTTGCAATGTAATGAAATATGTTGAGAGTAGAGAGGAGAGGATAAGATGGAAGATCAAAGCGTACTAGCAGGTTTCTTTGCTCTTAGTTTTGCGTTTATTGTTGTTATATTAATTTGGGCAATTATTTCGTATTTGTTAACGGCTTTTGCACTTTATACGATGGCAAAAAATGATGGTGCAACTGATGGTGTTCTTGCTTTTATTCCTTTTTTAAATAGTAAAACGTGGGGTGACTTGGCAAAAGACAAATTACCAGATTTCTTAAAAGAAGAAGCAGGGTGGAAAGTATTCGGTATATATGTCGCATGTTTCATTTTTAATTTCGTACCAATTATAAGTTTACTAGCAACAGCTGTATCGATTGTGTTGTCCATTTATCTCATCTACGCTATTTTAGACAGATACGGAACGAACTCTATATTATTTACAATTATTCATACAATCACGTTTTCGGTTTTCTTGCCGATTCATTTGTTCATTATTCGGAATGAGCCGGTGAGATATAACGAGTAGATATATGTGGGGAGCTGTTCCAAAGATGTTTTGGAACGGCTCTTTGTCGCTCTTTGTCAGTAAATCGATATTTCGTTTAAAATCGTTGATATATTGTAAGTTGTGATAGATATATTCGAAGAATCGTTAATATAATCTCATTTACCAAGAGAAAAAGGGCTGCCACATGGACAGCCCTTTTTCTACTATATAAGATAGCGTAAATAAATATAAATATGAGAAATGATTAATGAAACGATCATAATCGGGAAGCCGACTTTAAGGAATTCCATGTAGCTAAATTTATGTCCTTCACGACTTGCGATTCCGGCTACGATTACGTTAGCAGAAGCGCCGATTAATGTTCCGTTTCCACCTAGGCAAGCACCTAATGCTAATGCCCACCATAGTACGTCGATTTGTGCGTCAGAAGGTGATAAACCTAGCCCAACTGCCATATCGTTAATAAGTGGGATCATTGTTGCAACGAATGGAATGTTATCGATTGTTGCAGAGGCGATACCAGATACCCATAGAATAAGGATAGAGGCTTGAGAAATATCTCCGCCTGTTATTCCGATTACTTTTTGAGCTAACGTTTTGATAAGACCGATATCGATAAGTCCTCCAACGAGTACGAATAGTCCCGCGAAGAAGAAAATTGTTACCCATTCTACGCTAGCGAATACTTCTTCAATTTCATGTTCTTTCACACCGATTAACATAAGGACAGTAGCACCAGTTAAGGCGATGATAGCTGCATCAATATGGAAAATAGAATGAGTCATGAAACCTAAAATAGTAAGTCCAAGTACTGTTAAAGATTTTTTCATTAATACTGGGTCTTTAATGTATTGTTTTTCATCTAAGCTCATTAATTTCTTAATTTGTACAGGATCAGCAATTAATTGCTTACGGTACATGAAGTAAAGCATTGTTGCTGTTACTGCAATGATAATAATTACGATTGGTGCTAAGTTTAGTAAGAAAGCATTGAAATCTAAATGCTTATTTGCAGAACCAATCATAATATTCGGTGGGTCACCAATTAATGTTGCTGTTCCTCCGATATTTGAAAAAATAATTTCAGAAAGTAAATACGGAACAGGATTTACTTGCAAGATGCGCGTAATAGATAAAGTAACTGGAACAACAAGAAGTACTGTTGTAACGTTATCTAAAAATGCGGAGCCAAGCGCGGTAAGTAAGGAAAGTGAAATTAAAATTTTAATTGGATTTCCTTGTGCTCCTTTTGCGGCTTTAATGGCAACGTATTGGAAGACACCTGACTTACTTGTAATGTTTACCAGTATCATCATACCGATCAGTAACGTAATAGTTCCCCATTCAATATGTTTCGTAAAGGCATTGTGTAAGTCAACGACCCCCGCAATCACCATGAATGCTGCACCAAGAAGTGCGATGACAGCGCGGTTAATTTTTTCAGAAATAATAATGGCATATGTAATTAAAAAGACTGCGATAGCGAAATAATACTGCCAGTTTGCGAGCTCTTGCGTTGTTTCGTGCAAAACTCTCATCTCCTTTCATTCACTTTTCTTAGTGTGTCAAAAAATTAACTAGATGAAACACACATAACGTCATTATAAAGTAGAAAAATGGCGGATGTAAATGAAAGGGTTTATTTTGTCATATTTTCTGCATAGGTCATTTTTTCTTATTTTTAAAAATATTTGTGGGCATTTGACATATATATAAGATACATCCAATCTGAATATTTCAAATGGAATCAGCATTCGAGCTTGTTCGTGTAAGAGTGTCAAATAGAAAGGAATGACAAAGATGATAAGGAAGGGATCGTATGGATGAACAACGATTTTTGTTTTTAGACTTTGAGTTTACGATGCCCCAGCATAGAAAAAAGCCAAAAGGTTTTTTCCCGGAAATTATTGAGGTAGGACTCGTTTCAGTTGTTGGTTGTAAGGTGGAAGATACGTATGCATCACATGTCAGGCCAAAAACATTTCCGTCTTTAACGGATCGATGTAAAAAATTTTTAGGAATTAAACAGGAAGTAGTGGACAAAGGAATTTCTTTTCATGAACTTGTTGAGAAACTTGCAGAATATGAAAAGAGGTGTAAACCGACAATTGTAACGTGGGGAAATATGGATATGAAAGTCTTAAAGCATAACTGTGAAATGGCGGGCTTAGAATTTCCATTCTTTGGACAGTGTCGTGATTTATCGCTTGAGTATAAGAAGTTTTTTGGAGAGAGAAATCAAACAGGACTATGGAAAGCAATTGAGGCGTATGGAAAAGCAGGGACAGGAAAGCATCATTGTGCGCTTGATGATGCGATGACGACATATAATATTTTTAAGTTAGTAGAAAAAGATAAAGAGTATTTAGTCAAACCAGCACCTCCGACATTAGGAGAACTTGTTGATTTTTCGAAAGTGTTAAAGAAGGTGAGTACACAGTAACGACCAAATTGCACAACATGTAATTTGGTCGTTTTGTTTTTTAAAGCTTGTAATCTTGCTTCAATTGCTGAAGTGTTTCTAGACTACGCCCCGCAAAAGGTGAATCATCTTCAGAAAATGAATTCATTTGTGTTTCTAATGCTAATTTTAGTGACTCTGTATAATCCGGAATTTCTCCTTCATATTTCTTCACCATTTGCTCTGGAATGTTCGTCTGTTCACGAAAAGCTAAAGCGCGTCTTTCATGGAAGAATGGTACGTCAGCTTGTTTTACATTATGTAAATCACCTTGCACCGGATGTTTTAAAACAGCTAATACTTTTACGACGTAACTGCCAGGACGGCTATTTGTAATTTCGCCTATGTATTTTCCCGTTTTATAAATACCCGTAACGATTTCACCAATTTCAAATGTTTCTCTCATATTTTTCACCTCAAGTTTATAGTAAGGAAAGTATAAGAAGGAGTCAAAGAAATCTGTTGATTTTTGAATGTCCTTGAGAATATGACGGGCTTCAACTATAATTTAAAATGATATGACAGAAAATTCTGATGTTAATTATTTTCATAAATTCCCTGATAAGGAGTGTTTTATATGATGCCTTTATATTTTCCTGAAGATAAAACGGAGTATATTATTCCAGGTATTGTTTGCGTTCTATTTATCGTCGGTGCGGTTGCTACGTGGCGTATGTTTATTCGTGTATCAAAACGAGAAGCAGAGCGATTGCAGAAAGTAGAAGAAAAGCTTTTAGCTGAAAAGAAACAGTAATTCATTTTTGTATGTTTCCCTCTATGCTCGGACAATCTAAAGGCAGAAAGTATTTTGGAGGGAATAGAATGAAAAAACGGCTTTTTTTCAGTTTTTGTTTATTATTTCTAATGGCGGGTTGTGACCAAGGGAAGCCGAAAGAAATTGATGTGAAATTACATAATGCTTCAGGTGATGAAGTTGGGACTGCAAAAGTAGCTCAGCAAACAAGTGGAGTGAAAATTACGATCAAAGCGGAAGGGTTTACACCAGGGCCACACGGGCTACATGTACACGAAATCGGAGAGTGTAAAGCGCCTAGTTTCGAATCATCTGGGAATCATTTTAATCCAGATAATAAAAAACATGGGCTTCTCAATCCAAAAGGTGCGGAAAATGGTGATTTACCGAATGTAGTGGCGGATGGTTCTGGGAAGATTAAAGCAGAAATCGATGCGCCGCATATAACGCTTGAAGAAGGAAAAACGACGATTCATAGAAAAGATGGGGCGTCTATTATTATTACAGAAAACGCTGATGATGGCATGACACAACCAGTAGGAAAATCTGGTGACCGAATTGCTTGTGGTGTTATTGTTAAAAAAGCGTCGGATATGAAGAAAAAGTAGAAGCTACCGTGCATGGTAGCTTTTTTTGTGAAACGGAAGTGAAAATATATTCGCGATTTTTGGAATATATCGACTGTAACTCAAAATATATCGATTTACCTACAAAAACTGACAAAGGAGTTTATTATGAAAAAGTATGGCGCAGTCTATTTAAAATTTCCTCTAAAACAGATCTTGGACAGCCGATGTTAATTCGAATATGTTCTTCTCCGCCTAATCCGTATTTCTCACCAGGTTCAACGATGATTTTACCTTTTTCCTCAAGCAGTGTGGTGCGTTCGTTTTGAGAAAGCTGTAGGCGAGAGCAATCAATCCACAATAAAAAACTACCTTCTGGTTTCGTTACAGAAAGAGCAGGTATGTGATCTTTAATATATTCACAAGCGAATTGAGCGTTATCTTCTATATATAATCGAATTTCATTTAGCCAATCGTTGCATTCTGTATAGGCACTTTGCATCGCTGTATAGGCAAATGTATTTAATCCGTGGAAACCTTGTCTATATTGGATAGCTGTAAAGGCTTGACGGAGTTTTTCGTTTGGAATGATAATAATCGATGCTTGTAATCCGGCGATATTAAATGTTTTACTCGGAGCCATACAAGTAATGGTGCGTGTTGCTAATTCTTCAGATAAAGAAGCAAATGGTGTATGAGTACGATCTCCATAAATAATATCGGCATGAATTTCATCCGCGACAACGATTACATTATATTTTGTACATAACGTGCCAAGCTGTGTGAGTTCCTCTTTTGACCAAACACGCCCGATTGGATTGTGAGGACTACAAAGAAGCATGAGTTTGACGCCTTGTTGAAATTGCTTTTCTAAATGCTCGAAGTTTATCGCATATGTATCATTTTGTTTCTGTAATGGACTCACGCATAATTGTCTATTGTTTGTTGTAACCATTTCGAAAAATGGTGGATAAATAGGTGGTTGTACGAGAACAGATTCATTTTCCTTTGTGAAGGCCTGTATGCTCGTACTAAGAGCTGGAACGATTCCCGCGCTAAAGACAATCCATTCTTTTTGAATATCCCAGTTGTACTGTTTTTTTGTCCAGTTACAAATAATATCTCCAATATTTTCGGGAGGAAGTGTATAGCCGAAAATAGGATGCTCGATACGTTTCTTTAAAGCAGTTTGAATTGGTTGTGGTACTTCAAAATCCATATCAGCAATCCAAGCATGGAGAAGTTCTTCGTTTTTATACGTATCCCATTTTGTACTATGAGTTCCACGTCGATTGACTGCTTTATGAAATAGTTGCATAAGTTTGCCCCCTTCTTCTGTAAAAACGATAAGTTATGAAAGTTCTCTCTCTTCTTATAGAATAGCTGATGTGATAGGATAAAGAAAAGTATTAAAAAGTGAAAAGGCGGGAATCGAATGGGTACATATGAAAAGATGATAGAGGTTGTGAAGAATTGGGATCCGTTTCAAATGGGACCGGAGTTTTATGAAACAGAAGCGAGCGATGTTGTGAACGTCGTAAGTGTGTTTGACGATCCAAAATACATCGCAAAGAAGATTCAACATATATACTTTATGTCTTTTGAGGAAGTACCTGCGCTTGGAAAATGTGAGAAGTTAGCTGTGGAATTACTTGTAATAAAAGAAGGCGGAAGTTGTTCATTATAGGCTGTCGGAATTTCCGACAGCCCTTTGTAATTACTGCGCAGAAAAAGCGATAATTTCTTCATAAACGTGTTCAGGTTTTTCTTCAGGTAGTAAATGCCCTGTGTTTTCGTAAGAAATAAATTTTGAATTCGGTAAATCTTTGTGTAGCCGATGACCTACATGTACAGGGACGACACGATCTTTTTCACCCCAAATGAGTAGTGTAGGTGTTTCGATTTTTTGTAATTCAGTTGAAGATAAGTCACCTTCACGGTCTCTTATCATACGAGTTAAAGCAGGGAATATACGGTTGTCATAAAAAGGAGCAGAGTAACCTTCCTTCATTTCATCATCAATTAATGAGTGATCATGAACGACATTCATTAAGTTATGAACAATCCCGCGCCGTATAATCCAGTTCTTTACGTATAAATGAAAGAACGGTAAATAAGAAGAGTACAGTAAAGGTAAGGTTGCGCGTGCTAAATAGCTAGAGCTGCATAATAAAATTGTCTTGGAGATTAATTCAGGGCGTATACGGTTTACATAGAGAGAAATTTGTCCACCCATAGAATGCCCAACTAACACAATGTTTGAGAGAGATAAATGTTCAATTAAATCGATAATAACCGTTGCTAAATTGTGATAAGAATACTTAAAGAGATGAGACTTATCACTTTTTCCGAACGGCGGTAAATCAAGAGCAATTACTGTTCCTGCTTTCGATAGTAAAGGAATGAGACGGCGGTAACTGAATGAGGAAGATAAAAAGCCGTGAATGAGCACAAAAGTAGGACGTTCTGTTTTGTTGTCATGTTCATACAATTCGTAATGAATAGTAGTGCCGCGAGTGGAAAAAGTGAAATAAGGACAAGTATATTCGTGATTCATTTTTTGTCACTCCATTGATTTTTGTTCATATCATTTCCAAGGAAGAAGAAAATATGTTAACAAAAAAAGGCAAGATGACGATGTCATCTTGCCTTTCGTTTATTCATTATTATCTGCGAACAATATTAGGCGGTGTTTCTCCTTGTAATCCTGCCACTAAATTTTCAGCAGCTGTCATTGCCATTTGCTGCCGAGTTTTTAATGTTGCAGATCCGATGTGCGGTAAAGTTACAACGTTTTGTAATGATAAGAGCGGATTCTCTTTTTGAATTGGCTCTTGTGTAAATGTATCGATGCCGGCTGCAAATATTTTCTTTTCTGTTAAGGCATGAATTAATGCAGTTTCATCTACTGTTTTCCCGCGAGAAGCATTAATGAAAATTGCTGTTTCTTTCATTAGTGAAAATTCCTTTTCACCGATAAGATGATACGTTTCATCTGTTAATGGAGTAAGAAGAATAATAAAATCAGATTGCTTGATTAGAGTTTGTAAATCACAATATGTAGCATCAAATTTTTGCTCAGCTTCTTCTTTACGGCGACGGTTATAGTAAAGGACATTCATATCAAATCCGAATTTCGCTCGTTTTGCGACAGCTTCTCCAATTCGTCCCATTCCGATAATACCGATCGTACTATGATGTACATCTAGTCCGAAGTGTTCTTTTCCGATTTCAGCGTTCCATTCACCATTTTTTACATAGGAATTGAGTTCGCAAACACGGCGACCAGCAGATAACATAAGAGCGAAAACGAGATCTGCTACTGTATCATCTAATACATATGGTGTATTCGTTCCGATGACATTTCGCTTTTCCATCGCTGTTAAATCAAAATTATCGTAGCCAACAGAAATGTTACTCACCACTTTTAAGTTAGGAGCTACATCTAACAATTCTTCATTAATAGCAGATCCGAAATTTAATAACCCATCTTTATCTTTTATTTTTTCCAAGAGAACATCACGAGGTACTTTCTCGTTTTGATCCCATTTTTCAAAATCACAGTGTTCTGATAAATAGTTTTCTACAAATGTTGGAACTGGTTCGGCAATATATACTTTTGGTTTCACGGTTCCATCCCCTTTCCTCTTTATCCCGATTGGTACAGCTAATAATCAGTGGGGATGAACAAAACCCTCGCTGATTAAAGTTTCACTTTACCCCGCTTTAACGAGCAGTAAGACTCCCACCTAAAAAGACGGTTGAGGCAAAGAAGTGAGGTGGGAGATCAACTGCTCGTAAAAGCCCGATTGGTGTGGGCTAATAATCCATGGGGTAAACCTTTCTATGGATTAAAGTTTCACTTTATTTTGACATAATTCTCTAAAAAAATCTTCTTTTCAAACTGGAAAGAGTATTTGTATAATTTAGACACAAACTAAAAGGAAGGATGATTTATATGGTGACAGAGAAAGAATTAGAGTTATTAGCTTGTCTTGAAAAGAATAGTCGTTTATCTGTAGATACATTAGCGAAGCTGTTAAATATAGAAGTAGAAGAAGTGAAGAAGATTGTTGCAAAATTAGAAAGTGAAAAGATTATTGTGGACTATGTAACACATATTGATTGGACAAAAGTGAAAGAACATACTGGTTTAACAGCGATGATTGATGTGAAAGTTACGCCAAAGCACGGCGTGGGGTTTGATGCGGTTGCTGAACAAATTTATCGTTATTCAGAAGTGAAATCAGTGTATTTAATGTCAGGGACATATGATCTTTCTATTACATTAGAAGGGAAGACAATGGGAGAAGTAGCGATGTTTGTTTCTGAGAAATTAGCAACGATTGAATCTGTCGTTTCTACGACAACACATTTCATTTTGAAGAAGTATAAACATGAAGGGATTATTTATGAAAAAAACGATGATGATAAGCGAATTGTGGTGACACCATGAAGCAATTTGAACTATCTAGGGCGGCAGAATCTTTACAACCATCTGGTATTCGAAAGTTTTTCGATTTAGCAGCAAATATGAAAGGTGTTATTTCTCTTGGGGTAGGAGAGCCAGACTTTGTTACACCTTGGAATGTAAGGCAAGCATGTATTCGTTCTTTAGAACAAGGATATACGTCATATACAGCAAATGCAGGATTATTGGAGCTCCGTCGAGAAATAGCAAAGTATCTAAAAAAACAATTTGCAGTATCTTATGATCCAAACGATGAAATCATCGTTACGGTTGGAGCAAGCCAGGCGTTAGATGTAGCGATGCGCGCCATTATAAATCCTGATGATGAAGTGCTCATTATTGAACCAAGCTTCGTTTCTTATGCACCGCTTGTATCATTGGCTGGAGGAGTTCCAGTTCCTGTAGTGACTACTTTAGAAAACGAGTTTAAAGTACAACCAGAAAAAATTGAAGCGGCTATTACAGCGAAAACAAAGGCAATATTACTTTGCTCCCCCAATAATCCAACAGGTGCAACGTTAAACAAATCCGAATTAGAAAAGCTGGCAGTTATTGTTGAGAAGTATAATTTAATCGTGTTATCTGATGAAATTTATGCAGAGCTTGTATATGACGAAGTGTATACAAGTTTCGCGAGCATTCAAAACATGCGTGAACATACGATATTAATTTCAGGATTTTCAAAAGGATTTGCGATGACAGGATGGCGCCTCGGGATGATTGCAGCCCCTGTTCAATTTTCAGAATTAATACTCAAAATCCATCAATATTCAATGATGTGTGCACCAACGATGTCTCAATTTGCAGCACTTGAAGCATTACGCGGGGGAAATGATGAAGTAATTCGAATGAGAGATAGCTATAAAAAACGTCGTAACTTTATGGCGACATCTTTCAATGAAATGGGCTTAACATGTCATGTACCAGGCGGGGCATTTTATGTTTTCCCTTCTATAGCTTCAACCGGACTATCTTCAGCAGAATTTGCAGAACAATTATTATTAGAAGAACAAGTGGCTGTTGTTCCTGGAAGTGTGTTTGGTGAGAGTGGTGAAGGATTTATTCGTTGCTCATATGCAACATCGCTTGAACAGCTTATGGAAGCGATGAAGAGAATGGAACGGTTCATAGAGAATAAAAAAAGGACAAAACATAATACGTTTTGTCCATAAAAGGGGGGGAATACTAGAAAGCCATGTGTTAGTATTCTATCCCAATATTGGAGAATTATACGTATTGCAGGAAATTTTTTCGTGAATTTTGAATGAGTTCTATCATAGTGGTATAATTTACTAATATAAGGTGTGAGTATCCTCGGTATTTTATTTAAGGTACTTATTCACCAATCGGATATTTAATAATAAGTACATCTGTTTTGCAATCTACATTTGTAGAGAAAATGGTAAACGTATGGGAGTGTTTCATATGTCAGAACAATATACAACAGGAGTGGTTGTAACAGGGAAAGTGACTGGAATTCAAGATTACGGTGCATTTGTAGCGTTAGATGCAGAAACACAAGGACTTGTGCATATATCTGAAATTACAAATGGATATGTAAAGGATATTCATGACTTTTTGAAAGTCGGCGATACAGTAGAAGTAAAAGTACTTTCGATTGATGAAGAGCACAGAAAAATGAGTTTATCGTTAAAAGCGGCGAAAAGAAAACAAGGAAGGATTCTTATACCGAATCCATCTAAGGACGGATTTAATACGTTGCGAGAAAAGCTGACAGAATGGATTGAAGAGTCCGAGTTAACAAAGTAAAAGAGGAACGCATATGAGCGTTCCTCTTTTAATTTATCTTATGATATATATTTGCAAATATGATTGCATGCAATCATATTCGTATGTCGGAGGTGAAGAGGACATACTGGTTATCGAATTTCGTTTGTTTCTGGGTGTGTACCAAGGTTTTCAGATGGTTTAAAGAGTAAACCAAGATTGATAAGTCCAGATATACCAACGATGCCGTAAATAATACGTGCGAGAGCTGAGTTTTGTCCGCCGAAAATGGCTGCTACTAAGTCAAACTGGAAGAACCCGATTAGTCCCCAGTTTACTGCACCAATTACAGTAAAGACTAATGCGATACGTTGCAATGTACTCATGAAAAAGCCCCCCTTAATTGTGAAGCATGAGCAAGCGCTGAGTTAATCAACTCTTTTATAGAATGGTGCAGTTATGTTGTTTTTATACATAAAAAATGTGTGAAAAAAAGGATGTATATACATCTATACCGAAAAATGCGAATTTTTATGCAAAAAATGAACTTTTTCTAAAAAATATATATTGGTTACGTTTACACTGGTTGAATCGCTTGATTTACAACTTCAGTTTCGCTAAAGTGAATACAGAAATACATATCCATAATTGGAGGGAAAAAGATGAGTACACATGTAACGTTCGACTATTCTAAAGCGTTATCCTTCATCGGTGAACATGAAATCACTTATTTACGTGATGCAGTGAAAGTAACACATCATGCAATCCACGAAAAAACTGGGGCTGGGAACGATTTCCTTGGTTGGGTAGAGCTTCCGCTTCAATATGACAAAGAAGAATTTGCTCGCATTCAAAAATGCGCAGAAAAAATTAAAAATGACTCTGACATTTTACTTGTTGTAGGTATCGGTGGTTCTTACCTGGGAGCACGCGCAGCAATCGAAATGTTAAACCATTCTTTCTACAACACACTTTCTAAAGAACAACGTAAAACTCCACAAGTGCTATTTGTTGGACAAAACATTAGCTCCACTTACATGAAAGATTTAATGGATGTATTAGAGGGTAAAGACTTCTCTATTAACGTTATTTCTAAATCAGGTACAACAACAGAGCCGGCACTCGCATTCCGTATTTTCCGTAAGTTATTAGAAGAGAAGTATGGAAAAGAAGAAGCTCGCAAACGTATTTATGCAACTACAGATAAAGCGCGTGGTGCATTAAAAACATTAGCGGATAACGAAGGCTACGAAACATTCGTAATTCCAGATGATGTTGGAGGACGTTTCTCTGTATTAACGCCAGTTGGTTTATTACCAATCGCAGTAAGTGGCTTAAATATTGAAGAGATGATGAAAGGTGCAGCTGCTGGTCATGACGACTTCGGGACATCAGAACTAGAAGAAAACCCAGCTTACCAATACGCAGTAGTTCGTAACGCTTTATACAATAAAGGAAAAACAATTGAAATGCTTGTTAACTATGAGCCAGCACTTCAATACTTCTCTGAATGGTGGAAACAGTTATTTGGTGAAAGTGAAGGAAAAGATCAAAAAGGTATTTTCCCATCTTCAGCAAACTTCTCAACTGACTTACACTCATTAGGTCAATACATTCAAGAAGGTCGTCGTGACTTATTTGAAACAGTTCTTAAAGTAGGTAAATCTACACATGAACTAAAAATCGAATCAGAAGACAACGATTTAGATGGATTAAACTACCTTGCTGGTGAAACTGTAGACTTCGTAAACACAAAAGCATACGAAGGTACATTACTTGCACATAGCGATGGCGGAGTACCAAACTTAATCGTAAATATTCCTGAATTAAATGAGTACACATTCGGTTACCTTGTATACTTCTTCGAAAAAGCATGTGCGATGAGCGGCTACTTATTAGGCGTAAATCCATTTGACCAACCAGGAGTAGAAGCATACAAGAAAAACATGTTTGCTTTACTTGGTAAACCAGGATTTGAAGAATTAAAAGCAGAATTAGAAGAGCGTTTAAAATAATAAAAAGCGACCGGGTTTCCGGTCGCTTTTTATTATTTTACTGAAATGTCCATCGGTATATTCAGACTAGAATGGGTATGCTAAGGGAAAAGTCTAGGAGGGATGGGCTTGATTCCGATTCAATCAAATTTAGAAGGACATACATATGCGTTATATAAGTTAGAAGAGGTTATGAAACCACTTGGATATAGTATTGGTGGTAATTGGGATTATAATAAAGGATGCTTCGATTACAAAATCGATGAAGAAGATGGGTATCAATTTTTACGAGTGCCGTTTACAGCGGTAGATGGTGAACTAGATGTACCTGGTGTAGTAGTCCGTCTTGAAACGCCGTATATTCTTTCGCATGTATATCAAGACGAACTAGATGATAATGTAAATACTTTAACCGCAGGAACGAGTGGGATGGATCAATTTGCTGAACCGAAAGATCCAGATGGAAATGTGAAAAGAAAGTATATTAATATTGGGAAAGTTCTCATGCGGGAACTAGAGAATCATTTTATTAATGGTGAATAACAATGAGTATATCGCCTCCGATAAGAATGAAGGAATGGACTGGATTAATCATATATTGATCGTCACGCTTTATACCTAGTAAGAGAATGTTTTGTTTTAAAAGAGTGTAGCTACAATTTGCAAAGGATTGTCCAGTGCAGGATGGGGGAAGCTCCATCAGTTGTAATTTGTTATCAGAGATTTCATCGTAAAGTGAGAAGAATACACCTGAAATGGAAGGGTATAAAAGAGATGCGGTAAATACATAGCTCGTTAATTTATTTCCTTCTATAATTTCTGAGGCGCCAGCTCTCATTGCATTTTGGATTTGTTCAGTAGTAAGAAGTTCAGCGATGCAGTAAATGTTTTGATTCAGTCCTTTTGCAGTTAAAATATTTAAAATGGACTCTGTGTCCGCTAAGCTTTCGTTTTTTTCTTTATCGGCTGTTATTAATATAGTGTGAGCGGTTGTAATATTAGCTTTTAATAAAGTTTGGTCGTGATGTGGACAACCTTTTATAAACTCTAAATGATGAAATGGTTTTGGGAGTAAAGAAAGTGTTTCATCAATTAAAACGATATCAAGGTTTGGTTGTAATATGTGCATTTGTTTTACAACATGTTTTGCACGCTCATTCCAGCCGACGATAATCATATGACCGTTAGCTGTTGCAGCTTCTTCTCCTTTTATTTTCATATATTGTTTATTAATCATGTCGGTAGCGAATAGAACCATATAATAAGAACAAAATCCAGTTCCTAATAAAATAATGCCTATACCAATCAGCTTGCCTATTGTTGTATGGGGGGCAAAATCTCCGTATCCAACTGTGAAAATAGTAACGATTGACCACCAAATTCCGTCAAACCACGTGGTGAAGTGTGCTGGCTCTAATTTATGTATAAGAAATCCAGAAAAAGCAGTAAGTACAATAATAAAACAAATTAAACGAAAAATAATGGAATCACGAAATGTATCTACTAAATTTGGACGGGATTTCAATTTCCTATTCCTCCTTACTTTGCAGGACTACATTCATTGTTACCATTATAGAAAAAAGAAAAACTCTCTAATTAAAAAGAGAGTTTTTTCATATTACATACTTTCAACTTCAGTTTGTTGAACACTTTCAAGATGCTGAAGAGCATAATAAACATCAGCAGTATGTCTTTTTTGATCGATAGATAATTTAAGGTGTAAATAGTGAGCGCCATTTTCTAATGTTTTGAGCTTCATATTTTTAACTTTTATATCCATTTCTTTTATCTCTTCAATTACAACTGGGATATTGTCCATCTCGCGCACAACGAGTTTCACTGCGATATCACGTTGACGAAATGATCTAGGGCCTATAAATTTCATCGTTAATGGTATAAGTTCTACACTTATCATAAGGAAACACATTCCGAAAGTAGCCTCGATATAGAAACCAGCTCCAACGGCAATACCAATACCAGAAGCACCCCAAATCATAGCGGCAGTTGTTAGTCCTGCAATACTATCATTTCCTCTTCGTAAAATAACGCCGGCACCTAAAAAGCCGATTCCTGATACAATTTGAGCGGCGAGTCGAAGCGGATCCATATTCATATGATCGGTATGAGGTAAGTTGTAAGCTGCTTTAATAGAAACAATTGTCAGGAGGCAACTAATTATAGAAATAACTAAACAGGTTTTTAAACCGAGTGGTTTCCGTTTTAATTCACGCTCTAAACCGATGGCGAATCCTAAAATAGCTGAGAGACCTAGTTTGAGTAATAAATCGGCGTAGTCCATATATATTCCTCCTTGTATGATATAGGGATAAAACATTTATATAGAAAGAAACGTTTTGGGATAGAGTAACTTTATATAGAATATATGTAGGAATTACTTATACATGAAAGAGATATTTCGTTTAAGTATATGATATTAAAAAAGAAATGTGGGTGGTTTTTAAAAAAGTTTATAAAAGGTGTTGCATTTCATTTTTCGCCATGATATATTAATAACCGTCGCTGATGCGGAAACGCAGAAAACGACAAAAAAGAAATTAAAAAACTTAGTTGACATCGAAAAACGAAG
>NZ_MAOG01000066.1:0-137404 GCF_001884205.1 Bacillus sp. NH11B | reverse complement strand
CTTGTCTTGTTTATCTTGCTTGTCTTGTTTATCTTGCTTGTCTTGTTTATCTTGCTTGTCTTGTTTGTCCTGTTTGTCTTGGTTGTCGTGCGTATCTTCAGTGTTCTGTTTGTCTAGTTTATACGTGTCTGAATTTAAATCGGAATCTTCTTCTTTTTTATACCATTTATTTTGAAACTGTATTCTGTGAATCTTCATTCTATTCTTTTTTCGATGCTTTGGCATTGGAATCCCCTTTCAAAATACTTTATTTTATTCTATTTTATGTAATTCAATAGAGTTTGACTGGACAATAGCTAGACGAGTGTCTTGAATAGGTATTTGTTTTTGATTTGAGTCGAAATATTATATTTTTCGCTATTATATTTTCACGTTTTAAAAAAAATTTAGTGTTTTTTTGTTTTAAACCCAACTAGACAACTAAACACTAATCTATTTTCATACAGTTATGTGTTAAAAGCGTGTTGTTTTATAACACACTGTGTGTTTTTTGGGTGACACACTAATTGAAAGCGGTAACACGCAAATAAATTGCTCGAAAAAACGCTGATTTTAGGCGTTTTAAAAAGTTGGCACGGTAATTGCATTAATAAAAAGCGTAAAGAAAAATAAAAAACATAAATTTTTTATACCACACAAGGGGGATTTATAAATGAATATCTTATTATGTTGTTCAGCAGGGATGTCTACAAGTTTACTAGTTACAAAAATGGAAGCGGCTGCAAAAGCTCGCGGTCTAGAAGGAAAGATTTGGGCTGTATCTGGGGATGCAGTAAAAACGAATATCGATCAAGCAGATGTATTATTACTAGGACCACAAGTTCGTTACATGCTTTCTTCAATGAAAACGCTTGCTGATGAGAGAAACGTTGGAATCGATGTTATTAATCCAATGCACTACGGCATGATGAATGGAGAAGCAGTTTTAGATCACGCATTGACACTTAAAAAATAATTAGGGGGGAAGCGAAATGCAAAAATTTATTGCATTCATGGAGAAATATATTGTTCCTGTCGCTGGTAAAATCGGATCGCAACGTCACTTAGCTGCGATCCGTGATGGATTTATTGCAGTTATGCCACTTATTTTAGTTGGTGCACTGGCATCACTAATTAATGGTTTTCCATCTGAAGCTTTCCAAGATTTCATGAAAGGTTTGTTTGGTGAAACATGGAAACAAGTTGGCGGTGGAATGTGGACTGGTTCTTTCGCAATTCTAGCACTAATCATAGCATTTACAACAAGTTATAACTTAGCAAAATCTTACGGCGTTGATGGTTTGTCAGCAGGTATTATTTCATTTGGTGCGTTAATTATTCTTACGCCAACAACACCGAAAGAAGGCGGATTGAACTTAGCTTGGACAGGTGCACAAGGGTTATTCGTAGCAATTATTGTGGCACTCCTTGTTACTGAGGTATTCCGTTTCTTTGTACAAAGAAACATTACTTTTAAAATGCCTGATGGAGTACCACCAGCAGTTTTAAGATCTTTCGCAGCTATAGTTCCAGCATTTGTTATCTTAACAGTAGTTGCAGGTATTCAATTAGCAGTGAAATTAGCTGGTACAAGTGTTCATGAATTTATCTTTAATACGATTCAATCACCACTGCAAAGTTTAGCGGGGACATTACCAAGTGCAATTGTCATTGTAATCCTTGTTCATCTTCTTTGGTTCTTCGGTTTACATGGTCCAAATATCGTTGGTGGTATTATTGAGCCATTATACTTACCGGCATTAGAGAAAAACATGAAGTTATTCCAAGGTGGTACATCTGCATTTGATGTTCCAAATATTATTACAAAACCATTCTTTGATACTTTTGTATATCTTGGTGGTTCTGGTGCAACATTAGCGTTCTTAGTAGTGGTATTACTTGTAGCAAAAAGTGCACAATTACGCGGTGTATCTCGTTTATCAATTGGTCCAGGTGCATTCAACATTAATGAACCCGTAATCTTTGGTACACCAATTATCTTAAATCCGATTTTATTCTTACCGTTTATCCTAACACCAATTGTATTAGTAATTACTTCTTATACAGCTATATCTATTGGTTGGGTACCAAAAACAGTTGTGATGATTCCATGGGCAACACCACCAATTATTAGTGGTTATCTTGTAACAGGTGGACATATTTCAGGTGCAATTCTACAGTTATTCAACTTTGTAATTGCGATGGTAATCTATTATCCATTCGTTGTGTTATGTGACCGTTCAGTTGTTCGTACTGAAAAAGCAGCAACGCAAGGAAATAACAACTCTGTACCTATGTAACATTAGAGATTGTTCTCACAGATAACATTATCTGTGAGAACAATTACCTTTATATCATGTTCAGAAAGATGAGACCCATCTTCAAGAACACCAAACTATCATTCATAACATAATAATTTAATAGAAATGTTCAAACTGAAGGGGTATTTAAATCGGTTGAACCATAATAGAGAGGGCGGTAATTATGATGACTACAGCAGAACAAATTCCATTTCAATTAATTTTAAATAGTGGTAATGCACGAAGCTTTGCAATGGAGGCACTTCAATTTGCCAAACAGGGGAAAATGGCAGAAGCTGATGAAGCGATGGTAAAGGCGAAAGAAGCGATTAATGAAGCGCATCATTTCCAAACAGAGCTCATACAATCAGAAGCAAGAGGAGAAAAAACAGAGATTAGTGTTCTTTTAATTCATGCACAAGATCATTTAATGAATGCGATTACAGTAAAAGAGTTGGCAGCAGAATTTATTGACCTTTATAAAAAGTTAGGAGCGAAAGGGGAATAAAGCATGACTGGAATTAAAATTGCTACAATCGGCGGTGGATCTAGTTATACACCAGAGTTAATTGAAGGATTTATTAAGCGTTATGATGAGCTTCCTGTTCGTGAAATTTGGTTAGTGGATATTGAGGCAGGAAAAGAAAAGTTAGAAATCGTTGGTAACTTAGCGAAACGTATGGTGAAAAAATCGGGTTTACCAATCGATATTCATTTAACGCTTGATCGCCGCGAGGCATTAAAGGGTGCTGACTTCGTAACAACGCAGCTTCGCGTTGGTTTATTAGAAGCACGTGCAAAAGATGAAGCAATTCCGTTAAAATATGATGTAATCGGTCAGGAAACGAATGGTCCTGGTGGTTTATTCAAAGCATTGAGAACGATTCCTGTTATTTTAGATATTTGTAAAGATATGGAGGAGCTTTGTCCGAATGCATGGTTAATTAACTTTGCGAACCCAGCTGGTATGGTAACAGAAGCTGTTCTTCGTTATACAAATATTCAAAGAGTAGTAGGTCTATGTAACGTTCCAATCGGAATTCGCATGGGTCTTGCAAGATTACTTGAAGTAGATGCAAGTCGTGTCCACGTTGATTTCGCAGGTTTAAATCATATGGTATACGGACTAGATGTATATTTAGATGGCGTAAGTGTAATGGATCGTGTGTTAGAGCTTGTAACAGATCCAGAAAAGCAAATTACGATGGAAAATATTGCAGCGCTTAACTGGGAGCCAGACTTTATTCGCGGCCTTCGTGCAATTCCATGTCCATACCATCGTTATTACTACAAAACACGTGAAATGTTAGAAGAAGAGAAAGAAGCTTCGGTTGAAAAAGGTACACGTGCAGAAGTAGTAAAACAATTAGAAGATGATTTATTCGAGTTATATAAAGACCCGAACTTAGATATTAAACCACCACAATTAGAAAAACGTGGCGGCGCTTATTATAGTGACGCAGCGTGTAGCTTAATTACGTCTATTTACAACAATAAAGGTGATATCCAGCCTGTTAATACACGAAACAACGGAACAATTGCAAGCTTACCACATGATTCTGCTGTTGAAGTGAACTGTATTATTACGAAAGAAGGTCCAAAACCAATTGCAGTTGGAGATCTTCCGGTACCAGTTCACGGTTTAGTACAACAAATTAAATCATTCGAGCGCACAACAATTGAAGCTGCTGTTACAGGGGATTATCATAAAGCGCTGCTTGCTATGACAATTAATCCACTTGTACCATCAGATAAAGTTGCAAAACAAATTTTAGATGAAATGTTGGAAGCACATAAAGAGCATCTTCCACAATTCTTTAAAAAGATAGAGAAATAAAAGGCGGCGCTATTTAGCCCGCTTTTTTTAATTCTAGTAGGGGGTATTACGATGATTAAGCTAATTGTAAATGCAGATGATTTCGGTCTTACAGAAGGTACAAATTACGGCATTATTGATGGACATACAAATGGGCTTGTAAATTCAACGACGATGATGATGAATATGCCAGGGACAGAGCATGCTGTAAGCTTAGCGAAAGAGTATAAAACGTTAGGAGTAGGAGTTCATCTCGTATTAACGGCAGGAGAACCACTTCGTGGAGACGTACCATCACTTGTAGGTAGCGATGGATTGTTTCATAAACAAAGTGTTGTATGGGAAGGAAATATAAATCCAGAAGAGGTAGAAAAAGAATGGACTGCTCAAATTGAGAAGTTTTTGTCTTACGGTTTAACACCAACTCATTTAGATAGTCATCATCACGTGCATGGATTACCGCTTTTACACGACGTTCTTGAGAGATTAGCAAGTAAATACAATGTTCCAATTCGTCGTTGTGAGGAAGAGCGAGCGGTGCGCCCATTTTCAGATGTGTTTTATAGTGATTTTTACGCTGACGGTGTAACGGAAGATTACTTTGTGAAGTTAAAAGAAAGAGTACAGGATGAACAAACGATAGAAATTATGGTGCATCCAGCTTTTATTGATCCAGAGCTTGTGAAGCGTTCTTCTTACGTAATGGATCGTGTGAAAGAGTTGCATATTTTAACGGAGAGTGAGCTGCCAGAGGGAATGGAGCTTGTGAAGTTTTAATAGAAAAAACGACGGCTAAATAGGGCCGTCGTTTTTTTAGGTTTACAAAATGGATAGAATATATCCGCCGAAGGCTCCGAGTATAACGATAACCCAAGGCGGTGTTTTCCAAAAAGCGAGTAAGCAAAATAGAAGAGAAGCAAAAACGAAATCCACAGAATTCATAATTGTACTCGTCCAGATTGGATCATAAAAAGCTGCTAGTAAAATACCGACAACGGCTGCATTCACTCCAAGTAGTGCGCCTTGTATGTAGGATACTCTCCTTACACTGTCCCAAAATGGTAAGACGCCAATAACGAGCAGGAAGGCAGGAAGAAAAATCGCGATTGTTGCAACAACTGCTCCGGCGGTTCCATTTAGCGTGGCTCCTATATAAGAGGCAAATGTAAAGAGTGGTCCTGGTACTGCTTGTGTTAATCCGTATCCAGCCAGAAATTGTTCTTTTGTCATCATCCCGTTTTGTACAAACTCACTTTCAAGAAGAGGAAGTACGACGTGTCCTCCGCCAAATACAAGTGCACCAGAGCGATAGAAACTATCAAATAAAGCGATGTAATAAGAGAACGGTCTTAATATTGGTAGCAGTAGTAATAGTCCGAAGAATAAGACGAGACAAGAAACTGCTATTGTTTTTGAAATAGGTACTTTTATATTTTGAGATTGGCTAATTGGTTGGTTACGATATAAAAACCAGCTGATAAAGCCCGATATTATAAGGAGGATGACTTGTGTCCAGCTACTTGGCCATAATAAGGCGATTGCGGCAGTTACAATCGCAATCGTCGCACGATTTCGGTCTGGCGTTAATTTTTGCGCCATTCCCCATATGGCATGAGCAACAATGGAGACTGCTACAAGTTTTAGCCCGTGAATCCAGCCAGTACTTCCAAGATTAAACTGATTAAGGAACGAGGCGAAGAAAACCAAAACAAGCACAGACGGTAAAGTGAATCCAATCCATGAAATAATAGCTCCTAATAATCCACCTCTTAGTAATCCAATCCCCATACCGACTTGACTGCTAGCAGGACCAGGGAGGAATTGGCATAGTGCTACTAAATCTCCATAGCTTCTTTCATCCATCCATTTTCTTTTTTGTATGTATTCGTGGTGGAAATAGCCGAGATGGGCGACAGGGCCACCAAATGAAGTAAGTCCTAATTTAAATGAGACGAGAAAAATCTCTAATAATGTGTGAAAAGTGTATTTGTTATTTTCCAAAATGACCTCCGAGAATGTTTTTCTAAGTGCATTATACAAGAGGGAGTAAAGCAAAAGGAACGATTCTAATGTAAAGATTGTGTGAATCTTTTCTTCGTAATTAAAACTTGAAAAAGTCATAAATGATTATGTATAAACCATAAAGTAGTAGAAGTAGTGCTGGGAAATTTATATAAGGAGAATGCCCGTATGACAACACATTTCTTTGCGAGGTTAACAGGTAAGAGGGAAATACCCCCTGTAAATACAGAAGCATATGGTGTAACAGAGTTTATATTTAGTGGTGATTTAAAGAAATTGCAATATCGGGTCATATTGAAAAACATTGAAAAAGTTACATCATGCCAAATTCATTTAGGGAAAGCGGATCAAATTGGTCCAGTTGTTTTAAATTTGTTTGGTCCGCTAAAGCAAGGTATTAGTGTAAATGAAGGAGTCGTGACTGGTGTAGTCAATGTGGAGGATTTTGAAGGGCCTTTACAGGGGAGAGCGTTTGATAGCCTACTTCAAGAAATCATTGAGGCGAATGTATATGTAAATGTTTATACGAAGTCCAATAAGAAGGGAGAAATAAGGGGGAGAATCAGGAAAGTAAAGAAGTAGAAAAAAGGCTGTCCAAAAAATTGGAACAGCCTTTTTTATTATATTGGTTGCCGTTTTTGTGAAGTATTGCCGGTAAGTCGATATATTTAAAATATCGCCTAGATCAATTTTTTACAGGTTGATTTTTGATGAAGAAGTCCATTACATAAAATACTTCGTCATCTGGTATTTGTATTTCAAATGTATTTTCAATAGGTTGCAATGCTTTTTTTACTTTCATATACATCCAGTACTCATCTTGTCTTCGTTTCTCTTTATCAGGATGAGGGAGGAGACTTTCACCTTTTTGAAGACGGTCAACCATGCAGCTCATATGCAAAATCACACCCATTAAACTGTCAGGAGTTAGCTGTAAAGAAATTAATTCTTGAATTGTATTTAATGCATAACGAATTGTTTTAATGAGTAATGCGCCATCGTTACGCTGCATTTGTTGTTCAAGAATGTCAGCCATTTTCGCATATGTTTCTTCATACGTAATTAATTCTTGAATTGGCTGAATCGCTGTGTAGTTCACAATGTCTTGGAAGTGGTATGTTAAGCATGGTACTTGCACATCGAAATTCGTGACGATACAAATGATATTACGCTCTTTTTTTATGTTCTCGATCATTTTTGTTAAATCTTTTTCGTGAACGATGCTAATCGGAATAATTTCAATTAAGTCTTTATCAAAGCGTAAATAGTTCTCTAACATTTTTTGAATTGCTAAAGCACTTCCTTCACCAGTTAAACAAGCTGTTAAAATAACTGATTTCATTGGTGACAGCGGCTTTTTCTTTTCCTCTTGTACATTTAAATAGAACGGCGTTAAGTTCTTCACTGTTTCATATAGTGCATCTAATGAGTAGCCAAGCTGAGCTTTTCGAGCTGCTTCTAGTGCATGTGGTGTGCTTGTCATCGAGAGAACACGTACAGGAATTTTGAACTCAGTTTCTAATATGTCACCGATATAAGCGAGAGATCCCATATCAACAAGTAAGAGAAGCCCGTTTACATTTTGAAGTGTTTTCATATACACCTTAACACGCTCTAAGAAATCTTTCGGTGACTCATGCAAGGGCATATCGATACCAGTTACTTCATCAATACCGAGAAGTTCGTTTGCAACATTTGCCATTTCTGTTGCGATGCCATTACCGTGCGCTAATATTAATACTTTTACTTCTGTTTGTGAGGCAGGAAATGGATCAACAACGAAGAACATTGTTAAGAAGCCTGCTTCATCCATGGGCATTGTTATTTGTAATTCTTCTTCCAGTAGTTGAATGCATTGCATAGCTACGGAAAAAGCTTCTTTATATTTCGTACGAATTTGATTTAATTGTGGGTGGTGAATTTGTTTCCCGCCCTGTAATCGTTGTAGAGTTGTCTGTACATGTAAACTTAAAGCAAGAAACACTTTTTCATCAAAAGTCTTAGATAAATGTTTTTCAGCTAGTTCTGCAATTTTTTCACATACGGAAACGATATTACGATCCACAATTTTAAAAACATTTTCATGACCTGTTTTTTTAGACATTTGGTTAAAATATTGAACGAAAAAGCTTTGGATATCATTTTCTATTAGTAATTCTAATTCGTCCTCTTCAATGCCGCGTGCTTGAAGTTCTTCATATTTATAATCAATATAATCGTAAATAGAAGAACGTTTTTCATCTTCTGTTTTATGCTTGCTCCAGCCTTCATCACCTGTAAATACAAATGTTTCATTTGGTATTTGGTATAGGTGACGGCTCTTTCTTTCGATAAACAGTCCTTCTTTCATATACCAAGGTAAATCTGTACTTGAAACACCGACAGAATCACGTTTTTTTGTTACGAAATCAGAATAAGCTTTCGCACAGGCAATTTGTACATCCGTTTTCAATTGGCCGATGTTATTTGGACAATTGTAAAAGACGAAAGCCCGCATTGCATTTGGACTAACATGAATCTCTTTCCTTAGACGAATTGCTTCATTTGTGAAGAATAGTTGCAATAAAGCAAAGCGTTCTTTATGCGTTCGCTCACGAAGTGGTGGAAGCGTAACGGTCATTGGAATACGTCTTGTAAATGTTTTTAATAAAAATGAGTTTGGTTCTTCTGTTGTTGCAGTAATAATTAATACTTGTGCCTTACGTTCATTTTCTGTTTCTCCAAGGCGGCGATATACTCCGCGATCAATAAATGTGAAGAGCATTTCTTGTCCTTCTGGAGGAAGACGATGTACTTCATCTAAGAAAAGGATTCCTTCATGGGCTTTTTCAATTAAACCTTTTTGATCACTGGCACCTGTGTAAGCTCCTTTTTTTATCCCAAATAACTGTCCCAGTAGTAGTTGTGGATTGTTTGCATAATCAGCACAGTTAAAGACGATAAAAGGTGCTCCTTTTGGGAGTTGTTCTACCTCAATTGCATATTCGTGCATTAAAGAAGCGAACATAGATTTTCCGACACCTGTTTCTCCAAGTAGTAAAGTGTGCATACCGTTTGGAGGATAGAGAATAGAAGCTTTCGCTTTTTCAATTGCAATTTTTAGGCTTGTATTTTCAATTGCAAATGTATCTAATGAAGTACCCTTTGTTGAATGCGTTTCCAATGAAGTATTCGTTTCTATATAAAAACGGACAGGACGTGTACTCGTTTTTAATAAACGATCATCTTTCACGAGCTTGTTTAAGTCGCTACTAACATTTGCACGGTCTAACTGTAGAAGTGTAGCGAGTTCTGATGCTGTTACACCTTCTGTATAATTCCCTTTTTGTATTGCGTTAAAAATGAGATCTATTCGTTTCATTTCTATTCACCTCGAAACTTCATCACTATTTAAAATTTTACACAAAAATGGGAAGTGTGGGAAGAGGAAAATAAAACAGCTTTAGTATATAAGCACTAAAGCTGTTACAATCTTGTGTCTTTCCAAAAATTTACTTCGAGATGGGAAGATGGATTGTAGGGAAGTAGTTTATATCCTTGTGATTGCAAATAATCAATTACTTTTGGAAGTATTTGCACTGTGACACTAGAATCATGCATTAAAATAACCTCTACTTGTTCATCGCTTTGATTTTGCACTCTTTCTAGTATTGCGGAAGGATTATCATAGCTTTTCCAGTCATATGTATCAATTGTCCAATCCCACATTTTATACTGGGAAGATACGAGTGCGTCGCGGTAATTCTTTTTTAAGTAAGGCATGCTACCGTATGGGACACGAACGAGATGTGTATTTAGATGTGTAATTTGCCGGACAATATTTTGGGTTTGCTCCATTTCTTCAATTAAAATTGATGGATCGCCAGTATAAAGACGTTTTACATCATGTGACATACTATGGAGACCAATATAATGTCCATCTTTAATCAATCGCTCCATCGTTTTTTTATAATGTGGCACTTTTCCGCCAATAACGAAGAAAGTTGCTTTTCCGTTCTTCTCTTTTAAAATATTTAAAATCTGTGGTGTGTATTTATTCGGTCCGTCATCAAATGTTAAGTACGCAATTTTTTTTGTAGGAGTGGTAGTTTGAGTGCTGTGTTGATCTTCTGCTTGAATGTCTGTAGTTGCTTCTGTATTAGATGATGCGTACATAGTAATAGTTAAAAATAAAATTATACATTGAAGTAATCGCTTGATCATAACATTCACCCTCAGTTTGACAATCAAGATGTAAAAATGAAAATTTGATACTTTTTCGTTATACGTATATCTTTCTCCAATAGAGGCACTCTCAAACAATCTATATTTTGGAAATGGGGAATAAGGATTAAAAAATAAAAATAGCATCCTCTTATGAAAAAGAGGATGCTATTTGAATATTTCATAAAAGTGAAGGCTATACTACAATTAGTCTTCGCGTTTTTTCACTTTTTTATAGAAGGAAATAATTGGTTTGTAACGTTCGTGTACAAGACCGATTACTTCAGCAATAATTTCTGTAAAGAAGATTAAAACGAAAAGAAGAATAATGGATAACCATAGTGTCGCACTACTGAAAATGATTGCATTTACGCTAAAGAAAATACCAAGTGCGTAAATAATTAGTACCGTTTTACGATGAGAGAATCCCATTGCAAGCAAACGGTGATGTAAATGCGACTTATCTGGTGCTGAAATAGGCTTTTTATTTACGATACGGCGGATAATTGCAAACGTCGTATCAAATATAGGTACACCTAAAATAATAATTGGAACGATAAAGCTGAATAACGTTACGCTTTTGTATAATCCAAGTAACGATATAACAGAAATACAGTATCCTAAAAATAGTGCTCCTGTATCTCCCATGAAGATTTTTGCAGGATGGAAATTGTAGAATAAAAATCCAATTGTACTTGCTAATGTGATTAGTGCTAGAGGTAATATAATAGCTGCTCCAGTACCCCATGGGCTAGTGAAGGCCATATATGCTAGCGTTGCAAGTACGATAGATGAAATCCCTGCGGATAATCCATCTAATCCATCAATTAAGTTGATGGCATTTGTAATACCGACAATCCAAAATACTGTAATTGGATAAGCAAGCCATCCGAGTTCAGTATCTCCGAGAATTGGAATATATAATACTTGCACTAATAATCCACTTTTTACAATCATGATGGCAACTAATAGTTGTCCACCGAATTTTACCTTCGCAGATAGTTCGTACATATCATCTAAAATCCCGATGATAACAATAATGATAGCACCTAAAGTTATCGATAGCATTCTTTGTTCGTACAATCCACCGACAACAAATCCTACAGCTACACCGATGAAAATTGCTAACCCGCCAAGACGAGGCATAATTTTTTGGTGTACTTTACGTGCGTTTGGTTTATCTGTTGCTCCTATTTTAAAAGCTAATTTAATAACTAAAGGAGTAACGACGAGTACAGTGATGAAAGATGCCAAAATGGCATAAATCACTTGTGAGTCCATTAATACCCCACCTTTTATAGTTTAACGTAATTTTTCTAATTGTATTTATCTGAAAATTATGATGTTTATTTACAGGCTCATAACATATGGTATCACAAAAAGATTAGAATTCAATCTTTTTTTCTTTTAGCTGTAAATGGAAGTGCATAGAATATATGACAATTGTAAATAGAATGCTGGATCGTTTGAGAAGGTTGTTCATATTGCGACTTGAAATATGACAGTGTATCTGCCTCTTCTATAACAAGTATTTTATTATAAGTGTTGCACGTAAAAATGAGTAAGTTCCGTGTTAAAATGTGGGAATTTACATTTTATATATATTGCATCATTTAACTTTACAAAATCTTAAAAATGAATAAAAAGACAATTCATATAATAAATAAGAAAAAAGTTTTCTTATTTTTAGTGCGAGAGGGGGAAGCACAGGGGGGATTCTATGTATTCGTATATTTTCTTATGTATATTCCTGTGCGAAAGGAAAATGAAAATTACGATAATAGGTACCGGATATGTTGGATTGATTACTGGAGTAGGATTGGCGAAATTGGGACATTCAGTCACATGTTTTGATATAAATAGTGAAAAAATTGAACGGATCAAACAAGGTGAGTTACCTATTTATGAATGTGGATTAAATGAATTAATAAATGAAGAGTATGAGAACAGTCATTTAACTTTTACAGCAAGCAGACTAACGGCATTTAATGATGTAGAGTTTATATTTATTGCAGTTGGAACACCATCTTTATTAGATGGAACAGCAGATTTAACGTATATTCGTAGTGCTTGTGATGATATTGGAACATATGTGAATAACGATATTATTGTTGTTACGAAAAGTACGGTTCCAGTAGGTACCAATGATGCGATGAGGGAATGGATTGAGGAGAAACTACAAGGTAGACACAAATTACATATCGTATCGAATCCAGAATTTTTAAGGGAAGGTTCTGGTATTTATGATTTTTTTCATGGTGATCGCATTGTAATTGGAGCATGTAGTGAGGAAGCAGCAAGGAAAGTAGAGAATTTGTACAGCAAATTAAGCTTACAAACGTATATTACGGATATTCGAAGTGCTGAGATGATTAAATATGCATCTAATGCTTTTTTGGCTACGAAGATTAGTTTTATTAATGAGATTTCCAACATATGTGAGCAGGTGGGTGCAGATATATTAGATGTATCTACAGGGATGGGGATGGATAAGAGAATTGGCCCATCTTTTTTAAATGCAGGCGTCGGATATGGAGGGTCTTGTTTTCCGAAAGATACGAAAGCACTTGTGCAAATTGCAGGGAATGTTTCTCATGATTTTCGCTTGTTGAAAGCAGTCATTGAAGTGAATAATAAACAACAGTTGTTGTTAATAGAAAAAGCGAAGAAAATGATAGATATGAAGAAGAAGCGGATTGCGGTTCTTGGTGCAGCATTCAAACCGAATACTGACGATATTAGGGAAGCACCCTCACTTATTATAATACAAGAATTAATTAATATAGGTGCAGATGTGGTTGTATATGACCCGCAGGCTATTCAAAATGTAAAAGGTATATTTGGAAATGCTATACGATACGCTGAGTGCATAGACGAATCGATTAGAGCGGCAAATGCAGTTTTTATCGTAACAGAATGGGAATCAATTCGAAATTATCCGCTAGAGAAGTATGTACAGCTTATGAGGGAACCTATTCTATTTGATGGGAGAAATTGTTATACTAATGAGGATGCCGAGAAGCAGGGGTTAGATTATTACTCAGTTGGGCGAAAAGGCGTCTGTAATAGTAATGTTTCTCAGGTACGTTAAAAAGTGTATTTTCACATGCATATTTTTATATGCGATAATAGAAGTTGTAACTAGTGAAAGAAAAGAGGTAATGAAATGACTGAACGTTTAAAAGTAATGACAATTTTCGGGACACGACCAGAAGCAATTAAAATGGCACCTCTTGTATTAGAATTGCAAAAGCACCCAGAAAAAATTGAATCGATTGTGACTGTAACAGCACAACACCGTCAAATGTTAGATCAAGTATTAAATATCTTTGGAATTACGCCAGATTTCGATTTGAATATCATGAAAGATCGTCAAACGTTAATTGATATTACAACACGTGGTTTAGAAGGTTTAGATAAAGTAATGAAAGAAGCGAAGCCTGATATCGTACTTGTGCATGGTGATACAACGACGACATTTATTGCAAGCTTAGCTGCTTTCTATAATCAAATTCCAGTAGGACATGTTGAAGCAGGACTTCGTACATGGGATAAGTATTCTCCATATCCAGAAGAGATGAATCGCCAACTAACAGGTGTAATGGCGGATCTTCATTTCTCACCTACAACAAAATCAGCAACGAACTTACAAAAAGAAAATAAAGATGAGTCACGCATTTTCGTAACAGGAAATACAGCGATCGATGCACTGAAGACGACTGTAAAAGAAACTTATAGCCATCCTGTATTAGAAAAACTTGGAAATAATCGTCTTGTACTTATGACAGCACATCGTCGTGAAAACTTAGGGGAACCAATGCGCAATATGTTCCGTGCAATTAAGCGTCTTGTTGATAAACACGAAGATGTACAAGTTGTATACCCTGTTCATATGAATCCTGTTGTTCGCGAAATAGCGAATGATATTTTAGGCGAGCATAGCCGCATTCATTTAATTGAGCCGCTAGATGTAATCGATTTTCATAACGTTGCAGCTCGTTCATACTTAATGCTAACTGATTCTGGTGGTGTACAAGAAGAAGCACCGTCACTAGGTGTGCCAGTTCTTGTCCTTCGTGACACGACGGAACGCCCAGAAGGTATCGAAGCAGGTACGCTGAAATTAGCAGGAACAGATGAAGAAACAATCTTTGGTCTTGCTGATGAGTTGTTATCAGATAAAGAAGCTCATGATAAGATGACGAAAGCATCTAATCCTTACGGCGACGGTCGTGCATCAGAGCGTATTGTAGAAGCGATTTTACAACACTTCAACAAATAAAGTGAAACTTTACTAAATGGAAGGTTGCATCCTTCATTTAGTATTAGCCCACAACAATCGCGGGAAATAAAAAGAGCCAAATCGTATACGATTTGGCTCTTTTTTATTCATGATTCCTCATAATCCACTCTGCATGAGCATTTGTAGAAGGAGGAGGAGGTGGTGGTGTTTTGTTCTCACTCGGTTCCTTCTTTTGTTTTGCGATGGAGTTAGAATCAGAATTTGTACTCTCATTTTTTGTAGTTTCTGTTGGGGCTTGTTCTTTTTCCCCTATTTCTTTTAATATCTCGTTACGAGTTGTCTCTACACTGATTGGGTCTGGAAGGAAATAATAAATACCACCAATTTTTTTATCTTCTCCTTCAAGCTTTAATGTTTGTATCGTTTGTGGGTCGAATCCAGAGATTTTATTGTAAAGAGCAAGTCCGTCAGAAATAGGAATATCGGTTTTTATATATTTCCCAACTACCGTGGTTAAATCTTTAATTTTAAATACGGTTGAAGCAGAATTTAGCTTTTGGGCAACAGCCGCCAGTACTTGCCTTTGTCTCGCAGCTCGACCATAGTCACCGTTAGGATCTTGCTTTCGCATGCGGACGTAAGCGAGTGCTTCTTCACCGTTTAAGTTTTGTTTACCTTGTTTAAATTGAATTAATTTGTAGTAATCTATATCGGAGCGCTCCTCGAAATCAAAAGGAACATCAACTGTAATACCTCCAACAGCATCAACGATACCTTTAAAGCCTTGGAAATCAATTTTAATATAATGATCAACAGGAACTTTTAAAAATCCTTCGACGGTGTCAATTGCCATTTTTTCTCCACCGTAAGCATGGGCAGCGTTAATTTTGTCTTCTTTATTTTTGCCAACAATCTTAACACGAGAATCGCGAGGGATACTCATAAGTGAAACCTTTTTTGAGTTTGGATTAACTGTCGCGAACATAAGTGAATCTGTTCGGCCGTTTTGACCATCTGTTGCGTAATCCTCAATACCCATAATTAGTATTGTGAAAGGTTTTTTTGTGATTTCCACATCTTCTGCTCGTAATTTAGATTTTTCACGGTTAAATCCACTGTACATCCCCATGAGAGAAGTGTAGGAATTTAACACATAAAGTCCTACGCTACCAAATAAAAATGCGAAAATAAGAAAGAAGAAAAGTTTTCTTCTACGTTTCTTTTTTATTCTGCTATTTTGGAGATGATAATAACGTTCTTCCATATATAATCTCCTTAGTTCATTTGTAGGGAATTAATTCACTACATTAATCTTTAAAGGCGATAAGTTAGCTGTTCTTAGATAACGTCTTGTTCTAAGTACAACATATCTCCTTCTTTAATTGTACACTTCCCATTTGTTAATTCAATCATCCAATCTGTGAATGGTTGTTTTTTGTCCTCTTCTACATAAGTATCGAATGTGACATTTTCTAGATAATGTATATCTTTAATGGCATATTCTGAATTACGTAATTCATTTTCTAGTTTGCCAAGCAACGTGTAATCAATTTCTGTTTGCATAACGCGCATTAGTTTTCGTTCAACAACGCCGACATGGTTAAGACCTTCACTTGTACATTTTCCATATGCACGAATTAATCCACCAGCACCAAGTTTGATGCCGCCAAAATAGCGTGTAACGACGACGACAGTATCTTTTAGACCTCGTTTTTTTAATACTTCTAACATAGGTACACCAGCTGTGCCGCTCGGTTCACCGTCATCATTAGCTTTTTGAATTTGATCTTGTTCACCAATTAAATATGCAGAACAATTATGTGTTGCATTCCAATTTTGTTTTTTTATTTTTTGTATAAATGCTTGAGCTTCCTCTTCTGTTGTGGCGCGACTCACATAGCAAATGAATCTCGATTTTTGAATGACAATTTCGTGCTCGCCGTAGCCTTTGATTGTTAAATATTGTAATAACAATGGTATACGCCCCTATTCTTCAAAATGACTAGTACTTTACATTTTAAAAGCGGTCGTTTTTATATTCAAACATTTTTTGCAAATATGTTGAAATTTTTGATGAGGATTTGATCTTGTTGTTGTAATTTGTCGAGAGGGTGATTATAATTTCTAATTGGCATTTTTATGTATGGATGCACCTTTTCTCGTTTTCGTGTAAAATTAGGGAATAAAAATTTTTTATAAGGCAGGTACGAAAATGAAAACAGCTATTGTTACTGATAGTACAGCATATATACCGAAGCATATTCGTGACGAACTAAATATATATATGATTCCGTTAAACGTTGTGTTTGGAACGGAATCTTACCAAGAAGAAGCTGAAATTTCAGCAGATGATTTTTATGTGAAAGTACGTGAACAGGAAGAACTTCCAAAAACTTCTCAGCCAGCAATCGGAAAGTTTGTTGAGTTATTCGAAGAATTATCTAAAGAATATGATGCAGTAATTAGCATTCATCTTTCAAGTGGAATTAGTGGTACATACCAAACAGCAACGACAGCTGGGCAGATGGTAGAGGGTATTAATGTATATACGTACGATTCTGAAATTAGTTGTGAAGTACAAGGGTTTTTCGTACGTGAAGGTGCGAAATTAGCAAGTGAGGGCAAGACGCCAGAAGAGATTGTCGCTCGATTCGATGAAATGAAAAAAACGATGGATGCCTATTTTGTAGTGGATGATTTACATCATTTACAACGTGGTGGAAGATTAAATAGTGCGCAAGCTTTTATCGGCAGCTTGTTACAAGTAAAACCAGTGTTATATTTTAGAGATAAAGTAATTATTCCATTCGAGAAAATTCGTACGCGTAAAAAAGCGTTGAAGCGCATCATTGAAATCTTTGATGAGCAGGCAAATAAAGGTGTACCTATGGAAGTTGTCATTATTCATGCAAATCGTGAAGAGGAAGCTGAGGAATGGAAGAAAGAATTAGAAGAGCAATACCCTCATGTTACAATTCGTACGAGTTATTTCGGAGCTGTAATTGGCACGCATTTAGGTGAAGGTGCGCTTGGTTTAGGCTGGTATACGAAGTGATAAAGATGTAAAAGCTCTCTTACTTGAAGAGGGTTTTTTTACGGGTATTTTACGAAGAATTGACAAGTTAATATTTGGAAATGGTAAAATGTATGTAAAATTAAATAATGAGGAAAGTTTTATTACTTACTTTTTACAAGAAACTATTTTATAATGGAAGAGAGGTGAAACATATGGAGCATAATTCTTGTTTATGTCCAAAGTTTGAGTCAGCTTTTACAATGCTTAGTAAGAAATGGACTGGCTTAATTATTAAATCTTTGCTTGAAGAGCCGAAACGTTTTAGAGAAATCGCAGATATTATACCGAATATGAGCGATCGTATGTTGTCAGAACGTTTAAAGGAATTAGAAGGTGAAGGTATTGTAGTTCGTAATGTTTACCCAGAAGTACCAGTTAGAATCGAGTATGGTGTAACTGATAAAGGGAAAGCGTTGGAACGTGTTATGGATGAAGTCCAAAATTGGGCTGAGAAATGGATGAAGTAACGTTTCTATCTCATTCATACTTGGAGTATTTTCAAAACGTAAGGGATTCCCTTACGTTTTTTTCAATTCTATAAAAAATGTCGGAAGTCACCTAAATTTCTACATATATATACAAATTTAGATATACTTTGCTATAGAGATAAATGTAATATTACATTTATTTTACAAAACCGTAACATTAGCAAAAAAACTCCCGAATTATGGTATAAATTTTAATAGGTTATATACGGAAAATGAAAAAAAGAAAGCGGTGTAAAAAAAAAATGAAAAAGCTAAAAATGGCATCTTGCGCATTAGTTGCAGGGTTAATGTTTTCAGGGCTAACACCAAATGTATTTGCAGAAGATAAAATTTCTGACGTGAAATCACAAATTAACACACAAAATGATACTTTACATAAACAACAACAAGAACGTGATGAACTACAAAAACAAATGAATGATTTAAACAAAACAATTCAAGGTTTAGATAAGTCTGTTCAAGAGAACGCTACAAAACTTGATGAAACAACGAAAAAAGTTTCTGACACTGAGCAATTAATTGAAAAGAAAAATAAAGATATTGCAGAATTACAAACAAAGATTGCAAAACGTGAAGAGTTATTAAGAAAACGTTTAGTTGCACTACAAGAACAACCGAACACGAACGTTGTAACAGAAGTTCTTGTAAACTCTAAAAACATTGCAGATTTAGTGGATCGTTTCAATTCTATGTCTAAAATTCTTGAGTCTGACGAAGATATCATGAAAACTCAACAAGAAGATCAAACGAACGTGAAAAAAGATGTTGAGACAGTAAAAGAAAAACAAAAAGAATTAAAAGAAGCACAAGCTCAAATTGAAACTGCTAAGAAAGAACTTGACGTTGAAAAAGAGAAAAAAGCAACAGCGGTAAACGATTTAAGCGGTAAAATGGATACAGTTGTAACTACGATGACAAGCACGGAAAGCCAATTGAAAGATCTTGAGAAACAAGCACTGCAATTACAACGTATTGCGGAAGAAGAAGCGCAAGCAAAAGCGGCACAAGAAGCTGCTGCTCAAAAACAAGCAGAACAAGCTGCTAAAGAGGCACAAGCTCAGCCAGCACCAGCACCTGCAGAGCAAGCTGCACCAGCGAACAATGGTGGACAAGCTCAAAAAGAAGAGCCTAAAAAAGAAGAACCTAAAAAAGAAAAGCCAGCACCAGCACCAGCACCAGCACCAGTACCAGCACCAGTACCAGTACCAGTACCAGTACCGGATACTGGCGTAATTGGTAAAGCGAAACAATACTTAGGTATGCCTTACGTTTGGGCAAGTGCATCTCCATCAAACGGTGGTTTTGACTGTAGTGGATTCATTTCTTACATCTTTGGTGTAGGACGTCAAGATGTTAATGGATATTGGAATTCAGTTTCTAAAGTAAGTAGCCCACAGCCTGGAGATTTAGTGTTCTTCCAAAACACTTATAAAAATGGTCCATCTCACATCGGTGTTTATGTTGGGAATGGACAAATGATTCATGCGAGTGATAAAGGGATTGCGTACGGTGATATTAACAGTTCGTACAACCAAAAACATTTCTTAGGATACGGTAGATTCTAGGATTTATAATTGAATAAAATATGTGTATAAAGTCGATAGCTTACTATTTTATAAGTAGGTTATCGGCTTTTTTGAGTTTTTACGAGATAAAGAGAAGGATTTATAGTAGTGCTGGAGGTGGTTATTGATGATGTTAGCTGGTAGACAGTTATTGTTAGAAGAACTTTCTTCAGATTTGCAGGATAAATTGGATCATTTGAAAAGGAACCGAGAAATCGTTTGTGTGCAAGGTGTAATTAAGAAATTTTCAAAATATACGTGCCAGCGTTGCGGCAATATAGAGCAACGACTATTTGCATCATTTGTATGTAAACGGTGCAGTAAAGTATGTACGTATTGTCGTAAGTGTATAACGATGGGAAGGGTAAGTGAATGTGCTGTACTGGTGCGCGGGATTGCTAAAATACAAGGAGAAAATTATTTGAATCCTTTACAGTGGAAAGGTATTTTGTCTGCTGGTCAGGAATTGGCTGCGCAAGGTGTTGTTGATGCTGTTAAGCAGAAAGAATCATTTTTCATTTGGGCGGTGTGCGGGGCTGGAAAAACAGAAATGTTGTTTCGTGGAATTGCAGAGGCACTACAAAGGGGAGAGAGAGTTTGCATTGCAACGCCGAGAACAGACGTTGTACTTGAGTTAGCACCAAGATTACAAGAAGTGTTTCCAAATATAAACGTAGCTGCTTTATACGGAGGGAGTTTAGACCGAGAAAAAGATGCGGCGTTAATCGTTGCGACTACACATCAATTGTTACGTTACTATAGAGCGTTCCATGTCATGATTGTAGATGAGATAGATGCTTTTCCATATCATGCGGATAAGATGTTGCATTATGCAGTAAACGAAGCGATGAAAGAGGAGGCAGCACGTATTTATTTAACTGCAACTCCAGATGAAAATTGGAAGCGCAAATTACAGAATGGTAAGCAAAAAGGGGTTATTATTGCAGGACGTTATCATCGTCATCCATTGCCAGTCCCGATATTTCGGTGGTGCGGAAATTGGAAGAAGGGTCTTATGCGTAAAAAAATCCCTCGTGCGTTATTACAATGGTTAAATATGTACTTATCTAAACGATACCCCATTTTTCTATTTGTTCCTCATGTGCGATATGTAGAAGAAATTAGCCACTTATTAAAATCATTAAATAATCAAATTGATGGTGTGTACGCAGAAGATATGGCGAGAAAAGAGAAGGTAGCAGCTTTCAGGAAGGGAGAAATCCCTTTATTAGTTACAACGACGATTTTGGAACGAGGGGTAACTGTGAAAAATTTACAAGTGGCAATTTTAGGAGCTGAGGAAGAAATATTTTCAGAAAGTGCTCTCGTTCAAATCGCAGGGCGTGCTGGCAGAAGCGCTGATGAACCGGATGGAGATGTCATCTATTTTCATTATGGAAAGACAGAGGCGATGGTACGCGCGAAAAAACATATTCAAAGTATGAATAAAAATGCTAAAGAACAAGGACTGATAGATTGATGCATTGTCTACTTTGTGACGAATATATTTTGTATGCGATTAGTTGGTACACTTTTTTTGTTAAGCCCCATAAAAAGTATATATGTGATAGATGTGAGCAAAAACTTTCCTATATTATAGGGGATATTTGCAAGGAGTGTGGTCGGCCTTTAGAACTTGTACCAGCGGAATATAAGAACGATGATATTTGTAAGGATTGCATAAGGTGGACGAACGAGCAGAGGTTTCCGTCTCTCATAAATCGTTCGTTGTATGTGTATGATGAAGGGATGAAAGAAATATTAGCACAGTTTAAATTTCGAGGAGATGCTGAATTAGTACATATTTTTCATCAGCCTATTCGAAGTCTTTTTCAAAAATATTTTGCGAATGTTTCAGCTGTGATTCCGGTCCCTCTTAGTGAAGAGCGAGAATACGAGCGTGGTTTTAATCAAGCTGAGTTACTAGCTTCTTGTTTGCCTGTCAAAATATTTTGTACATCATTAAGAAGAATTGAAACAGAAAAACAAAGTAAGAAGAAGCGTAAAGAAAGGATATCGGGAGTTAATCCTTTTTATTTTCAGGGAGAAGAGATGTTTCATGAGCAACGTGTTTTAATCGTGGATGATGTGTATACGACAGGAATTACTGTTAGGCAAATTGGAAGCCTTTTGTATGATCGAGGAGCGAGAGAAGTTTCTTGTTTGACGCTTTGTAGAGGTTAATATGTGAATGTCGAAAGGAATAATAAAAAGACGACAAATCTTCTTTGACTAAAAGTCTTGTCATTCGTTATAGTCAGAATATAGGGCGAATGCCCTGATTTTAAGAGTGAAGGGAATGGAATGAACATGCAAGGACGAGTAAAATGGTTCAATGCAGAAAAGGGATTTGGGTTTATTGAGCGTGAAGATGGTGACGATGTGTTTGTTCATTTTTCTGCTATTCAACAAGATGGGTATAAGTCGTTAGAAGAAGGTCAACAAGTGGAGTTTGATATTGTTGATGGAGCACGTGGACCGCAAGCGGCTAATGTTGTGAAACTGTAAAAATTAAGTTTTGGGAAAAGATAGAGCTGTATTTTTAGCAGCATTATATAGATGGCGAAAGCTCTTGCTCGTAACAAGGGCTTTTTTTGTTGTGGGTAAGTTGTCAAAAAGTTGTTTCTTTTTTGTAACCAATTGTCCACAGTTACATTCGTTATTCACGATGTTAATAGGATAAAATAAAGATAGAAACGATGCATCTTTTCATTTCAACAAAAAACGATAAAAAAATCGCAATTCCACTAATTTTTTTAAAAAAATTAGAAGGAGTTTTTAAGCCAATGTCGAAATTATAGTACATAGGCTTGAAAGGAGGAATTCATCTATGAAATTCAACATTCGTGGTGAAAATATTGAAGTAACTCCAGCATTAAAGGAATATGTAGAGAAAAAACTAAGTAAATTAGAGCGTTATTTTGATACATTCCCAGAGATTAAGGTTAATTTAAAAGTGTACTCTGACAAGCAACGTATCGAGGTAACAATTCCATTTACAGATTTATTACTTCGTGCAGAAGAAACTAATAGCGATATGTACGCTGCTATCGATTTAGTTGTTGATAAAATTGAGCGACAAATTCGTAAACATAAAACAAAAGTAAATCGTAAGTTACGTGAGAAAGGTTCGGTGAAAACTAACTTTATCCTTCCGGAAGCAGTAGCTGTTCTGGATGCGGTAGAAGAGGATGAATTAGAACTAGTACGTACAAAACGATTCGATTTAAAACCGATGGACGTTGAAGAAGCGATCTTGCAAATGGATATGCTAGGACATAGTTTCTTCGTCTTCACAAATGCTGATACAAATGAAACTAATGTTGTATATGGCCGTAAAGACGGGAAATATGGTTTAATCGAAACTAAATAATTATTCAAAAGCGTAGCCAAAATGGCTACGCTTTTTTTATATGTTTTTTGCTTCCCTATCTTGTAATATTGATATGAATTTTAATGGCTAATTCGTAATGAAATTTAGAAGTCATGTTTTGTCACGGTTAATTGTATTACTATTCCAAAAGGATCTCGTACAATGGCATAACCCGGGCTGAAGGAGTTTTTTTCAAAAGGTGTTAAAATATAAACCTCATCATGTTGAATTAGATTGTGATAGAGTGTTTCAATGGTTTGGAAATCTTTAGATTGAATGCATAATGATGAGCTATTACTTAATTGCCAAGGGCGTGTGGAATCCACTGCCTGTTCTGCAATCATAATTTTATTAGTACCAATTTGTAAAACGGAATGGGTAATATAATGTTCTTGGTTTTCTTTATACGTGAAATTCGGATCTATTTCTTTCATTTCTTTATAATTCTTTTTAAATAAAACTTTAGCACCTAAATGCTGTTCGTAAAATGCAATTGCTTTAGCACCTTGCCCATTTAATGATAAAAAAGTGATTACTTCAAAGTTCATTGTATTGCCTCCTTCAAAATATGTTTACACTTATTACTATACAAGTATAAGGTGCCGCGAATTGGCACCTATAGGGAGAGTTTATGAAAAAAGTTGAACGTTTAAATCAGATGCTACGCTTTATTAATCAAAAACAAACATTCACATTGAAAGATTTAATGGATGAATTTCAAATTTCAAAAAGGACAGCTTTACGTGATATTGCATCTTTAGAGGAAATGGGTGTACCTCTTTTTGCAGAGTATGGTCGATATGGAGGATATCGTTTAATAAAATCGATGACATTACCACCGATTTTATTTACAAATCATGAAGTTTTTGCACTTTATTTTGCAATGCAAGCACTAAGTAGTTTTGTAAGTATTCCCTTTCAAATCTCGTTTCGTTCCATCAATAAGAAGTTTTTGGATAGTGTTTCATCAAAACAGCGTGAGCAAATTGAAAACTTGCAAAAAAGAGTTTCCTTTTTTCATTCGGAACAAGCACATGAATGTGGTTATCTAGAAGAGATTTTGTTAGCCGCTGTTCAAAATAGGACTTTAACTATAAACTATGTAACGCCGAAACAAACGACAATGCGCCGGATTCAGCCGATTTCGATTTATGCAATGAAAGGTTATTGGTATTGTCAGGCTTACGATTTAGATAAATCTGCTTATCGAGTGTTTCGCTGTGATCGTATTAGGTCGTCAGAAATAGTAGATGCTCAGGATAGTTTGGATTTGGAAAATATAAATATACATAACGCACATAGTCTTTGGAAAGCAACTGAACAAGCTATTCAATTTAAATGCTCAATTACTGCGAGGGGGATAGAGATATTTAAGCAACAACAATATCCTTCGATGAAATTACGGGAGGAACATGAAGGGACGTATTTAATAGGAACTTATGAGCCTGCTGAAATTAACTTTATCATCTCGTATCTAGCTAGTTTTGGTAAAACTATAAAAATAATTGAGCCATCTTCTTTAAAAGAGAACTTAAAAGAATACTACTTAGATTTAATACAAAATTTGTAACGAAGAGAGATTAGTTTGTTGGAACAAATGAAATACAAACTTTTTCTGAATATAGGGCTAGACATTTGGACGATTGTTGTCATAGTTATAAGACAAGTGTTACAATTATCATTAGGTTTATACATTTTAGTTTTTTTAATTAGGAGAAAAATTGGCATAACATATATTTGATTTTTATAACGACTGATTGTAAAGAGAGAAAGAAAAAAGCAATCGGAAGTTTTATTTTAATAAAAAGAGGAGCGTATTCCCTATGATCGGTATTTTAAAAAAGGTGTTCGATGTTAACCAACGCCAAATTAAACGTATGCAGAAGACAGTTGAGCAAATTGATGCATTAGAATCATCTATTAAGCCACTAACTGATGAGCAATTAAAAGGAAAGACGCTTGAATTTAAAGAGCGTTTAACAAAAGGTGAGACAGTAGACGATCTACTTCCTGAAGCTTTTGCGGTTGTTCGTGAAGCAGCAACTCGTGTTCTTGGAATGCGTCCATATGGTGTGCAGTTAATGGGTGGTATTGCCTTACATGAAGGGAATATCTCTGAGATGAAAACGGGTGAAGGTAAAACGTTAACATCTACTTTACCTGTATATTTAAACGCATTAACAGGAAAAGGTGTTCACGTTGTTACAGTCAATGAATACTTAGCGCAACGTGATGCAAGTGAAATGGGACAACTTCATGAGTTCCTTGGCTTAACAGTAGGGATTAACTTAAATAGTATGTCACGTGAAGAGAAACAAGCTGCTTATGCTGCTGATATTACGTATAGCACAAATAACGAGCTTGGATTCGATTACTTACGTGACAACATGGTGTTATATAGAGAGCAGTGCGTTCAGCGTCCACTTCATTTTGCTATCATCGATGAAGTCGATTCCATTTTAGTCGATGAGGCACGTACGCCACTTATTATTTCTGGACAAGCTCAAAAATCAGCAGAGCTATATATGTTTGCAAATGCATTCGTTCGTACATTAGAAAATGAAAAAGAATATTCATTTGATGTGAAAACGAAAAATGTAATGTTAACAGAAGATGGTATTACGAAAGCTGAGAAAGCTTTCCATATCGATAACTTATTCGATTTAAAACATGTAGCACTTCTTCACCATATTAATCAGGCGCTTCGTGCACACGTTGTTATGCACCTAGATACAGATTATGTTGTACAAGAAGGCGAAATCGTAATTGTAGACCAATTCACTGGTCGTCTTATGAAAGGTCGTCGTTATAGCGAAGGTTTACACCAAGCTATTGAAGCAAAAGAAGGCGTAGAAATTCAAAATGAAAGTATGACGCTTGCAACAATTACGTTCCAGAACTACTTCCGTATGTACGAAAAGTTATCTGGTATGACTGGTACAGCGAAAACGGAAGAAGAAGAATTCCGCAGTATTTACAATATGAATGTTATCGTAATTCCAACGAATAAAGATATTATTCGTGATGACCGTGCGGATTTAATCTTCAAATCAATGGAAGGTAAGTTTAATGCAGTTGTTGAGGATATTGTAAATCGTCATAAACAAGGGCAACCTATTCTTGTTGGTACAGTTGCAATTGAAACGTCAGAGCTTATTTCAAAAATGTTAACACGTAAAGGTGTACGCCATAATATTTTAAACGCGAAAAACCATGCGCGTGAAGCGGATATCATTGCAGAAGCTGGTATGAAAGGTGCTGTAACGATTGCGACGAATATGGCTGGTCGTGGTACGGATATTAAGCTTGGAGACGATATTAAAAACGTTGGTCTAGCAGTTATCGGTACAGAGCGTCATGAAAGTCGTCGTATTGATAATCAGTTACGTGGTCGTGCTGGTCGTCAAGGGGATCCTGGTGTAACGCAGTTCTACTTGTCTATGGAAGATGAACTAATGCGCCGCTTCGGTTCTGATAATATGAAAGCAATGATGGATCGTCTTGGTATGGATGATTCACAGCCGATCGAAAGTAAAATGGTTTCTCGTGCGGTAGAATCTGCACAAAAACGTGTAGAAGGAAATAACTATGATGCACGTAAGCAGTTACTGCAGTACGATGATGTACTTCGTCAGCAACGTGAAGTTATTTACAAACAGCGTCAAGAAGTAATGGATTCTGAGAACTTACGCAGTATTATTGAAGGTATGATGAAATCTACGGTAGAACGTGCTGTTGCGCTTCATACACAAGAGGAAATTGAAGAAGATTGGAACATTAAAGGTCTTGTTGACTACTTAAATACAAACCTTCTGCAAGAAGGAGATGTAAAAGAAGAAGAATTACGTCGCCTTGCTCCAGAGGAAATGAGCGAGCCAATTATCGCGAAGTTAATAGAGCGTTACAACGACAAAGAAAAGCTTCTGCCAGAAGAGCAAATGCGTGAATTCGAAAAAGTTGTTGTATTCCGTGTTGTAGATACGAAATGGACAGAGCATATTGATGCGATGGATCATCTTCGTGAAGGTATTCATTTACGTGCTTACGGTCAAATTGATCCACTTCGTGAGTATCAAATGGAAGGATTCGCAATGTTCGAGTCAATGATTGCTTCTATCGAAGAGGAAATTTCTCGTTACATTATGAAAGCCGAAATTGAACAAAACTTAGAGCGTCAAGAAGTTGCTCAAGGTGAAGCTGTTCATCCATCTAGCGATGGCGAAGAAGCGAAGAAAAAACCGGTTGTAAAAGGTGACCAAATGGGACGCAATGATTTATGTAAATGCGGTAGTGGCAAAAAATATAAAAACTGTTGTGGCATTGGGCAGTAATAGGAAACTGTAGTTCAGACTGCTTTGCAAACTTTTACATCAAAAATATATAATAAAAAGGATTAAACTCTCTCCGTAATAAGTGGAGAGAGTTTCCCTTGTTTTCGTATGAAAGTAACAGCAATTACATAGAGGTGAAGGAAATGGAATTAGTAGAAATTAGGCAAGAATTAGAAAAAATGGCTAAGAGATTAGCGGCTTTTAGGGGGTCTCTTTGACCTCCCTACTAAGGAAAAGCAAATTGCAGAGTTAGAAGAAAAAATGATGAGCGCAGGATTTTGGGATGACCAACAAGGCGCACAAGTTGTAATTAATGAAGCGAATGCGCTGAAAGATATGGTTGGAAGTTTCCGTCAGTTAGATGAGACGTTCGAAAACTTAGAAATGACGCATGAACTGTTAAAAGAAGAGTATGATGAGGATCTACATGAGGAATTAGAGTCAGAAGTAAAAACTTTAATTCAAGAGATGAATGAGTATGAGCTTCAGTTACTGCTAAGTGATCCTTATGATAAAAATAACGCTATTTTAGAATTACACCCAGGTGCAGGTGGAACAGAGTCACAAGACTGGGGTTCTATGTTATTACGTATGTATACACGTTGGGCTGAAAAACGTGGATTTAAAGTAGAAACGGTTGACTACTTACCAGGTGATGAAGCTGGTATTAAGAGTGTTACTTTATTAATTAAAGGTCATAACGCTTACGGTTACTTAAAAGCAGAGAAAGGTGTACATCGTCTTGTACGTATTTCACCGTTCGATTCTTCAGGCCGTCGTCATACATCATTCGTATCTTGTGAAGTTGTACCTGAGTTCAATGATGAAGTTGAAATTGAAGTGCGTACAGAAGACTTGAAAATTGATACGTACCGTGCAAGTGGAGCTGGTGGACAGCACATTAATACGACAGATTCAGCAGTTCGTATTACGCATACACCGACAAATACGGTTGTAACGTGTCAGTCAGAGCGTTCTCAAATTAAAAACCGTGAGCATGCGATGAAAATGTTAAAAGCAAAATTATATCAAAAGAAACTAGAAGAACAACAAGCACAATTAGATGAAATCCGCGGGGAACAAAAAGAAATCGGATGGGGTAGCCAAATCCGTTCTTACGTATTCCACCCGTATTCTCTTGTGAAAGACCACCGTACAAATACAGAGGTGGGTAACGTACAAGCAGTTATGGATGGAGAAATTGATCCATTTATTGATGCGTATTTACGTTCTCGTATTTAATAAGAGAAATAGCCAACAGGATTGTTGGCACATGCTGAGGTAAAAGAGGATATAAAGAGGTTTATCTTATTTATATTGATGAAATAATGAGGAAGAGAAGTTGAAAACGACAACTTCTCTTTTTGATGAGATTATATGTAGAATACAACGCTGCATATTGTTTTGTAAAAAGTAGAGAATAGTAAAACAGGGCGGTAATAGAGTAGGGATTTATATAGGGATTCTCAGTTTTGGTTTGAAGAAAAAGGCTCTTTATAGAACTTTTTAAGGTGTTCACAGAATTGAAACAATTTGTGAAAGCTTTATTTTATTAGGCTTCTCACTATATTTGTGGGAAATATGAAATATACCTTAGTTTTTCTATATAAAGATAATGCTTATAATGAATAATGAGTGTGTTATGAAGATTATTGTCTAGTTATGAATGAAAAGAATATCAATAATGGGGAGCGATAGAAGTGAAAAAGAAATTGTTGGCTATTGCGTTAGGGACATCAGTCGTTTTTGCTTTAGGAGCATGTGGAAATAAAGAAGAGAGTAAGTCTTCAAATCAGTCTGCAAGTACAGATAGTGCAGAACAAATTTTCCAAAGAAGTTGTGCTGGTTGTCACGCGAAAGATTTAGCAGGAGCAACTGGACCTGATTTAAGAAAAGTAGGCAGTAAGTATGACGCTGCAGATATCGAAGAAATTATTAAAAAAGGTCGCGGCTCAATGTCACCTGGACTTATTCAAGGTGAGGACGCGAAAAAAGTAGCTGAGTGGTTAGCTGAACATAAATAAGAAACGTAATTAATAAACGAGCTGATTGTATAACTTGACCGAAAAGCGCTTTAGGTTAAGCAATACAATCAGCTCGTTTACCTTTTTTGGGGATGTAACATAACTGTAACAAAAATGTATCCGAACTGGAAACCGTTTGATGTTACAATGAGGTTTGTAGAATTTTGCTGAAATATATTACATAGAGTAGCGGTGCTAATAAAAAGCATGTATGGAAGCTACCTTCAACAAGAATGGTCAAGCGAGAATAAGGTTATTCTTTTATTTTCAAATGTACAGAAAAGTATTTCGAAAAAAATCATTAAGTATTGGGTGATAAATAATGATAAAAATGACGAATGTTTATAAGGAGTACCCAAATGGTATGAAAGCCATTGCTGGTCTCACAGTTAACATTAAACAAGGTGAATTCGTATACGTAGTTGGACCGAGTGGAGCCGGAAAATCTACATTTATTAAAATGATGTATCGTGAGGAGAAACCATCTACAGGATCAATTAATGTAAATGGACTTGTAATTGAAACATTAGCAGAAAGAGATGTTCCGTATTTCCGTCGTCAATTAGGCGTGATTTTCCAAGATTTTAAATTGCTACCTAAATTAACGGTATATGAGAATGTTGCGTTTGCTTTAGAGGTAATTGAAGAAGAACCAGATGCGATTCGTGAGCGTGTTACAGAAGTGTTAGGTCTTGTAGGTCTAGATGATCGTGCAGATGCACTTCCAAGTGAACTTTCAGGCGGAGAGCAACAACGTGTGGCTATTGCGAGAGCGATTGTAAATAGACCAAAGGTTGTAATTGCCGATGAGCCAACAGGTAACTTAGATATTGAAACGGCTCTTGATATTATGAAGATTTTTAAACGTATTAATGAGCGTGGTACAACGATTGTTATGGCGACGCATAACTCAGATATCGTAAATACAATTCGTCATCGTGTAATCGCGATTGAAGGCGGAAAAATTGTTCGAGACGAGATTGAGGGAGGATACGGATATGAAGACTAAGACCCTTAGTCGACATTTGCGAGAAGGTGTAAAGAATCTATCCCGTAACGGATGGATGACGTTTGCTTCTGTTAGTGCAGTAACGGTTACATTATTACTTGTAGGTGTCTTTTTAACAGCGATTATGAATATGAACCATTTTGCGACGAAAGTAGAGCAAGATGTGGAAATTCGTGTGCATATTGATCCAGCAGCAAAAGAAGCTGATCAAAAGAAATTAGAAGAAGATATGAGTAAAATTGCGAAAGTAGATTCTATTAAATATTCTTCTAAAGAAGAAGAGTTGAAACGTTTAATTAAAAGCTTAGGTGATAGTGGAAAAACGTTCGAACTATTTGAGCAAGATAACCCACTGAAAGACGTATTTGTTGTAAAGGCGAAAGAGCCGACTGATACAGCAACAATTGCGAAAAAGATTGAGAAAATGCAGTTTGTAAGTAATGTTCAATACGGTAAAGGCCAAGTTGAAAAATTATTTGATACTGTAAAAACTGGTCGTAATATTGGGATTCTGTTAATTGCTGGTCTTCTATTCACAGCGATGTTCTTAATCTCTAACACAATTAAAATTACAATTTATGCTCGTAGTACTGAGATTGAAATTATGAAACTTGTTGGTGCAACAAACTGGTTTATTCGTTGGCCGTTCTTGTTAGAGGGATTATTCCTAGGAGTATTAGGATCAATTATTCCAATCGGAGTAATTTTAGTTATATATAATTCATTGCAAGGTGTGTTTAATGAGAAACTTGGCGGAACAATTTTCGAGCTTCTACCATACAACCCGTTCGTATTCCAATTAGCTGGTTTATTAGTGTTAATCGGTGCATTAATTGGTATGTGGGGAAGTGTAATGTCAATTCGTCGCTTCTTAAAAGTATAAAAAGTTGCAAACATAATTCGTACAAGCTTATCATATAGTAGAAATAGGTAAAGGCATCACACATCGTGTGATGCCTTTTGCTACACCACCTGTGTGTTCTGGAAAGGGGAATTCCGCATTGAAACGTAGAGTTGCAATTATTGGAATGGTTGTTGCATTTTTAATTGGTGCTGGCGGGATGTTTGGCGGTATGTACTGGCTTGGGATAAATCCAGCGTATGTAACGCAAACGATGTCGAATGGCAATGCTAGCACAGCGCAAGGGAATTTGGCAAAAATTAATGAGGCGTATGCACTAATCGATTCACGTTATGTGGAAGACGTGAAAGACGACAAGTTAGTCGAAGGTGCAATACAAGGCATGTTGTCTACGCTGAAGGACCCTTATTCCACGTATATGGATAAAGAAACGGCAAAACAGTTTAGTCAATCACTAGATCCTGAACTTGAAGGGATTGGAGCTGAAGTGAACAAAACGGACGGTAAGCTTATTATCGTATCGCCAATTAAAGGTTCACCAGCAGAAAAGATAGGAATTAAACCAAATGACCAAATTTTATCTGTAGATGGAAATAGTGTGAAAGATTTATCACGTGAAGAAGCAGTATTGAAAATTCGTGGTAAAAAAGGAACGACTGTTGCAATTGAAATTAAGCGCGCAGGAGTGGCTGATCCGATTGTATTTAAAATTAAGCGTGAAAAGATTCCAATCTTCACTGTATTTAGTTCCGTAAAGCAAGAGAGCGGAAAAGATATCGGTTATATGCAAATTACTTCTTTTGCTGAAAATACTGCGAAAGAATTTAAGGATCAGTTGAAAGAATTAGAGAAGAAACATATAGCAGGCTTAGTTATTGACGTACGTGGTAATCCTGGTGGCTATTTAAATAGTGTAGAAGACATACTAGGAGAAATCATGACAGATAAAAAGCCAATGTTGCAAGTAGAACAGCGAAATGGTGAGAAGAAGAAATTCTCTACGGAATTGAAAGAGAGAAAGTCATATCCAATTTCAGTATTAATTGATAACGGAAGTGCTTCTGCTTCAGAGATTTTAGCTGGTGCGCTAAAAGAAGGAGAAGGATACGATTTAATTGGTGAAAAAACGTTTGGTAAAGGTACTGTTCAGCAGGCTGTTCCATTTAAAGATGGCAGTAATATTAAATTAACGATGTTTAAATGGTTAACACCGGACGGTAATTGGATTCATAAAAAAGGAATCGCGCCAACTGTAGAAGTGAAGCAACCAGATTATTATCACGCGACACCAATTCAAATTGAAAAGACACTTTCATACAATTCGAATGATGTGCAAGTAAAACACGCGCAAGAAATGCTCAAGAGCTTAGGATATGTACCAGGCCGTGATGATGGATACTTTAGTAAAGAGACAGAATCAGCACTGAAAGCATTCCAAAATGCAAATGAGATGGAAGCGACAGGACAACTTGATAAAAAGACAGCTGAAGCAATTCAAAATAAAATCATTGAAAAAATCCGTTCTGGAGAAAACGATTTACAATTACAAACGGCATTGAAATTAATAGCGAAATAAGAAAGAATACAGGCACTTTGATGCCTGTATTTTTTTATGTGTTAAATATGATAAAATAAAAAGAAAGAATGATATAAATGGTGGTGAATGAATTCGTGGAGGCATGGCTTTTTGAAATACTACGAGCAGTTGGACGTTTTTTCTTACACCCTGCTGTCTATGTATTTTTAATTAGTAGTATCTTCGTTGGATACTTACGTATATTAAGAGAACGAAAAGATTTTTCTTTTAAAGTATATGATATTTGGTTTGAACTGCGAACAACTCTATTTGCAGGTATTAAGTACGGATTAATCGTATCTATTATTACGATCGGGCTCGGGCTCGTCGTTTCAAAAGCGAGTTTATGGGCAATTTTACTTTGGACGTTATTATTTGGATTAACAGCTATGTATCGCTATTTATCTGTAGCGTATACGTTCGGTATCGCTATTGCATTCCTGTTGTTATCATCTAAGGTGCCAGTTTCCTTTTTACAGCTTGGAGAAGGTGAAGAGGGTACGATTGTATCCCTTGCTATTTTACTAGGCGTTATGCTCGTTGTAGAGGGTTTATTAATCTCTAAAAATGCAGTACGGTATTCTACGCCGAAAATTAAAAAAGGTAAGCGTGGGCTACGAATTGGGCTACATGAATCAAATCGTTTATGGCTTGTACCAGTATTTATTCTTATACCAGGAGACGCGGTGACAAGTTTTATTCCTTGGTGGCCTGTCGTTTCAATAGGTTCAACTACATACTCTTTATTCCTCGTTCCATTTTTAATTGGATTTATGAGAACGATTAGAAGTTATGAGCCAACGGAAGCTTTATTATTTACAGGAAGACGTGTATATGGACTAGCAGGACTCGTGCTCGTTTTAGGAATCGCAAGTTATTGGTGGCACGTATTCGCGATAATCGCGATGGGAGTTGCAATGCTTGGGCGTTTCACAATTTCAATGCAAGAGAAAATTGCGGATGAGACAAGGCAGGCGTACTTTGCCGCACGTAATGATGGGCTTGTTGTGCTAGATACAATTCCGAATACAATTGGGGCAGAGATGCATTTAAAGCCTGGAGAAGTTATTACGAAAGTAAATGGAGTCATTCCAAGAAGTACAGAGGAGTTTTATGATGCGCTTCAAACGAAGACAACAGGAGCATTTTGTAAATTAGAAGTATTAGATACAAATGGGGAGCTTCGTCTTGCTCAAACGGCATTATACGCCGGGGGCCATCACGAATTAGGTGTTGTATTTGTCCAGCAGGAGCATGAGTTTGATTCAGAAGCTATATAATAAAATGAGGGTGTCACCATTAGGTGACACTCTTTTCTTTTTGTTTAGATGGGATAGGTAGTAAATGAAATTTATATCAGCGCAACTTAAAATATATCAGCGATTATTCGAATATATCGACTTTCCGGCAAAAAACGACAACTATCGCTAATCTTATTTTTAGTTTCATAGACGGATAACTTGAATAATTATTTGATAATGGTTATCATTTAGGGAGTGTTTTTAATTTGGAAAATGGAGGGAATATATGCTACGTAAATTTTTTTCTTACTATAAACCGTACAAAGGTTTATTCGTACTCGATTTTTCCTGTGCTGTTATCGCAGGTTTACTCGAACTTGGTTTCCCGCTTATCGTAAATCAATTTATTGATAAGTTATTACCAGGACAAAACTGGACACTTATTTTATGGGCTTGTTTCGGTTTATTCGCAGTTTATGTGTTAAATGCAGGTTTGCAATACATCGTTACATATTGGGGACATATGCTTGGCGTTAACATTGAAACTGATATGAGACAGAAATTATTTGATCACATTCAAAAGCTATCATTCAGATTTTTTGATAATAATAAAACAGGTCATTTAATTTCACGTCTTACAAACGATTTAATGGAAATTGGAGAAATTGCTCACCATGGGCCAGAAGATTTATTCATTGCCATTATGACTTTGATTGGGGCATTTTCATTTATGATGATGATTAACTGGAAGTTAGCACTTCTAACATTCTTCGTAATTCCATTCTTATTATGGCTGGCACTTTACTTTAATAAAAAAATGACAGGTACTTTTAGACGATTATTCTCAGACGTTGCGGATTTCAATGCATGTATTGAAAATAACGTTGGTGGTATTCGCGTAGTACAAGCATTCGGAAATGAAAAATTTGAGAAAGAACAGTTTGGTGTTAACAACGCTCGTTTCCGTACTACGAAGTTAATGGCGTATAAAATTATGGCGTTAAATTCTTCGATTAGTTATATGCTGATGCGTCTCGTAACGCTCTTCGTATTAATATGTGGTACATGGTTTGTACTGCAAGGTGAATTAACGTACGGCGGATTTATCGGATTCGTTCTATTAACGAATATTTTCTTCCGCCCAATTGAAAAAATTAATGCTGTTATTGAAAGTTATCCGAAAGGGATCGCAGGTTTTAAAAGGTATGTAGAACTTTTGGAAACAGAGCCTGATATTGTAGACTCTAAAGATGCGATAGAAGTAAAACATGTACACGGTGATATTCAATATAACAACATTACGTTCGGATATGAAAATAAAGAGCCGATTTTAAACGATATTAGTTTGAAAATACATGCAGGTGAAACAGTTGCTTTCGTAGGGCCATCAGGGGCAGGGAAAACAACACTATGTAGTTTATTACCACGTTTTTATGAACAATCATCTGGATCGATTCAAATTGATGGGATTGATACAAAAGAGATGACGTTGTCGTCACTTCGTAAGCAAATTGGAATTGTGCAGCAAGATGTTTTCTTATTCTCAGGAACAATTCGTGAAAATATCGCTTACGGAAACTTAAAAGCCTCAGAAGCTGACATTTGGCAGGCGGTAAAACGTGCCCAGTTGGAGGACTTAATTTACTCGCAGCCAGATGGTTTAGATACAGTTATCGGTGAGCGTGGTGTGAAACTTTCAGGAGGACAAAAGCAACGCTTAGCAATTGCTCGCATGTTCTTGAAAAACCCACCGATTTTAATTTTAGATGAAGCAACTTCTGCGCTAGATACAGAGACGGAACTTGCTATCCAAAAATCACTTGCAGAACTATCTGTTGGCCGTACAACATTAGTTATTGCTCACAGGCTTGCAACGATTAAAAATGCAGATCGTATCGTTGTTGTAAATAAAGATGGTATTGCAGAACAAGGTTCGCATGATGAACTAATTGGGCAAGGCGGAGGATACAGCCGGTTATATGAAGCTCAGTTCAGTTCGTAAATATAATTTCTGCTGAATTAGTGCACCATAAGTAAGTGAAAATCTTATATGGGGGGCTATAAAGCATGATTGTAACAACAACTTCTGCAATCCAAGGGAAAGAAATTATTGATTATATCGATATTGTCAATGGAGAAGCAATTATGGGGGCGAATATCGTTCGTGACCTGTTTGCTTCTGTTCGCGACGTTGTCGGTGGTCGCTCAGGCGCTTATGAAAGCAAATTAAAAGAAGCGCGCGACATTGCAATGGAAGAGATGAAAACTCTCGCAAGACAAAAAAATGCGAATGCTATTGTTGGTATCGACGTGGATTACGAAGTAGTTCGCGAAGGGATGCTAATGGTTGCTGTGAGCGGGACTGCCGTCCGTATATAAAGTGAAACTTTAATCAGTGGGGATTTTGTTCATCCCCCACTGATTATCAGCCCGCACCAATCGGGCGTTTACGGGCAGTTGATCTCCCACCCAACTTCTTTGCTCAAGCCGAATTTTGTGGTGGGAGTCTTGCTGTCCACAAATAGCGGGATAAAGTGAAAAGCCGTGCTGATGCACGGCCTTTTGTTGTTATGTCTAATATTTCTATGTCGAAGTTCCAATATTTCTTGGGAAATGCGGAAGGCCCTGTCGATATATAGGGAAGACATTAGAGCGCTTCTTTACATTCTTGTATTTGAACTAATAGTGTTTCGTATTCTTGTTCGAGAGATTTGATGTCATCGTGATGATTTGGTATGGAAATTCGGCCGATGATTTCTGTTAGTTTTGTTTGTAATCGTAATAATTCTTGTTCAGTAACGTTTACAGAATCCCCGGTTGTTCTTTTTGTATAGTGCTCGTAATTACCGTGGAAGATTCTTGGTTCATTCTCATCTACTTGTAAAATATGGTCTGCAACAGAACGAATAAAGGCACGGTCATGGCTAATGAAAAGTATTGTGCCAGGATACTCCTGTAACATGCTTTCTAATTCTTCTTGCGTTGCCAAGTCTAAATAGTTTGTCGGTTCGTCGAGCAGAAGCATATTATAGTTTCCTAAAAATACTTTTGCGAGTGCAACCTTCATGTGTTCTCCACCACTTAAAACGTGCACAGGTTTATGAACATCCTCCCGGCGGAATAGGAGTCTTGCAAGTATTGTTCGAACGAACGATTCTGTATAGTTTGTTTCTTCTAGAACGTTTTCTAAAATTGTTTTATCTGTTTTTAAAATAGATAATGTTTGTTCAAAGTATCCAATTTTACAACTTTTCGAAAGCTGAATGCCACGCTCGTTCGCGAGAAGCATTTTGAACAAAGTTGTTTTTCCGCTTCCGTTTGCCCCTAAAATAGCAAGCTTTGCACCAGGGGCGATAGTCCCACTCATATTTTTAAATAGTGTGCGGTCACTTATTTTCTTTGTTATTTTATTAAACTGTACCACCACTTTACTATGAATGGGTGTATGGTATTGCGCGTCAAACTGAGCTTGAGAAAAGTTCTTCGGTTTTTCTTTCTGTTCCAACTTTTCAAGGCGTGTTTCTAGTGCTTTCGCTACTTTGCTAACATTTTCTTGCCCATGAGCCCCGCTGCACTTATAAAGTTTAGATTCAGATGAACTGAACCATGTTGGGATTTTTGTCATGCTAGAAGCACGTTGCTTTCTTTGTGAAATTGACTGTTCTAACCGATTTTTTTCTTGTATATATTGATCATATTCTGCTTGCTTTTGTATTCGCTCACGTTCTTTTTGCTTTCGATAGTTTGAATAATTCCCTTTATACTCTTGAATAGTACCGTCTTCAACTTCGATGATTTTTGTACATATGGTATCTAGAAAATCACGATCGTGTGATATTAAAACAAGTGCCCCTTTATAAGATAAAAGTGCCTTTTCTAACTGCTCTGTACCGAACATATCTAAGTGGCTTGTTGGTTCATCAGCGAATAGAATGCCTGCATCTTGTTCGAGAGCGTGGGCAATTTTTAGGCGCATTCGTTCACCGCCGCTCATTGAATCTGCAACGTTTGAAATACTCCATTTTCCTTTTGCAAGAGAAGAAGCGGTTTCCGGTAGTTCTTCGCTAAGCTGAGGAATGATGGCGATCGAACTATGATGAGTTACTGTGCCTTTGTCGGCTTCTAGTTCTTTACTTAATATTTGTAATAACGTAGATTTTCCAGCTCCGTTGACTCCGACAATTCCTATACGATCATTTGCTTGGATTTCCAGTGATGGTAGCGTAAATAGAGTGCGATCTCCAAAGCTCTTTTCAATATTACGTGCGAATAAAATAGTCATAAAAAAACCTCCCTAGTTTCACTAGAGAGGATAAACGTCGCCCTTCAATGTAAAAATCGTACATAAATAAACGATTTTTTACATGATCGTCTCGAAAGAAAGTATCGACAAATGGACAGACTAATCCTCTGCTAGTTTTCATCATTTTTGTTCACTATTTGTGATGGATGAAATAAATAAGAGAATTAGAACTTCATTGGTCAAAGTACCTTCCTTTCATAATATTATTTTTATTGTATGCGCATACAAAAGAGTTTGTCAAACTTATTTCTGTTTGTGATTTTTGAATTCGCTATTATACAGTTGTGCCTTTGCGAGTGCTTCAGCATCATTTTTGATTTCATCTAATCCATTCGCATCCCCAATAACATACCCTTCAAATGATGAACCAACAAAATCAAAGATATATTGGAATTGAGCAATAAGCGGTAATGCTTTTAGCTTTGGGTTGTCCCCGCCAACGATGACAACATACATTTTTTTGCCTTTCATGTTTTCTTTGAAATGAAGAGATGTATCGCGCAAGCTTTGTGACCAGCGATCAACAAAGTTTTTCATATGTCCACTCATTCCATACCAATATAATGGTGTAGCAAAGATAATCGAGTCGTGCTCTAGCATACGCTCAATTAACTGCTTATAGTCATCGTTTACAGGTTGGAATCCTTCTGCATCATGACGTTGGTCTGTAATAGGATAGACGGTATGATCACGCAAATAAATTTGTTCTGTCTCCATTCCATCAATCATCATATGTGTTAAAGATTCCGTATTTCCGTTTTGTCTCGAACTGCCGTGTATAACAAACATGTAATCATCCCTTTTCTTTTACTTGTTTTAGGAGTGAAACGTGTTTTTGTAAATTCGTTTGAATGTTGGAAAGTAATGCGATTTGCTTTGTTACTTCATTGAGTTTATCTTCGTAAAGTGCAAGGATACTGCTGCACGGATTTTCGTACAAGTGTGGCTCAATTTCAAGGCAGCGCAGCATCCTTGCAGTCTCTTCTAAATTTAAACCAAGCTGTAAATACATTTGAATAAGCTCTACTTTTTCAATGGCACTTTCATCAAAATCACGGTAGCCATTTGCGAGGCGTTTCGAAGGGAGTAATCCCTTTTCTTCATAATGTCTTAGTGCCCTTTCGCTAACCCCAGTTTCTTTTGATAACTCTCCAATTCGCAATGCGTTTCACTCCTTTTACATGTATTGTAAACCTTCACACTAATGTGAAGGTCAACTTTGTTTTTTCGCAAAAGAATCTACATGATTTAAAAACACTTGAATGGCTTTAGACGGGATGAAATATTTGCCGCGCACGATAGAGAACGGGCGGATTAGTTGTTCATTTGGAACTTCGACGTGGAATAGCTCTTTTGCAAGTAGCTCTTTCCGCACCGTCCAATCTGAAAGGATAGCGATGCCGAGCCCGGCAGCGACGGCTTCCTTCACGCTTTGAATACTGCTGAATGTAAAGAAGCGTTTCATTTTTAAATGATGTTGGTGTATAAAGCGATCGCTATAGGCACGTGTGCCAGAGCCACTTTCCCTTAATACCCAGACTTGATCTTGCAATGTATTTTCGTTAATTCCTTTGATATGGAGCAATGGATGGTTTGGAGGGACGACGAGCTTCATTTCATCTTGCATAAACGTTTCAACGTCTACATCGGCGTATACGACTTGGCCTTCTACTAAGCCGATATCAATTTGATTAGAGCGAAGGCTTTGCAAAACTTCTTCTGTATTTGAGATAAAGGTATGAACTTCCACATGTGGATTTTCATTGGCATAGTTAGCGAGTATTTTCGGAAGTAAGTATTCGCCAATTGTAAAACTAGCACCGATGCGAAGTGTTCCTGTTACGACGTTATGTAGCTCGTTAATTTCTTGTTTTGCATCTTCATAAAGTGAAAGCATTTGCTTTGCATGTATGTATAATATGTTTCCAGCTTCCGTAACTTGGACATGCTTCGGGGATCTCTGAATAAGTGTAGTCCCAAATTCATTTTCCAAGTTACGTATGTGCATGCTTACGCCAGGTTGTGAAAGGTTTAATAGTTCCGCAGCACGAGAGAAATGTTTTTGCTCAACGACAGTAACAAAGATTTTCAAAATGTCGACGTTCATATAATGGGCTCCTTTCTTTTTCTATCATCTTATCATAAGTATTTCTGATGATAGAGATTCAATATTGATATTAAACTTATTATTAAAACTCTCTTATAATGTAAGTAGAAAGAACATGCATGTTCCAATATGATTATTGGGGTGGTACAAGGTGGAACAAACACTTGTTATACAAAAGAAGAAGGGCTTTGGATTTTCGCAAGGTATTGGGATTACGTTATTAATCGCCATTGCCGCGAAATATTTAGCAGAGCTTCCATTTTTAAATATTATGGGACAATTAGTAATCGCTATTCTAATCGGGATGGTTTGGCGTGCGGCAATCGGGATTCCTCAAGAAGCGATAGCGGGAACGAACTTTGCGAGTAAGAAGTTACTTCGCTTTGGGATTATCTTACTTGGAATGCGGTTAAATCTTGTAGATATTGCGAAGGCTGGGCCGAAAGTATTGGTCATCGCAGCGGTTGTCATTACATTTACCATTTTCGTTGTATATGGACTAACGAAAGTATTTAAAGTAGAAAAGAAACTTGGGATTTTAACAGCATGCGGGACGGCAATTTGCGGTGCAGCTGCGGTCGTGGCAATTGCACCGCAAGTGAAAGCGAAAGATGAAGAAACGGCAGTTGGGGCAGCGATTATTGCAATTTTAGGTACGATATTTACACTTATTTATACATTATTATATCCAGTGCTTGGCTTATCTCCGTACGGTTACGGTGTATTCTCAGGGGCGACGCTGCATGAAATTGCTCACGTTATCGCGGCTGCAGCGCCAGGCGGTAGCACGGCTGTAGACATCGCGGTTATTGTGAAATTAACGCGCGTAGCGATGCTTGTGCCAGTAGCGATTTTAATTGGATTATGGTTTGGTAAGAGCGAGGGAAGCAAAGAAAAAGGATCGTGGCGCGATCTTCCGATTCCTTGGTTCATCTTCGGATTTTTAGCAATGAGTGCGGTGCATTCGCTTGGGATTATCCCAGAAGTTGTTGCGGGATATATTGTAGTCATTGCGTACATGCTTATCGCAATGGCGATGGCAGGACTCGGTTTAAATGTAGAGTTTAAAACGTTCCGCAAATTAGGAAGCAAAGCATTTGTAGCAGGGCTGATTGGCTCGGTTTGCCTATCGATTCTTGGATATATTCTTGTATGGGCATTAGGATTTATGTAGTAGAGGAAAAAGCTGTTCCAAAAGATATTTTGGGACAGCTTTTTCTTATGATTATAGCGCTACGGATGTCGGTATTTGTCGGTAAGTCGATATATTTAGAAAATCGCCGATATAAATGGAGTTGCGCTGATATATTTGGAAAATCGCTGATATAAACTTAATTACTATCGTACTTTGTTAGAGAAGGCGTTCAGGGGAATGTTTTTTCTAAAATTTGTAAAGATATCTTTACTTGCATTTGGAAAATATTTATAATTAAAGTAAAGATATCTTTACTTTCGAAGGTGGATCCTATGGGTGTGAAAAATAAAATTAAGGAATTACGAAAACAACATCATATAACGCAAATTGAAATGGCAAAGGCGATGCAAGTGACGCGGCAGACAATCGTGGCGATTGAGAACCATCACTATAACCCGAGTCTAGAATTATCCCTAAAAATCGCCAAATATTTTGAGATGAAGGTAGAGGAAATATTTACGCTGGAGTAAGGGGAGAGAAAATGAACGATACTAAAAAGTTGTATATTACTACTGTCTTAGGATTATGTGGAGGAGACGTTTTAGTTCGTATTATGGACCCATCTATACCGATGTTACCGCTAATAGTTAGTAACATTTTAGCAATTGCATTTTTGACGGCGTATGTGTATTACAAAAAGCGTAAGTACAAAAAAGAAGAACTTCCAGATATAGATGAGCGAGTAAATGAAAATATAAAAAGGCATGTAAATGTCTCGCTTATATTCGCATTTGTCCTTCTCATTTTTTACATTGGTGCGAGCAAAGTCGTAGGCAGAGATGTCATACCTACGCCAGAAATATTCATTGTATGTAGTTTCTTATTTGCTGGTAGTCTCATCATAGGAGTAATGGCGGGGAAACGAGCATAGCGATAGGAGGAATGAAAATGCAAGATGAGTTTGAGAGATTTCAATCGGATAAAGCGTTTAAATATTTAGGGTTGTTTTTAACAATGAGTTTAGCGGTATGGAGTTTGTACAATTTAATTGTTTATGGAAATGCGGGCATGCCGTTTGTTTTATTTGTATTAGGACAGTTTGTTTATTTCTTTGTGAACTATTGGCCGAAATGGAAATATAGAAATCGAAAAGAGGCTGATCATGTATGAGTAAGCAAGAGGTTATGAGGTTTATAGGAAGCTTATCTTTAGCGTGGCGTCGACGAGTGTATTAGCAATAAGGGGAATCAAATCAATATATAAAGGGGAAACGGGATGGGATTAGCGGTATTATGTGTTGCGACGGCTATATTTGCACTTTTGTGGGGGATGCAAAACTTCTCTCGTAATCCAGTGCCAAGTGTATGTATTATGATTGGCGCTGTAGGTTTGTCATACTATTTATTAGTTTTAGCGCATTATCATAAAACAGCAACAGGTGTTGTTGTTGGGGCGATTATTTTATTTTGTGGGCGTGCCGTGCAAAAGGGGTTATTTCCATAAAAGCTGTTTATACAAAAGGTATAAACAGCTTTTTGTATTTTTTTTTACAAACTACTTGAAAGTTACGTTACGTCACCTTTTATAATGAATGAGAAGAGGTGATGGAGTTGATTTCAATTCAAGAACTAACGAGGGAAACAGGGGTTACAGTAAGAACGCTACGATATTATGATCAAATCGATTTATTAAAGCCGAGTGGGAAAACTGATGGGGGACATCGGTTATATAGCGAGAGAGACGTTGTTCGTTTGCAGCAAATTTTATTTTTAAAAGAAATGGGTTTTTCATTAAAAGAGATTACGAATATGTTAATAACGGATGAGCTCAATTTAAAAGTATCGCTTGAAAAGCAACTTAAGTTTGTACAAGAAGAACAGAAAAAATTTAATCGAATGGAACGTATTTTACAAGCAGTTGTTTATTCAGTAGATGTAGAAGGGGAACTGGATTGGAGAGTTATGTTTGAACTCATTCAGCTTTCGAAACAGTCTCCTCGTATACGTGAAATATTTCAAAATGAAGTCTTTTCGAAAGAAGAGCAAGATTTACTTCATAATTTGCCAAATATGAGTGAGGAAGATCCGAATGTGTTAGAGTGGGTAGATTTATTAAAACAATTACGTAACTTTATGAAAGATGGTAAGGAAGCATCATGTGATGAGGTACAAGGTGCAACAAAGAAATTAATGCAGAAGTGTTTGGAGATGGCAAATGGTGATGAAGCATTTTTAGATAAATTGTGGGAAGTAAGAAAGTCAAAAGAAGATTCACAGAAAATGAGTATGTATCCAATTGAGGAAGAGCTTCTAGTATATATGGATGAGGCTTTTCGTATATATGATGAAAGGGAGAGGGATAAATGAGTATACTCGCAGAATATCGATGGTACTTTTTAATTGGTGCAGAGATTGTATTTTGGCTATCAGCTATCGGATTCTTTTTACTAAGGTATGGATTTCGCTTGAAAAAGGCGAGCTTTATTATGGGGATTGTGCTACTCATAAATGAAGTGTTTATTTTAACTTTAGGGGTATTGGACTATTATCAAACAGGGAAGTTCTCTAATTTTCAAATCATTACGGTAATCATTTTATTATATGCAGTTTTTTATGGGAAAAAGGATTTGAAGAAATTAGATATATATGTACAAAAATTAGTTTCGAAGTGGCGGAATGAACCGGCGCCTATTATCGAAGAACCACTTGAAGTAACGGGCATGGCGCACGCGAAGCAGGAAATAAAAAATTGGGTTTTACATCTTATTTTGTTTGTTGCGGTTCATATATTCTTTTTCTTCATGTATGGGCTTATTCCAGTAGAACAGTGGGGAAATTGGTTAGAGTCAGGAATCGTTTTAAATAAAACAGCAAGCCGTGTAAGCCAAGTGTGGGCTATTATTCTTTTAGCGGATGCTGCGATTTCATTTTCATATGTTATTTTTCCGAAGAAGGAGAAAGGAAACAAGAAGCTACTTTCATAGAGGAAAGTAGCTTTTTCTAGTATACCAATAGTTTGTATAGGAGAGGATAACAATAGGAAAAAGAACAGGTTTTATATGCCTAGTTCTCTTTAGCTTAGTAGCATGCTCACAACCTAACAGTGCAATTGATAAGAAGAATGATGTCGTTGCAAAGGGGGCAGAAATGTCTAATCTGGATAAATTCGAAAAGTTCGTTTTGAATGTGGAACAAGGGGAAGTTGATAAAATAAGAATTGTAAATTATACAGATGAAGGTGATTCGGTTTTTCAAACGTTAGAGCATAGTGAGAAAGATATACTTTATGTGTTAGATAATAGACAAGACCGATTTGCTGGTGACCATAAAGGGTTACATAAAGATAGTTGTAAAAGGATTGTTAAAGAGCAACGTGAATCAGAAATGGCTTATAGGTTAATAGATTGTGCGAATGAAAATGGGCGCAATGGATATGACTTATTATATGTACTTAAAAAATAGAGTTAGTAGAGGAGGGAAGTATTTATTCCTTCCTTTTTTATGTATATATTGTCGAAAGTTTTACCGAATATCTGTTCGTTTTTTTAGGTTTTTTATGAGCATTCGTGGTAAAATAATAATACAGATTTTTATGAGGAGGTCGGTTTTTAGTTGGAACATCCATTTGAAATTATCTCAGAGTATTCCCCGCAAGGTGATCAGCCGGGAGCGATAGAGAAGCTTGTAGAGGGGATTAATAGTGGTAAGAAAAAACAAGTGTTGCTTGGAGCGACAGGAACGGGTAAGACATTTACGATTTCAAATGTCATTAAAGAAGTGCAGAAGCCAACACTTGTAATGGCTCATAATAAAACGTTAGCAGGACAGTTATATAGTGAGTTGAAAGATTTCTTCCCTAACAATGCTGTTGAGTATTTTGTTAGTTATTACGATTATTATCAGCCAGAAGCGTACGTACCACATACGGATACATTTATTGAAAAAGATGCGCAAATTAATGATGAAATCGATAAATTACGTCACTCGGCAACTTCTTCTTTATTTGAACGAGATGATGTTATTATCGTTGCGAGTGTGTCGTGCATATACGGTTTAGGTTCACCGGAGGAATACCGTGAGTTAGTTGTTTCACTTCGAGTTGGTATGGAAAAGGACCGCAATCAATTGCTTCGTGAACTTGTTGATGTACAGTATGGACGTAATGATATTGATTTCAAGCGTGGTACATTCCGTGTGCGCGGAGATGTAGTTGAGATCTTCCCGGCATCGCTTGACGAGCATTGTATTCGAATTGAATTTTTCGGTGATGAAATCGATCGTATTCGAGAAGTAAATGCATTAACGGGTGAAGTATTAGCAGAACGTGATCATGTAGCAATCTTCCCGGCATCTCACTTCGTTACACGTGAAGAAAAGCTGAAGGTTGCTATTGAAAATATTGAAAAAGAATTAGAAGAACGGTTAAAAGAATTAAATGATAACGGTAAATTGTTAGAAGCGCAGCGTATAGAACAACGTACACGCTATGATTTAGAAATGATGCGTGAGATGGGCTTTTGTTCAGGGATTGAAAACTATTCCCGTCAATTAACACTTCGTCCAGCAGGTTCAACACCATATACACTGTTAGACTATTTTCCAGAGGATTTCTTAATTGTTATGGATGAATCGCACGTATCGGTGCCGCAAGTAAGAGCGATGTATAACGGAGACCAAGCGCGTAAGCAAGTGCTTGTGGATCATGGATTCCGTCTGCCATCAGCTTTAGACAATAGACCGCTTACGTTTGATGAGTTTGAAGAGAAAACGAATCAAGTTATTTACGTTTCGGCAACACCAGGACCATACGAATTAGAGCAATCACCAGAAGTAATAGAACAAATTATTCGTCCAACAGGGCTTTTAGATCCACCAATTGATATACGACCAATTGAAGGTCAAATTGATGACTTGCTAGGAGAAATTCAAGATCGTATTTTGAAAAATGAACGTGTATTAATTACGACTTTAACGAAAAAAATGTCAGAGGATTTAACAGATTACTTGAAAGATGTAGGAATTAAAGTGAACTATCTTCACTCTGAAATTAAAACGTTAGAACGTATTGAAATTATTCGTGACCTTCGTCTTGGTAAATTTGATGTACTTGTCGGTATTAACTTATTACGAGAAGGATTAGATATTCCAGAAGTATCACTTGTAGCTATTTTAGATGCTGATAAGGAAGGATTCTTGCGTTCAGAGCGTTCATTAATTCAAACAATTGGTCGTGCGGCGCGTAATGCAAACGGCCGCGTTATTATGTACGCAGATCGTATAACGAGATCAATGGGAATTGCAATTGAAGAAACGCAGCGTCGTCGTACTATACAAGAAGCTTACAATGAAGAGCATGGTATTACGCCGAAGACGATTCAAAAGGGAGTACGTGACGTTATTCGTGCAACAACAGCAGCTGAGGATACGGAAACATATGAAGCAACACCAGCTAAGAAGATGACGAAAAAAGAACGTGAAAATACAATTGCGAAGATGGAAGCAGAGATGAAAGAAGCAGCAAAAGCGTTAGATTTCGAGCGTGCAGCTGAATTAAGAGATTTACTATTAGAATTAAAAGCGGAAGGGTGAAAATAGTGAGTAAAGATTTTATTGTTGTAAAAGGTGCTAGAGCGCATAATTTAAAAAATATTGACGTAACCATTCCGAGAAATCAGCTTGTTGTTGTGACGGGATTGTCTGGTTCAGGAAAATCATCGTTAGCATTCGATACGATTTATGCAGAAGGGCAGCGCAGATACGTAGAATCGTTATCTGCGTATGCACGTCAGTTTTTAGGGCAAATGGATAAGCCGGATGTTGATACGATTGAAGGTTTATCTCCAGCGATTTCAATTGATCAAAAAACGACGAGTCGTAACCCGCGTTCAACGGTTGGAACGGTAACGGAGATTTATGATTATTTGCGTTTATTATTTGCACGAATTGGTACACCAATTTGTCCGAATCATGGAATTGAAATTACATCGCAAACAGTAGAACAGATGGTAGACCGTGTTCTCGAATATCCTGAACGTACGAAGCTGCAAGTGCTAGCACCTATCGTGTCAGGGCGTAAAGGTGCACATGTAAAAGTGCTTGAAGATATTAAGAAGCAAGGTTATGTTCGTGTACGTGTCGATGGTGAAATGCTTGATGTATCTGAAGAGATTACGTTAGATAAAAATAAGAAGCATTCTATAGAAGTTGTAATTGACCGTATTGTTGTAAAAGAAGGAATTGCGAGTCGTCTTGCAGATTCACTCGAAAGTGCTTTAAAGCTTGGCGGGGGCCGAGTTTTAATCGACGTTATGGGAGAAGAGGAACTTTTATTTAGTGAGCATCATGCTTGTCCGCATTGTGGTTTTTCAATTGGAGAATTAGAGCCGCGCATGTTCTCATTCAATAGTCCGTTCGGTGCATGTCCTTCTTGTGATGGACTTGGTTCAAAGCTAGAGGTAGATTTAGAGCTTGTTATTCCAAACTGGGATTTATCATTAAATGAACATGCGATTGCTCCGTGGGAACCGACAAGTTCACAATATTACCCACAACTTTTACAATCCGTATGCAATCACTACGGCGTTGATATGGATATGCCGGTGAAAGACATACCGAAAGATTTATTTGATAAAGTGTTGTACGGAAGCGGGGAAGAAAAGGTATATTTCCGCTATGTGAATGAATTTGGTCAAGTAAAGGAAAATGAGATTTTATTTGAAGGTGTTATTCCAAATATCGAGCGTCGTTATCGTGAGACGAGTTCTGATTATGTTCGTGAGCAAATGGAGAAATATATGGCAGAGCAAGCTTGTCCGAAGTGTAAAGGCGGACGATTAAAGCCTGAGAGTTTAGCTGTTTTCGTTGGTGATAAAACGATTGCTGACGTAACGAAATATTCTGTTCAAGAAGTACAGGAATTCTTCTCGAATGTTGAGTTAACGGAGAAACAACAAAAAATTGCTCATTTAATTTTAAGAGAAATTCAGGAGCGCGTTGGGTTCTTAGTGAACGTTGGTTTAGATTATTTAACGTTAAGTCGTGCTGCAGGAACTTTATCAGGTGGTGAGGCGCAGCGTATTCGTTTAGCAACGCAAATTGGTTCTCGTCTTACGGGTGTGCTTTATATTCTTGATGAGCCTTCTATCGGTTTGCATCAACGTGATAATGATCGTCTTATTCGTACATTGCAGGAAATGCGTGATTTAGGAAATACGTTAATTGTCGTTGAGCATGATGAAGATACGATGATGGCTGCTGATTATTTACTTGATATCGGACCGGGTGCAGGTATTCATGGTGGTCAAGTTGTATCAGCGGGTACACCAGCTGAAGTGATGCAAGACGAGAATTCATTAACAGGGAAATATTTAAGCGGTAAAGAGTTCATTCCAGTACCACTTGAGAGACGTAAAGGTGACGGACGTAAAGTGGAGATCGTCGGTGCGAAAGAAAATAACTTAAAAAACGCGAAAATGTCATTCCCTCTAGGTACATTCGTAGCAGTAACAGGCGTATCTGGATCTGGAAAAAGTACGATGATTAATGAAGTATTATATAAAGCGTTAGCTCAAAAGTTATATAAAGCGAAAGCGAAGCCAGGGGCTCATAAAGAAATTAAGGGTCTTGAGCAGTTAGATAAAGTTATTGATATTGATCAATCACCAATCGGGCGTACACCACGTTCCAACCCAGCTACGTATACAGGTGTATTCGATGATATTCGTGATGTGTTTGCACAAACGAATGAAGCGAAAGTACGCGGATATCAAAAGGGACGTTTTAGTTTTAACGTAAAAGGTGGCCGTTGTGAAGCGTGCCGCGGTGATGGAATTATTAAAATCGAAATGCATTTCTTACCAGATGTGTATGTTCCGTGTGAAGTTTGTCACGGTAAACGTTATAATCGTGAAACGTTGGAAGTTAAATATAAAGATAAGAACATTTCTGAAGTATTAGCAATGACGATTGAAGATGGGGTAGAGTTCTTTGCTAATATCCCGAAAATTAAGCGTAAACTTCAAACGCTTGTAGATGTAGGGCTTGGTTATATGAAATTAGGGCAACCAGCTACGACGTTATCAGGCGGCGAGGCGCAGCGTGTGAAATTAGCTTCTGAATTACACCGTCGTTCTACAGGGCGTACGTTATACATCTTAGATGAGCCAACGACTGGCTTACATGCCCATGATATTGCACGTCTTCTAGAAGTGTTGCAACGTCTTGTTGAGAGTGGCGAGACAGTACTTGTAATTGAGCATAATTTAGATGTTATTAAAACAGCGGATTATATCATTGACCTTGGACCAGAAGGCGGAGACAAAGGCGGACAAATCGTTGCTTCCGGAACGCCAGAGCAAGTAGTAAAAGAAGAACGCTCGTATACAGGTAAGTATTTAAAAGAGATTTTAAATCGTGATAAAGCAAGAATGAAAGAGAAGATAAAAGAAGTAGAGTTATCGCAATAAGTGTATTGATAAAAATCGAGTGGGAAGTACACTCGGTTTTTATTTTGCAAAGGAAAACGGGTAAGAGTGTTAGTAGGTATACAAGCATATAGAATAGAATAAGTTGATATAAGTGTTTGTAGGATACTTGCGTTTATTAACTATTAGCGTATGATGAAATATATATGTTAAAAGGATGTGTAACGAAATGAGATGGATTGTATCACTTCTTGTAAATAGCGTTGTGTTAATTGCTGTATCCGGACTTTTAAAAGGGGTTGCACCAGACGCATTTTACATAGCAAATATACAAACGGCAATTATTGCGAGTATTATATTGGCGGTTTTAAATGTGTTCGTAAAGCCGTTTTTAATTTTAATTACGCTACCGATTACTGTTATAACGTTTGGTTTCTTCTTAATTGTTATTAATGCGATTACGTTAAAAATGGCAGATTCATTATTGGGAGACGCATTTAATATATCAGGATTTGGTGTAGCGATTGTTGCGGCAATTTGTATTTCGATTTTTAATATGATAATCGAAAAGGCAATTGTTGAACCGTTATACGAAAAAAAGAGAAAATGACAAAAAGAAAAACATTTCATGATTCGTATGAAATGTTTTTTTCTATTTATTAGAAACCGTATTTCTTGTTTCCAGAAAAAAATGGTACAATATCCGATAGAATGGAATTTTACATCAAATGAGACTGAACCCGCAGCGGAGTGGAGGTTTATACATATGCCGAAAGTAAGGACAAAAGATTTAATTGAACAATTTCAATTGGAGTTAGTAAGTGGTGAAGAAGGGATTCATTGTCCGATTGATACAAGTGATTTATCACGACCTGGAATTGAAATGGCAGGATTTTTTACATATTATCCAGCTGATCGCGTGCAGCTTCTTGGAAAAACGGAGCTTACGTTCTTTGATACGTTAACGACAGAACAAAAGCAAGAGAGAATGAAAGCGCTTTGTACTGAGGAGACGCCATGTATTATTGTAACTCGTAATCAAGATGTACCGGATGAGTTATTACAAGCATCACGTGAATCGGGCGTGCCTTTATTACGTTCTGCTCAAACGACGACGAGATTATCAAGTCGTTTAACAAACTACTTGGAAGGTAAGTTAGCGCCAACAACAGCTGTTCATGGTGTGTTAGTAGATATTTATGGCGTTGGTGTTTTGATTACAGGTCAGAGTGGTGTCGGGAAAAGTGAGACAGCACTTGAACTTGTAAAGCGTGGTCACCGCCTTGTTGCAGATGATAGCGTAGAAATTCGTCAAGAAGATGAAGACACATTAGTAGGAAGCTCACCTGATTTAATTGAGCACTTATTAGAAATTCGTGGTCTAGGTATCATTAACGTAATGACGTTATTCGGTGCAGGGGCAGTAAGAAATTATAAACGTATTACGCTTGTTATTAATCTTGAAATTTGGGATCAAAAGAAAAATTATGATCGCTTAGGTCTTGATGAAGAGAAGATGAAGATTATTGATACAGAACTTACGAAGATTACACTTCCAGTTCGTCCTGGTCGAAACTTGGCTGTTATTATTGAAGTAGCAGCGATGAACTTCAGATTGAAACGTATGGGAGTCAATGCGGCACAGCAGTTCTCTGAACGATTAATGAGTGCGATTGAGTTAGGAAATCAAGAGTAGACTCTGGAGAGGGAGGTCATACATATGCTGTTAGGTTCTGTACCACAGCTTGACCGTGTAGCAGTCCAACTCGGACCGTTCCCTGTTTATTGGTATGGGGTTATTATCGGTACAGGTGTGCTATTAGGTCTTTGGCTAGCAACTCGCGAGGGAGAAAGGCTTGGTATTCACAAAGATACATTTATCGATCTTGTATTAATTGCAGTACCAATTGCGATTCTTTTTGCGAGAATGTATTATGTCATTTTTGAATGGGAATATTATTCGCAAAATCCGAGTCAAATTATTAATATTCGTCAAGGTGGTTTGGCGATTCATGGTGGTTTAATCGGGGCTGTTATTACAGGAATCCTTTTTGCGAAACGACGCGGGCTTTCATTCTGGAAGTTAGCGGATATTGCTGCGCCGAGTATTTTATTAGGACAAGCAATTGGCCGATGGGGAAACTTTATGAACCAAGAGGCGCATGGTGATGAAGTAACGAGACAGTTTTTAGAAGGCCTTCATTTACCGGATTTCATTATTAATCAAATGTATATTGATGGTGTGTATTATCACCCAACGTTTTTATATGAATCATTATGGAATTTTGCAGGTGTTATTTTACTACTCGCGTTACGAAAAGTGAATTTACGCCGCGGGGAACTATTCTTCACATATTTAATTTGGTATTCAGTGGGACGCTTCTTCGTAGAAGGTTTGCGTACAGATAGTTTAATGTTAGGACCACTTCGTATTGCACAAGTAATGTCTATTGGAATTGTTGTTATTTCTATCATTTTCATTATTGTGAGACGAAAGATGGGGCAAGCTGATAAAAGATATTTAGAAAATTAGAGAAAAGTAGCATCTTATATAAGATGCTGCTTCTTTCATATTCAGGTAATGAAAGGATTAAGGACGATGAAAATAAATACAGTGTTATTTGATTTAGATGGAACGTTAATTAATACAAATGAACTTATTATCTCTTCTTTTTTGCATACGTTACATACATATTATCCAAATCAATATAAGCGTGAAGATGTATTGGCATTTATCGGTCCATCTTTGCATGACACTTTTAGTAAGATGGATACAAGTAAGGTTGAAGAAATGATTGCATGTTATCGCCAATTTAATCATGAGCATCATGATGAGTTAGTGGAAGAATATGAGACTGTATATGAAACTGTTCAAGAATTGAAGAAGCAAGGCTATAAAATCGGTATCGTTACAACGAAAGCGAGACAGACGGTTGAAATGGGATTAAAGCTTTCAAAACTTGATCAATTTTTTGATGTTGTCGTGACGATTGATGATGTGGAACATGTGAAACCACATCCAGAACCACTTCAAAAAGCATTGAAATTATTAGATGCAAAACCAGAAGAAACATTGATGGTTGGTGATAATCATCATGATATCGTCGGTGGACAAAATGCAGGTACGAAAACAGTAGCGGTTTCATGGACATTGAAAGGTAGAGCGTATTTAGAGGCTTACAAGCCGGACTTTATGCTAGATAAAATGAGTGATTTACTACCGATTTTGTCTAATATGAACCGTTCATAAAGGTCCAAGTAAGCAAGTAGGGGAAATGTTTCTCTACTAACTTCAAGTTTCACTTTTTTTAGTAGAGGAGAGAGTTAAGTGCGACGGACAACGCGCTATCCTGTTTCAGGAGAGAATTCATTGTGGAATGTGTATAAAACAGTTTCTTTTTGGAAGGTAATGAAAAACTTTATTATTATCCAAATCGCACGTTACACACCCGTTTTATCCGTGAAGAATTGGTTGTATCGCACGTTTTTGCGGATGGAGGTAGGAAAGAAAACGTCGTTTGCACTTATGGTAATGCCAGATATTATGTTTCCAGAAAAGATTACTGTGGGAGACAATTCAATTATCGGCTATAATACAACGCTTTTAGCGCATGAATATTTAATTCGTGAGTATCGACTCGGAGAAATCATCATAGGGAATGAAGTTATGATTGGAGCGAATACGACAATTTTACCAGGTGTAACGATTGGAGATGGTGCTATCGTTTCTGCTGGCACACTTGTCCATAAAGATGTACCAGAGGGCGCTTTCGTAGGCGGAAATCCGATGCGTATTATTTATACGAAAGAGGAAATGGCCACTAGAGAAGGTTGATGTTAAAAATGTAACATTTCCCTTCTCTTTTTATGAATAAAAAGGAAATAATTGATTATAATATACTGTTTTGTTTTTTACGGAATCGTTTATACTTATAGATAGAAGAATGTGTGAACGAAGAAAACAAAAAACTGGAGGATATATGGGGAAAAATCAAAGAATATATAAGGAGAACGGACAAGTTATCTCTTTTAATCAATTAGCGGACTTCTTTTATAAAAAAGGGATGAGGGCTTATAAAGGGCAAAAATTGCAAGATGCAATTAAATATTTTCGAAGAGCGGCACAAAGCGAGAAGGAGCCGTTTATTTTATGCCAACTAGCAATAGCATTATCTGAATCTGGTGAATATCAAGAGTCGAATCAGATATTTCTAAAGCTTGTTAGATCCAATCCGGAACTTGAGCAATGCTATTATTTTATTGCAAATAATTATGCATATATGGGCTTGTTTCAACAGGCAAAAAAGTATGCAGAGCAATATTTAGAAGTTGCGGAAGAGAAGGAATTTGTAGAAGATACGTTAGATTTGCTTGAGATTATGGAAGAAGAAGCAATGGGTGCGGAAGAGATTGAAGATGAAGATGAGTTAATTGTTATGCAGGAAGAAGCGAACCGTTACATTCGTAACGGACAATTAGAAGAGGCGATTGCTACACTAGAAGTTGTTACGAAAGAATATCCAGAATTTTGGTCGGGTCATAATAATTTAGCGATTGCACATTTCCAATCAGGTAATGTAGATCAAGCGCTTAAGTTAACAGAAATGATTTTAGAGGAAAATCCTGGTAATATCCATGCGCTTTGTAATACGCTTATTTTTCTATATTCAATTGGAGAACATAAACAAGTAGAAGCATTAGCGGGACAGCTCGTTTCAGTATATCCGATTTCATTTGAACATCGTTTGAAACTTGCAACGACGCTTGCAACGATTGGTCATTTCGAGTGTGCCTATAAATGGTTCAAAGTATTAAAGCGTCAAGGATACGAGGGAGACGTTAGTTTTTATTATTGGTTTGCATATTCTGCCTATATGATGAAAGATCAGCAAGTGGCTGAAAAAATGTGGCAACATGTAGTAGAGTTGCATCCTGATAAAAAAGGAAAAGAACCGTGGAATGCACTGAATTTAGCAGATGAAGGACAAAATCTTTTATTTGAAGAGTTACGGAAATCATTTCAGAAAAGTACAACGCTAGAAGAGAAAATGCTAGCTTTATATTTAATGAATGAGTTGTCAACACCAGAGAAGATTGGATTCTTCTTTGATGTAACGCAAGCGAAAAATGGTGTTCCAATCGTATCGCAACTTGCAAAATATTTCTTTTTACTTAATAGTCATAAAAGCATCCCAGCTGATTTACAGCAATTTGAACAGTGCGCGCGAATCGCGGATGCATTATACAATTATACGAAAAAAGACGATGAATTAATCGAAGAGTGTTTAAACTTTTGGTTTTGTACGTTCATACGTTTATATACATCTGGAGCGACTTTTACAAATGTGTACGGTTGGTCAGCGGCAATTGAATACATTGTGCGCGGCGAACAAAGAAATAAGATGACACAGGCAGAGCTTGGGGATGTATATAATGTATCTGTAGCGACTGTACGAAAGTATGTGCAGGCTGTTAAGCGCACACACACGTAGGATAGGCAAATCATTGGGAAAAAAGTGATGCTAACAGTATAATGAGGGTAACTTAATGTGTATGAATGAATGGGAGTGAATAGTGTGTCAGAAGAAAAAATTTATGATGTCATTATTATTGGTGCAGGACCAGCTGGTATGACAGCTGCGGTATATACATCTCGTGCGAATTTAAGCACATTGATGCTTGAGCGTGGTATTCCAGGTGGACAAATGGCAAATACAGAAGATGTAGAGAACTATCCAGGTTATGAGTCTATTTTAGGACCAGACTTATCAAATAAAATGTTTGAGCATGCGAAGAAATTTGGTGCTGAATATGCATACGGTGATGTGAAAGAAATCATCGATGGCAAAGAATACAAAACAATTATTGCTGGTAAAAAAGAATATAAAACACGTGCAATTATCGTTGCAAGCGGTGCAGAGTATAAAAAAATTGGTGTGCCAGGCGAAGCAGAACTTGGTGGCCGCGGTGTATCATATTGTGCAGTATGTGATGGTGCATTCTTTAAAGGGAAAGAACTTGTTGTTATTGGCGGCGGAGATTCTGCTGTTGAAGAGGGTGTGTTCTTAACACGCTTCGCATCAAAAGTAACGATCGTTCACCGTCGTGATACTCTTCGTGCACAGAAAATTTTACAAGATCGTGCTTTCCAAAATGAGAAAGTAGATTTCATTTGGAATCACACGATTAAAGAAATTAACGATGCAAATGGTAAAGTAGGAAGCGTAACACTTGTAGATGTAAACAGTGGAGAAGAACAAGAAGTTAAAACTGACGGCGTTTTCGTATACATCGGTATGCTACCATTATCAAAACCGTTTGTTGAGTTAGGTATTACAAATGAAAATGGTTATGTTGAAACGAACGAGCGTATGGAAACGAAAGTTCCTGGTATTTTCGCAGCCGGTGATGTTCGTGAAAAAATGCTTCGTCAAATTGTAACTGCAACAGGCGATGGTAGTATTGCAGCGCAGAGTGCACAGCACTACGTAGAAGAGTTATTAGAAGGATTAAAAACTGTAACAGAAAAATAAGGGGATTTTTCCTTTTGAGAAGAAAGCTACCGATGGGTGGCTTTCTTTTTTTGTTCAAATGTCAAAGTTTTGTCAAAAACAATTAAGAATTTAATGTTTCTTATTGTTATACTAGAATTTACGGAAAAAATCACTATAAGAAATGAGGAATTTATTCAGTATGGAATGGCGTAATATATATCGTGGATTTTGTATGGGCGTTAGTGATTTAATTCCTGGTGTGAGCGGCGGAACAATCGCTGTTGTGTTAGGGATTTATGAACAATTGCTGGCAGCAATTAGCGGATTCTTTAGTCGCGAATGGAAAAAACATTTAGCATTTTTAATCCCACTTGCAGCGGGTGTAGCGGCAGCTTTTCTAACGTTAAGTCACGTTATTAAATATTTATTAGCAAATCATTATGAACCGACTCAATTTTTCTTCCTTGGTTTAATTATTAGTATATTACCGATGTTAATGAGAGAAGCGGATGCAAAGGCAACGTTTAAAGGTGGTCATATTGTCTTATTAATAATTGCAGCAATTCTTGTTGCGATAACAGCATTTTTTAAACCAGATAAGGCAGCTGATCCAATTACGACGTTAACAATTTTAAATGCAATTGGTTTATTTTTCGCAGGATGGATGGCTAGTATGGCTATGCTTCTTCCTGGAATTAGCGGATCGTTTATTTTATTAATTATTGGTGTGTACCCGACAGCAATTAACGCTTTAACTACACTCAATTTACCATTAATCGCGGTTATCGGTGCTGGCGTTATGGTTGGATTTGTTGTAAGTAGTAAAGGGATTAGCTTTTTATTAGATCGTTATAAAAGTATGACATTTGCGGCAATTATTGGACTTGTTATCGGTTCAATTGTCATTGTGTTCCCTGGCATTCCGACTGGTGGAATTTCAATTGTAAGTTCAATTATTACTTTTATTTTAGGATTTGCGGTCGTTACTTATTTCGGTAAGAAATAAGGATTTTTCGTCCCCTTAACGGTAAAAACGTTAAGGGGATTTTTATGTGCTATTCATGGGAAGTAAGGCATTTTGATTGCTTGTTATAGAAAAAATTTTTACAATTACTTAGCAAAAGGGGACTGGCGCCTTCGTTGTAGCAAACTGTTTTTGATAGTATAATGAAATGAGTATGCGGTGAGAAATTTTGCTGCAAGTAGCTGAGGTGAAGAAACATGCAAAGAGTGACAAACTGTGTGTTAATTAGAGATAATGAAGTACTCTTACTCCAAAAACCTCGCCGAAATTGGTGGGTTGCACCAGGCGGAAAGATGGAGCGTGGTGAGACGGTAAGAGATTCCGTTGTTCGCGAGTATCGTGAAGAAACAGGTATTTATTTAAAGAACCCAGCATTAAAAGGGGTCTTCACCTTTGTCATCCAAGAAGGTGATAAGGTGGTTTCTGAATGGATGATGTTCTCCTTTTTAGCAACAGATTTTGCAGGAGAAAACAAATTAGAGAGCGAAGAAGGCATCATTGGTTGGCATACATTTGATAAAATTGATGACTTAGCAATGGCACCAGGAGATTATCACATTATTGATTATTTAATTAAAGGGAATGGTATAATCTACGGTACATTTGTATATACCCCAGATTTTGAGTTGCTTTCATATCGATTAGATCCGAGTTAAATCTGCAAGGAGAGGATACGATGACAGAGAATAATGATATAAAAATGGTAATTATTACAGGGATGTCTGGAGCTGGAAAAACGGTAGCGTTACAAAGTTTTGAAGATTTAGGATATTTTTGTGTAGATAATTTACCACCGATGTTATTGCCAAAGTTTATTGAACTTATGGCGGATTCAAAAGGTAAAATGAATAAAGTGGCACTGGGTATTGATTTACGTGGCCGAGAGTTTTTTGAGTATTTATGGGGAGCGCTTGATGATTTATCAGAACGTACATGGATTATCCCTCATATTTTATTTTTAGATGCGAAAGATAGCACGCTTGTAACTCGTTATAAAGAAACGAGACGTTCGCATCCACTTGCGCCAACTGGCTTGCCGTTAAAGGGAATTGAAGCTGAGCGCGGTCTATTAACTGATATGAAGGCGCGAGCGAATATTGTGCTGGATACATCAGATTTGAAACCGAAAGAATTAAGAGAAAAAATTGTTCACATATTCTCAACAGAAACTGAGCAAGCGTTCCGTGTAAATGTTATGTCATTTGGATTTAAGTACGGAATTCCAATTGATGCTGATTTAGTATTTGATGTTCGTTTTTTACCAAATCCATACTATATTCCACATATGAAGCCATTAACAGGACTGGATGAAGAAGTTTCGTCGTATGTGCTGAAATTTAATGAGACACATAAGTTTTTAGAGAAATTGACGGATCTTATTACTTTCATGCTGCCTCATTATAAAAGAGAAGGTAAGAGTCAACTTGTAATTGCGATTGGATGTACAGGGGGACAACATCGTTCTGTTACGCTTACAGAGTACCTTGGGAAACATTTGAAACCAGAGTATAGCGTTCATGTATCTCATCGTGATGTGGAGAAGAGAAAGGGCCATTAAGGGATGAAAAAAGAGAGAAAACCTAAAATTGTCATCATGGGAGGAGGAACTGGACTTTCTGTTTTATTAAGAGGATTAAAACAATATCCTGTTGATATTACGGCAGTTGTAACAGTAGCCGACGATGGAGGCAGTTCAGGTAGACTACGTGATGAGCTAGAAATTCCACCCCCAGGTGATATTCGTAACGTACTTGTTGCGTTATCGGATGTAGAACCATTAGTGGAAGCTTTATTCCAGCACCGTTTTACAACTGGAGACGGACTGAAAGGTCATGCGTTAGGAAATTTATTATTGGCAGGTATGACTTCGATTACAGGAGACTTTTACCACGCGATTACGGAGACAAGTAAAGTATTAAATGTCAGAGGACGTGTATTGCCAGCAGCGAACCAAAGTGCGGTACTTCATGCAGAGTTAGAAGATGGGGAAATTGTAACAGGTGAATCAAAGATCCCATATTTCGGGAAGAAGATTAATCGTGTCTTTTTAACTCCAGAAGATGTAGAACCGCTATATGAAACGTTGATGGAAATTAAACGAGCTGATTTACTTGTTTTCGGTCCAGGAAGTCTGTACACGAGTATATTACCGAATTTAGTTGTTAATAAAATTGGGGACGCTGTTCTTGCTGCAAAAGCAAAGAAGGTATATGTGTGTAATGTTATGACGCAAGCGGGTGAAACGATGGGGTATACTGCGTTCGATCATGTGCAGGCGTTACATGATCATTTAGGTAAACCATTTATCGACACTGCAATTGTAAATAATCGTAATATTCCTTGTGAATTACGTAAGTTATATGAGGAAGAAATGTCGGGACCAGTTGTAGTGGATACAGATCGTTTTGCTGCAAATAATATCGAAATCATTCAAGATCAATTAGCGAAGTATGATGAGCGTGTTGTAAGACATGATACATTAAAGTTAGCTTCTATTTTATATTCACTGCTATAAATGTGCGTTGCCTCGTTTGAGGTAACGCTCCTCATCCATATAGGACAAGATTTTTGTTCCAAAATAATCGTATAAGGAGGTGTTGACTGTGTCATTTGCATCGGAAACCAAGAAAGAGTTGACCAACCTTGAAATGAAGGAATGCTGTGAGAAAGCTGAATTATCAGCGTTGCTTCGAATGAACGGGTCGCTTTCTTTTTCAAACCGTCGCTTATCTATCGATATTCAAACGGAAAATGCAGCAATCGCAAGAAGGATTTATACGCTTTTGAAAAAAGGATATGATGTGACGGTAGAATTACTTGTTCGTAAAAAAATGCGATTGAAGAAAAATAATGTATATATCGTGCGGCTTGTTGAGAAGTCTCGCGAAATATTAGCGGATCTTCGTATTGTTCGAGATGACTTTTCGTTAATTCGAAATATATCGCAGGAATTAATCGAGAAGAAATGTTGTAAACGATCTTATTTACGAGGTGCATTTTTAGCAGGTGGTTCAGTAAATAACCCAGAAACATCATCTTATCATTTAGAGATCTTTTCGTTATATAAGGAACATAATGATTCTATATGTGAACTGATGAACGGATTTGATTTAAATAGTAAGACGTTGGAAAGAAGAAAAGGGTACATTACGTATTTGAAAGAAGCTGAGAAAATTACAGAGTTTTTAAATATTATAGGTGCTCATAATGCACTTTTAAGATTCGAAGATATTCGAATTGTTCGCGATATGCGTAATTCAGTAAATCGTTTAGTTAACTGTGAAACAGCTAATTTAAATAAAACAATTGGTGCAGCGCTAAGGCAAATCGAGAATATCCGCTATATTGATGAGACGGTTGGGCTTGATATTTTGCCAGATAAATTAAGAGAAATTGCACAGTTACGAAGAGATTATCAAGATGTAACATTGAAAGAGTTAGGTGAGATGGTATCCGGGGGGAAAATTAGTAAATCGGGCATTAATCATCGTTTGCGTAAAATCGATGATATTGCAGAGAAATTACGCGCGGGGGAAACAGTAGCAAAAAAATAAGAGGTTAAAGGGGAAATGGAGCTGTGGTTCAAAAATTGGTTAAAGTTGCATTAAAAAACGGCTTACAAGCACGTCCGGCTGCGTTGTTTGTACAAGAGGCAAATCGCTTTCATTCTGATATTTTCATTGAGAAAGATGGAAAGACAGTTAATGCAAAGAGCATAATGGGGATTATGAGCTTAGCAATCGGAACTGGTAGCATGATTACAATCACAACAGAAGGTTCAGATGCAGAGGAAGCTTTAGAAGCCTTAGCTGCATATGTACAATAAATGGCTATCGCGCATGTGCGATAGCTTTTTTGTTTTGTTACTTGCGGGCATTCTGATTGGTGCGGGCTAACGATAAGTGGGGGTATGTTGGTGGTTCGTGCTTGTCGGGAATTGTCGGTAAGTCGATATGTTGTGTCGAAACGTCGATATATTTAAAGAATCGCCGATATAATTTGAGTTGTGTTCGATATAATTGAAAAATCGCTGATATATCTCGGTAAATACTGGGTGGGGTATGTGCGCGGGGGTACATGATAAAAAAGCGCCCTGTAATAGGGCGCTTCCGATTTTAGTTATATCTAGCTCCAGCGGCAAGAATGTTCGGTGGCTTCGCTTCTTCCGTCGAGGTAAAAAGCACCTCTTTGTCAGAAGCTCCATCCTCCTCACATTCTGAACGAGCCGCTTCCGCTTTAAATCTATTAACGATTTGTAAAGATCTTATCGATTAAACCGTATTCTAGAGCTCTTTCTGCTGTCATGAAGTTGTCGCGGTCTGTGTCGCGTTGTAGAACTTCAAGTGGTTGACCTGTACGGTCAGCAAGAATTTGGTTTAATTTTTCACGTAAGAATAGGATACGTTTTGCAGCGATTTCGATTTCAGTCGCTTGACCTTGTGCTCCGCCAAGTGGTTGGTGAATCATAACTTCACTGTTTGGAAGTGCGTAACGTTTTCCTTTTTCACCTGCTGCAAGTAAGAATGCACCCATAGATGCAGCCATACCGATACAGATTGTTGATACTTGTGGTTTAATAAACTGCATTGTATCGTAAATTGCCATACCAGCTGTGATAGAACCACCAGGGCTGTTGATATAGATGTGAATATCTTTTTCTGGATCTTGAGATTCCAAGAATAAAAGCTGGGAAACGATTGAGTTTGCTACGTTGTCATCAATTGCACTACCAAGCATAATGATGCGGTCTTTTAATAGTCGAGAGTAAATATCGTAAGCGCGTTCTCCACGATTTGTTTGTTCAATTACTGTAGGAATTAAATTCATCTGTTATTTCCTCCTTCTAAAGCTTTCTTAGTCTTATAATACAATTATGGTCAATAAAGGTCAAACGAAACCACTTTAAATCAAAAAAATATGTAGTTGTACCATGATTTATTCGCTATGTTTTTGAAATTCCCTGCTTATGTATCTTCAACATCATAACCGAATTACATAAATTTAAACGTGATTAAAGATGTAGAAAAGGCAAAAGAACGCCTTTTGTATAGAAGCGTTCTTTCATTCTTTATTCTTTTAAAAGATAGGTTACTTTATTTAAAATTTTCTCGATTTGTTTTGCGTTGTTACTATACATATCACTTGCTGATTTTGATTTCGTTTCTAGAGAGAATAATTCAAGATCAGCATGGCATTTCTTTAAGGATGCTAATAATAAAGGCTTGTTTTGAGGAGAAGGCATTTGGAGTTTATCATTATATATATCGATAGTAAGTTGTCCATACGAATCAACTTGACCGAGAAAGACATTCTCAATGACAACGCCGAGTTTTTCTAGTTCAGAATGTAACCAAGCACGGTTATGTCCACTTGCTGAAAGAGGTTCATCTAGTACATTTCCATCCATAATAACAGTTTGTGGTTCTTTTTCATTCGGTACTTTTAAACCGATGTCTTTTGCTGTGAGTGGTTGGCGATCTTTCTTCAGTAATACATTTAACTCTCCGCTCGGTTCTAATACTGCAAATTCAACATCAGCTACGCTGAACGCATCTTTTCCCCGGAGTAGTTCAAGTAATTCGTCACTTGTATATTTTTCTTTCTTTAAGTTATCTTCGAGTATTTTTCCATCTTTTATTAATACGGTAGATTTCCCTTCAAAGAAGTCCCGAGCTGTTTTGTTCTTTAAGGAGAGGATTCCTGTGAAAAAAGGTACCACAGCGAAAATGAGTATCGCAAAGACGCCGTGGAAAAATTTTGAATCGAGCCCTGTAGATACTTGGGCAGCGATGTCACCGATTGTCATTCCAGCTATGTATTCAAAAAAGGAGAGCTGAGAGATTTGTCTTTTCCCTAACCATTTCGTAATAGCGAATAAAATGATTAATATAAATACAGAACGAAGAATGACAAGTGCCCATTCAGGTAGGTGAGACATAGCGATTTCCTCCAGTCTGCTTAAAAACCTTTATATTGAGGTTCTTCACGTTCTAATACTGAAACTCTATCCTTTAGATCAGCGATGACGCTGTCCATTTCTAACATACATTCATGAAAGACGCGTTTTGTTTCTTCGTCTTCTGAATTTAACGAAAGGGAACTTAAGCTTGCTTGAGCGCCCCTTAAACTAGCGAGGCATGTTTTTACACTAGCGATAACAGTCATGAAAACACCTCTTATCCTTTCGGTTTAAATAGCAATGCTCCGATGAATCCGAAAATGATAGCGGCTGATACACCAGCACTAGTTACTTTAAACATACCGGTAATTACGCCGACGATTCCGTGTTTAGCCGCTTCTTCCATCGCACCGTGAACGAGGGCATTGCCAAAGCTTGTAATTGGTACTGTTGCCCCGGCCCCAGCGAAGTCAATTAGTGGCTCATACAAATTGAATCCATCTAATATAGCTCCAGCAACAACGAGTGTTGCCATTGTATGTGCAGGTGTAAGTTTACCGACATCAAACATAAGTTGTCCAATTACGCATATAAGGCCACCAATAACGAAAGCCCAGAAAAAAATCATTGCGTTGCACCTCCAAATTCAATCGAAACAGCGTGAGCGATACACGGAATCGTTTCTTCTTGTTGGAATGTAAGAGGGGATAGTAAAGCACCTGTTGCAACGACAAGTATTTTATTAAATTCTCCTCTTTTCATTCGGTTTAATAAATGCCCGTAAACGACTGTTGCGGAACATCCAGGACCACTTCCACCAGCTATGACAGGTTGTCCTTCTCTATAAATGATGATTCCGCAATCTTGAAATTGCTCGCTCTTTACTTTTGTTCCGTGTTTATGTAGCAGGTCGTAAGCAATTTCGCGACCAACATGTCCAAGGTCACCTGTTACGATTAAGTCGTAATAAGAGGCGTCGATTTGTCGTTCGCGTAAATGGGCTTCAATTGTATCGACAGCAGCTGGAGCCATCGCGCCTCCCATATTAAATGGATCTGTTAATCCCATATCAATAACCCGACCAATCGTTGCAGATGTTACTCTTGGACCATCTCCTGTATCACTTAAAATAGCTGCGCCTGCACCCGTCACTGTCCACTGGGCGGTAGGAGGTTTCTGACCACCATATTCAGTTGGATATCGGAATTGTTTTTCAACGGCAGCGTTATGGCTTGATGCACCGGTTAATAAATATTTTGCACCTTTTGCATTTACGATACTTGCTCCGAGTGCTAATCCTTCCATAGAAGTAGAGCAAGCTCCGAATAATCCGAGATAAGGTGTTCCGAGTGTACGACATGCAAAGCTCGTTGGAGTTATTTGATTAATTAAGTCTCCAGCGAGGACGAATTGAATATCATCTTTCCTAAGTCTGGCTTTTTCTGTAGCGCGGCTACAAGCCTCTTCAAACAAAATTTTATGTGCTTTTTCATAGGAATCTTGTCCGAGCCATAAATCTTCATGCAGGGTATCGAAGTCTTCAGGGATCTTTCCATTTGCTTCAAATGGGCCGCCGACTACACCTGTTGAAATGATAACTGGTTTGTTTTCGAATACCCATGTTCGGTGTCCTTGTAACATTTACAGCCCTCCCCATTGAAAGAGAATCGTTTTAATAAGAGCGATGACAAAAGCTGAAAATACGCCAAATAAGATGACCGATCCTGCTAGTTTAAACATGTTACCACCAACACCGAGAACGAAGCCTTCTGTACGGTGTTCAATACATGCGGCAATAACAGAGTTACCAAATCCAGTAACGGGAACTGCGGTACCAGCACCAGCAAATTGTCCCAGGCGATCGTAGACGCCAAATCCCGTCAGTAGCATGGAGATAAAAATAAGAGTTGCAACGGTAGGGTTCCCGGCAGAGCGTTCAGTGAAATCAAAATACGTAATATAAAAAGTGGAAATCAGTTGGCCTATTAGACAAATGAATCCCCCGACGAGAAAAGCTTTTATACAATTTTTTAAAACGGGGCGCTTCGGTTCGCGCTGTTGTTCAAATTTTTTATATTCTTGTTGTACAGGTGTTAAATTTTTATCTTTACTAGACATTTGAATCCTTCCTTTTCTTTTAAAAAGCTTAAATATTAGATCCCATTTCTGATTGAATGAGTTTCAATTGTTTTTTGATCCCATCTTTACTTACTTTCTTTTTCTTAATTTTGTTTTCAAGTTCTTCTATGAGCATAAAAATCTTTTTGTCTGTACTTACACGAATATCGAGAGTAGGATTTTCATCACTTAGTTTCTTTTTTAATTTACTTCGTAAAGGTTTTAAACCAAATCTTTCGTGATGTTCAGGCTTGACGGCTATGTAAAGATCTAAATTTGTATTAACTGCGGTAGCTTCTATAATTCCCTCCATAGCAAGAGCTTTTTTCTTAGCGTCTTGCGATATAGATTGATTAAATGATTCTGTACTCATTTTTGTTAATTTAGGGCCCTTGTCTTCTTCCGTTCGTTTAGCTTCTTCTTTTTTTACCTTTTTATCTAACGGGCTATTATCACATCCGGTAAGTGAACCGAATAGGAGCATAAATAACGCGGTTATGATTCCAAGTTTTCGCATTATAATCATTCCATTTCTATTGCAATATGTAATGTGATAGAAAAAGGATGACTGCATATCATCCTTTTTCTATTTCACAGCAAGATTGACTCGTTATTGCTGTGTGTATTGTGGTTCTTCTTGCTGAACTTCTTCAACACGTGGGTTTAAAGAATCGATAATTGTTTGTGTTTGCTGCGCAGCTGTTTGGAAAAGTTGCTTTGCTTGTTGGTTATCCGTATCAAGAGCGAATCCCTCTAAGCTAGCTTGTGCACTTTTTAATCCAGAAACAGTTTGCTTTAGTTTAGTAATTACAGTCATTGAATGAAGCCCCCTTTGGAATATCAATTCAAAGATTATAATTTGTGAGTTGAGGTGAATTTATGATTGGAAAATTTAGGTTTGTTATACGTGTAGATTACAATTTTGTAATGAATATGTAAGGATAAGCGATAGTGGAAAAAACCTTTTTCTCCTAGAATAAAGAACGTAAAGCAAGTTAAAAGGATATGTTAAGGAGAGAAAAATGAAGAAATTATTATTAGGTTTAATTGGAATTTTTATATTAGTTATTGGTGTGGCAAGCTTTTCTCATAATGAGGTGACTGATAGATATAATCCGCTTGTGAAAGAAGACTTTGTATATGTAAAAGCGAAAGAGTCTGGCCGACTATCCACAGTTGGAGAGGTAGCTGGAGACTATAAACTTACTGGTTATTACACTTCAGGTGAAGGAAGAGATGTTAAGTTTTATGCACCTCGTGGGCTTAGAGAGGGAGCGTATGTAAAGGTTAAAACAAAAGGTGAATATATTGAAACATACCAAGAAGTACAGCCGAATGAAATTCCAAAAGAGATTAAAGAGAAACTAGATAAAGTGAAACTTTAATCAGTGGAGGTTTTGTTCATCCTCACTGATTATTAGCCCTCACCAATCAGGCGTTTACAGGTAGCAGGGCTCCCACCTAACTTCTTTGCTCCAGTTGAGTTTTGAGGTGGGAGTCTTACTGCCCACAAATGGCGGGATAAATAAGACAGATAAGAATGGCCTCCTAAATGTAAAAATCAGGAGGCGTTTTTATGCAGAAAATAGCGTACATATAATGCGTTATCAAAGAGTTTTTGTTGATTTAAATGGTTTTTATTGCTATTATTATGAGAAGAAAATGAAGTCTGTTTTATAATCATGCGCCCATAGCTCAGTCGGATAGAGCGGTGGTTTCCGGTACCACGTCTGTCGGGGGTTCGAATCCCTCTGGGCGCGTAAAAAGGTCCTAACTTACATTTGTAAGTTAGGACCTTTTTTTATTTCTCTCTTGTTATATCTGGTAGTAAGATTTACTATTAGTATGTGGTAATAATTTTTTGTACGTTATTATTTTATTTCAATATTATTCAAATTTCGGTTGTAAGTTGTAAATCTCATTAATACATATAAATTAATAATATTTTGGAATGGGTGTCTGTGATAGCATTCTCCTTTTACCAAACTTATTGTACAATAGAAACAAGGGGGAGATTAGTTTGAAGGCAAGTCTTTTACAAGAACAAAGCTTACGTTTGGCAATGACACAAGAGTTAAGGCAAGCGATTACAATGCTCCAGTATAATGTACAAGAATTATCGGAGTTTTTATATGAGCAATCGTTAGAGAATCCCCTTATTGAGTTAGGTGGTTTTGAGAGGGAGAAGAAAAAGAGCTCTAACAACAGTAAAAGTACCAGCAAACAAGTCGAGAATCAGATGGAAATCTACAGTGTGGATTCAACAACGATTCAGCAACATTTATTAAATCAAATACAGTATTATAAAATAGAAGAAGAAGAGCGAAAAGTAGCTTCCTTCATTATTATGAACATGGATGGAAATGGGTATTTACAAGAAACGAATGAAGAGTTAGCAGATCTCCTTTCCGCACCGATTCATGTAGTCGACCGCTCTGTTGAGCTTGTCCAATCACTCGAGCCAGCAGGGGTAGGGGCACGTAATATTCGGGAATGTCTAACTTTGCAATTGAAGCGCTTACAAAGACGGAATGGATTAGCGGAAGAGGTTATAGAGGATCACTTTGCTTATTTCGTGAAGAAAGATTGGCGAAAACTCGTTCAAGTGCTGAAGTGTAGTAATGAGGAATTGCAGAGTGCGGTAAATTGTATAACGTCATTACAACCAAAGCCAGGTCTTGCATTTTCTTCTGATAAACCACTTTATATTGTGCCTGATATGGCGGTGAAAAAAGATGGTGATCGTCTCGTTTTACAAATGAATGAGAGAAATATGCCAAGAATTGAAATTCACTCTGAGTATAGTGCACTTCTAAATAATAGTGAAAGTGAAGTTGCTTCTTACGTATCGGAGAAATATCAGCATGTGCAATGGATTATGCGCAGTTTGAAACAGAGAAAACAAACGCTCTTACAAGTAATGGGCATTATAATGGAAAAACAGCGTGATTTCTTCTGGGAAGGTCCAGAATATTTAAAACCGCTCGCTTTAAAAGAAGTAGCAGAAGAATTAAGTGTGCATGAATCTACAATTAGTCGTGCAACGCGAAATAAATATGTGCAAACACCACACGGCTTATTTGAGATGAAATCGTTCTTTAGCAATGCCGTTTCGACTACTGAAGATGAAGCAGTTTCTACAAAGCGTGTAAAACAATTTATTCAAAAACTTGTTGAAGCGGAGAATAAGAAGAAGCCACTTTCAGATCAAAAGATTTCAAAATTATTAGAAGAAGAGCATGAAATCGTTATTTCTCGAAGAACAGTGGCGAAGTATAGAGAACAAATGCATATTCCAGCGTCGTCATTACGAAAAACGATCGGATAGGTGAAGAAGATGAAAGTTGTACTGTATACAAAAAAAGATTGTGGCCTTTGCGTGCAGGCGAAACAAGTTTTACAGGAAGTACAATGTGAATATTCTTTTCAAATCGAGGAAATAGATATATATGAAGATAATGACCTTTTGGAGAAATATCATTTAATGATTCCGGTTGTAGAAATAGGCGGAAAACAGGTAGAATATGGTAACATTCACAAAGGTGTCATAATAAACTATATAAACAATGCAGTTAAGAGTTGAATAAGTTTCTATCTCCTGTTACAATAATACACGTAGCAGGGATTATTTTTTTAACCTATGTGGGACATAAAATGTCACTATGGGACACAAAGTGACCACAAGGGGAAATGAACCAATGTAGTGAGGAGAAAAGATATGCGCTCATGGATTCAGAACACAAAAAAATTATTACCTGATCTGCTACCTGTTATGCAAACGAGAATGCAAATTCTTCAATACATCAGGCTCATGCAGCCGATTGGAAGAAGGAACTTATCAGCAAGTCTCGGTATGACAGAACGAGTATTGCGAAGTGAAGTTCAAGTTTTGAAAGAACAAAACTTAGTTCACGTCGCTTCTTCTGGAATGACTTTGACAGAAGAAGGAACAGCTTTAGTTCTTGCTTTGGAAGACTTTATGAAAGAAATTTCCGGGTTAAAGGTTTTAGAAAAACAACTTAAGGAAACATTAGACTTGGATGAAGTTTTCGTTGTCCCTGGTGATAGTGATGAATCACCTTGGGTCAAACTGGAGATGGGCCGTGCTTGTGTGACTTGTATAAAAGACCGTCTGACAGTGAATAATATCGTTGCTGTGGCTGGAGGAACTACGCTAGCTGCTGCTGCGGACATGATGCAACTTGATTGCAAAGATTTACATATGCTATTTGTCCCAGCACGTGGTGGAATTGGAGAAGGTGTTGAGTTAGAAGCCAATACCATTTGCGCCAAAATGGCACAAAATACGATGAGTAATTATCGCTTATTGTATGTTCCGGATCACGTTAGTAGCGAAGCATATGCGTCCATTGTAACAGAGCCCTCCGTGAAAGAAGTTCTTGAGTTGATTCGATCTTCCAATATCGTCATTCATGGAATTGGTGATGCGTTAACAATGGCACGTCGCAGAAATACTTCAGAAGCAGATTGGTTAAAGATTCAGGCAAGCGAAGCAGTTGGCGAAGCTTTCGGTTACTACTTTAATGAACAAGGAAATGTTGTTCATAAAGTAAGAACGGTTGGTATGCAACTTGAAGATTTACAAAATGTATCTCACGTTGTTGCAGTCGCTGGAGGTTCTTCAAAGGCAAAGGCAATACAGGCTGTAATAAAGCAAGGGCACACTTCAATTCTAATTACAGATGAAGGTGCAGCAAAACAGTTAACAAAGGGTATTACCCTTTAAATATAATCCCCCAAGGAGGAAATTCAAATGACTAAAATTGGTATTAATGGATTTGGACGTATCGGACGTAACGTATTCCGCGCAGCTCTTAACAACTCTGAGGTAGAAGTAGTAGCAATCAACGACTTAACAGATGCTAAAACATTAGCTCACCTTTTAAAATATGACACAGTTCACGGAACTTTAAATGCAGAAGTATCTGCTAACGAAAACAGCATCGTTGTTAACGGTAAAGAAATTAAAGTTATCGCTGAGCGTGACCCAGCTCAATTACCATGGAGCGACTACGGAGTAGAAGTAGTAGTAGAATCTACTGGCCGTTTCACTAAAAAATCAGATGCTGAGAAACACTTAGGTGGATCAGTTAAGAAAGTTATCATCTCAGCTCCAGCTTCTGACGAAGATATCACTGTAGTTATGGGTGTTAACCACGAACAATACGATGCAGCTAACCACAACGTAGTATCTAACGCTTCTTGTACTACAAACTGTCTAGCTCCATTTGCTAAAGTATTAAACGAAAAATTCGGCGTAAAACGCGGAATGATGACAACAATTCACTCTTACACTAACGACCAACAAATCTTAGACTTACCACACAAAGATTTACGTCGTGCTCGTGCAGCAGCTGAAAACATGATCCCAACATCTACTGGTGCTGCTAAAGCTGTAGCATTAGTATTACCAGAACTTAAAGGTAAATTAAACGGTGGCGCTGTACGTGTTCCAACTGCTAACGTTTCTCTTGTTGACTTAGTTGTTGAACTTGACAAAGAAGTAACAGTTGAAGAAGTAAACGCAGCATTCAAAGCAGCTTCTGAAGGCGAATTAAAAGGTATCCTTGGATACAGCGAAGAGCCATTAGTATCTATCGACTATAACGGATGTACAGCTTCTTCTACAATCGATGCATTATCTACAATGGTAATGGAAGGTAACATGGTTAAAGTACTTTCTTGGTACGATAACGAAACTGGTTACTCTAACCGCGTAGTAGACTTAGCAGCATACATGACTTCTAAAGGTCTTTAATTCTTAAGTATATAAGTAATCAATGACAAAACGAGGGAGAGGGTTTGTTCCCTCTCTCTCTTCTTTCGTTTTAGAAGCAAATGTGTTAAGCTTTTGAATGGGTTTTGTCAATCCTAACTAGTAGTCGGAGGGAAATCCAATGAACAAAAAATCAATTCGTGACGTAGATTTAAAAGGTAAGCGTGTATTTTGCCGCGTTGATTTCAACGTACCTATGAAAGAAGGCAAAATTACAGATGAAACTCGTATCCGTGCAGCTCTTCCTACAATTCAATATTTAGTAGAGCAAGGTGCGAAAGTAATTTTAGCAAGTCATTTAGGCCGTCCAAAAGGTCAAGCAGTAGAAGAATTACGTCTTACTCCAGTAGCAGCACGTTTAGGCGAGCTTCTTGGTAAAGATGTTAAAAAAGCGGACGAAGCATTCGGACCAGTTGCACAAGAAATGGTTGCAGCAATGAACGAAGGCGACGTATTAGTTCTTGAAAACGTACGTTTCTATGCGGGCGAAGAAAAGAACGATGCAGAACTTGCGAAAGAATTTGCAGCTCTTGCTGATATCTTCGTAAACGATGCATTCGGTGCAGCTCACCGTGCTCACGCTTCTACAGCAGGAATCGCAGACTACCTACCAGCAGTATCTGGTTTATTAATGGAAAAAGAGTTAGATGTATTAGGTAAAGCACTTTCTAACCCAGAACGTCCATTCACAGCTATCATCGGTGGTGCGAAAGTAAAAGATAAAATCGGTGTAATTCGTCATCTATTAGACAAAGTAGATAACCTAATCATCGGTGGCGGACTTGCTTACACATTCGTTAAAGCATTAGGTCATGAAATTGGTCAATCTCTATGTGAAAATGACAAGATTGAACTAGCTAAAGAATTTATGCAACTTGCAAAAGAAAAAGGCGTAAACTTCTACATGCCAGTTGATGTTGTAATCACTGAGGAATTCTCTGAAACTGCAACAACTCAAATCGTTGGTATCGACTCTATCCCTTCTACATGGGAAGGCGTGGACATCGGTCCTAAAACACGTGAAATTTATGCAGATGTAATTAAAAACTCTAAGCTTGTTGTATGGAATGGACCAATGGGTGTATTCGAAATGACTCCATTCGCAGAAGGTACAAAAGCAGTAGGACAAGCATTAGCAGATGCAGAAGATACATACTCTGTTATCGGCGGTGGTGACTCTGCAGCAGCTGTTGAAAAATTCGGTATGGCTGATAAAATGAGCCACATTTCTACTGGCGGCGGTGCGTCATTAGAATTCATGGAAGGTAAAGAACTTCCAGGTGTAGTGTGTCTTAACGACAAATAAGTAGCAGCCAAAGAAAAAGGACGGTGCAAAGCATGCGTAAACCAATTATCGCAGGTAACTGGAAAATGAATAAAACTCTATCTGAAGCAGTTAGCTTCGTAGAGGAAGTTAAAGGTCAAATCCCAGCAGCTTCAGCTGTTGATGCAGTAGTTTGCTCTCCAGCTCTATTTTTAGAGCGCTTAGTAGCGGCAACTGAAGGAACTGACTTACAAGTAGGTGCACAAAACATGCACTTCGAAAAAAATGGTGCATTCACTGGCGAAATTAGCCCAGTAGCACTTAGCGACTTAAAAGTAGGCTACGTAGTACTTGGCCACTCTGAGCGTCGTGAAATGTTTGCTGAAACAGACGAATCAGTAAATAAAAAGACTCTTGCAGCATTTGAACATGGTTTAACACCAATCGTATGTTGTGGTGAGACTTTAGAAGAGCGCGAAAGCGGAAAAACATTTGATCTAGTAGCAGGTCAAGTGACAAAAGCACTTGCAGGTTTAACAGAAGAGCAAGTTAAAGCAACTGTTATCGCTTATGAGCCAATCTGGGCTATCGGTACAGGTAAATCTTCTTCTTCTGCAGATGCAAATGAAGTATGTGCGCACATCCGTAAAGTTGTTGCAGAAGCTGTTTCTCCAGAAGCTGCAGAAGCTGTTCGTATTCAATACGGCGGTAGCGTAAAACCAGAAAACATTAAAGAGTATATGGCACAATCTGACATCGACGGCGCTTTAGTCGGCGGTGCTAGCTTAGAGCCTGCTTCGTTCTTAGGTCTTCTGGGGGCGGTAAAATGAGAAAGCCAACAGCTTTAATCATCCTTGACGGTTTCGGACTACGTGAAGAAACTCACGGGAATGCTGTAGCACAAGCTAAAAAACCTAATTTTGATGGTTACTGGAACAAATTCCCTCATACAACGCTTACAGCTTGTGGTGAGGAAGTAGGTCTTCCAGAAGGTCAAATGGGTAACTCTGAGGTTGGTCACTTAAATATCGGTGCTGGCCGCATAGTATATCAAAGCTTAACACGCGTAAACGTTGCAATTCGTGAAGGTGAGTTCGATCAGAACGAAACGTTCCAAAATGCAATTAAAAGCGTGAAAGAAAAAGGTACTGCTCTTCATTTATTCGGTTTACTTTCTGATGGTGGTGTGCACAGTCACATGAACCATATGTTTGCTCTTCTTCGTTTAGCAGCAAAAGAAGGCGTGGAGAAAGTTTATATCCATGCATTCTTAGATGGCCGCGATGTTGGACCACAAACAGCAAAAGGTTATATCGATGCAACAAATGAAGTAATTAAAGAAACAGGAGTAGGACAATTCGCGACTATCTCTGGTCGTTATTACTCCATGGACCGTGACAAGCGTTGGGATCGCGTAGAAAAATGTTACCGTGCTATGGTGAATGGTGAAGGCCCTACTTATAAATCAGCAGAAGAGTGTGTAGAAGACTCTTATGCAAATGGTATCTATGATGAATTCGTATTGCCGTCTGTAATTGTTAACGAAGATGACACGCCAGTTGCAACAATCAATGATGATGATGCAGTTATCTTCTATAACTTCCGTCCAGACCGTGCAATTCAAATTGCTCGTGTATTTACAAACGAAGATTTCCGTGAGTTCGATCGTGGTGAAAAAGTACCTCACATTCCTGAATTCGTTTGTATGACACACTTCAGTGAAACTGTAGATGGTTACGTGGCATTCAAGCCAATGAATCTTGATAACACTTTAGGTGAAGTTGTTGCGCAAGCGGGATTAAAGCAACTTCGCATCGCGGAAACTGAAAAGTATCCGCACGTTACATTCTTCTTTAGCGGTGGTCGTGAGGCTGAATTCCCAGGAGAAGAGCGTATCTTAATTAACTCACCGAAGGTTGCAACGTATGACTTGAAACCTGAAATGAGCATTTACGAAGTAACGGACGCTTTAGTAAATGAAATCGAAAATGATAAACATGATGTTATCATTCTTAACTTTGCAAACTGTGATATGGTTGGCCATTCTGGGATGATGGAACCAACAATTAAAGCAGTAGAAGCAACTGACGAATGTTTAGGAAAAGTTGTAGAAGCGATTCTTGCAAAAGATGGTGTAGCACTTATTACTGCTGACCATGGTAATGCTGATCAGGAGTTAACTGCTGATGGCGGGCCTATGACAGCTCATACAACTAACCCGGTTCCTTTCATCGTTACAAAAAATGATGTAGAGCTTCGTGAAGGTGGTATTTTAGGAGATATCGCTCCAACAATGCTTACGCTTTTAAATGTGGAACAACCGAAAGAAATGACAGGTAAAACAATTATTAAATAATTTGCTTATATAAAAAGGAGAGAATTTATTATGTCAACAATTATTGATGTTTATGCTCGCGAAGTCCTTGACTCTCGTGGTAACCCAACTGTAGAAGTAGAAGTTTACACAGAAAGCGGCGCTTTCGGACGCGCTATCGTACCAAGTGGTGCATCTACTGGTGAGCACGAAGCAGTAGAATTACGTGACGGTGACAAATCTCGTTACCTTGGTAAAGGTGTTATGAACGCAGTAAACAACGTTAACGAAGCAATCGCTCCAGAAATCGTTGGTTTCGACGTAACTGACCAAGCTGGTATCGACCGTGCTATGATCGAATTAGATGGCACTCCAAACAAAGGTAAACTAGGCGCTAACGCTATCCTTGGTGTATCTATGGCAGTAGCTCACGCAGCAGCTGACTTCGTAGGTCTTCCATTATACCGTTACCTTGGTGGATTCAATGCAAAACAATTACCAACTCCAATGATGAACATCATCAACGGTGGTTCTCACGCTGATAACAACGTTGACTTCCAAGAGTTCATGATCTTACCAGTTGGTGCTCCAACATTCAAAGAATCAATCCGTATGGGTGCTGAAGTATTCCATGCACTTAAAGCTGTATTACATGACAAAGGTCTTAACACTGCAGTAGGTGACGAAGGTGGATTCGCTCCAAACCTTGGTTCTAACCGTGAAGCTCTAGAAGTAATCATCGAAGCTATCGAAAAAGCTGGTTACAAAGCTGGCGAGAACGTATTCTTAGGAATGGACGTTGCTTCTTCTGAGTTCTACAACAAAGAAACTGGTAAATATGACCTTGCAGGCGAAGGCCGTACTGGCTTAACTTCTGCAGAAATGGTTGATTTCTACGAAGAGCTTTGCAAAGACTTCCCAATCATCTCTATTGAAGATGGTTTAGACGAAAACGACTGGGATGGTCACAAATTATTAACTGAGCGTATCGGTGATAAAGTACAATTAGTTGGTGACGACTTATTCGTAACTAACACTCAAAAACTTGCTGAAGGTATCGAAAAAGGTATCTCTAACTCAATCTTAATTAAAGTTAACCAAATCGGTACTTTAACTGAGACTTTCGAAGCTATCGAAATGGCTAAACGTGCTGGTTACACAGCAGTTGTATCTCACCGTTCTGGTGAAACTGAAGATGCTACAATCGCTGACATCGCAGTTGCAACTAACGCTGGCCAAATCAAAACTGGTTCTATGAGCCGTACTGACCGTATTGCTAAGTACAACCAATTATTACGCATCGAAGACGAACTAGGCGAAATCGCTGTTTACGATGGTTTAAAATCTTTCTACAATATCAAACGATAATTGCAGAAAATAACGACAGACCGTGAGAAATCACGGTCTGTTTTTTTATGTTAAAATTGCTCACCCGTCATAAGCGACATAAAATATTTAAAGAAGCGGTTATAATCAAAATCAATTGCGATTTGATGACTCGGCAAATCAATAAATGGCTTTGGCTGCACTAAAGAACGAAATTCTCCAATACTTGCCCCCTGTGCATAAGATTCTGTCATGACAATAATTGGTGACTGGTGATAAGTGAACATAGAGTTATCAAATAAAGCTAGTATTGGTATTGTGTCATGAAATGGACTTCCCTTTAAATGCGGCAAGATATCTTTATAATATCCGTAGTAATAATGGTCGAATAACGGTTTGACAAGTGGGGCTTTTCCTTTTGCGTCAATGTACTCAGCCATTTCTGGTGTAATGACGGAATACTGGGTTACGTTTAATGGGTATATGTACATGTTAGCTGCGGATTGAAGGACTATATTAGCAGCAGTAGGATCACCATAAAAGTTTGCTTCTGAAATAGGGGTAACGTTACCGGGATGCAAAAAGGCACCACCCATTACGTAATAAGATTTAATTTGCTTCATTAACTGTTTACATACAATGAATAAAATTGCTAGGGAGGTAAGTCTTCCTAAACTTACAATGATTAATTCATCTTTATACTGTTCAATAAGAGGAATAACTTCGAAAAAATTCTCCATTTCTCCGTTAGTCACATTTTTCTTAGGGATAATTGGCCCGAGCCCCTGCTTCCCATGTACATCCGTAAAGAACGCAGGAGGGGAACCAGTAAGAGGACGTTCTGAACCACCGAATATCTTAATGTTTCTATTCTTTATTTCATGTTTAAGAAAATGAGCATTTTGCACGGCCATTTCTTTTGGAACATTGCCGTAATCTGCAACGATACCAATGATTTCTATTTCATCGATAAAGAATGCTAAGAGAAGAGCCATCGTATCATCAATTCCAGGATCACAAAAAATGAGAACCTTTTTTGGCATATGTTCACCACCTATCTTATTTATATATATGTAAGATTTGGGATGAGAAGAATAAAAAGATTATTTTCTTAAAATAATAACCCCTTAAATTCAGAAAATATAAACTTTACATAATAGGTCAAGGTTTTTGACGTAAAATTCATTCGGAAACACAGTCATATCAAGGGTGTAAGCGTATATCATGTCGTTTTTTTGTTGTCGATTTGATAAATTGCAGCTTTTTACAATTTATACTATGATAAAGATATTAACAGAAGATCGTATAAACATGAGGGATGATGAACATGAAATTTACAAAGATTCTTGTCCAAATTGCTGCTCTTTACGTGTTTTATATGGTTGGAAATTGGGTTCAAGAAATGTTAAATATACCCATTCCAGGAAGTTTGATTGGGATGTTTTTCTTACTTGTTTTACTTAGCCTAAAAGTACTTCCAGTGAAATGGTTTGATTTAGGAGCAGAAACACTCGTTGCTATTATGCCGTTTTTATTAATTCCGCCAACGCTTGGCCTAATGAATTACGGTGCTTTTTTTATGAGTAAAGGAATTTCTCTTTTCATTACAGTTATAGCGAGTACATTTTTAATCATTATTGTCGCAGGACATACAGGACAATACCTTGCGAATAGAAAGGAAAAAGAGACACAATGAGCCAAATATTAATCGGAATCGGTTGGGTTCTTTTTACGGTGCTATTATATCAATTATCTAAAAAAATCTATAAATTATTTCCAACACCATTTACCATTCCAATGCTTGTAGCGACAGGATTAATGGCTTTCTTATTTATAGTGCTTGATATACCATATCAAAATTATATGGAAAGTGGTGGTGGCTGGATTGCGAAGTTACTTGGGCCAGGTGTTGTAGCATTTGCAATCCCGCTTTATAAACAACGTCATGTTCTGCAAAAATATGTTGTACCAATTGCTGGTGGTGTAATTGTTGGAACGACAGTGGCGATTGCAAGTGATATGGCTATCGCCACACTTATGGGAACAGATAAAAGTTTAATTTTATCTTCTTTACCAAAGTCAGTGACAATGCCAGTTGCGATGAGTGTATCTGAACAAGTGGGTGGTGTCCCATCCTTAACAGCGGCTTTCGTCGTTATCGCAGGGATTACCGGAACGATTACAGGACCAATTTTGTTAAAATGGAGCCGCGTTACAAACTCGGTTGGTAAAGGGATTGGCTTTGGATGTGCGTCTCATATTATGGGTGTTATGAGAGCGATGAAAAATAATGAGCATGAAGGTGTTATTGGATCGGTAACAATGACATTAACAGCAATTTTGACATGCGTGCTCGGACCATTATTTGCAATGATGTTTATGTAATAGAAGAAAAGCGAGAGCGACCCTATAGCTCTCGCTTTTCTATAGGATTTATGCTACAGTTGGAATAACTGAATCTTTGTAGGAGGTACGCCAAGTGCATACGTTATTATCCGTTTTACTTATTATTGTATCGATTTTAATGATTGTTATGGTACTTATGCAGTCTAGTAATAGCTCAGGCCTTTCAGGTGCAATTTCAGGCGGTGCAGAGCAATTATTTGGTAAGCAAAAAGCACGTGGAATTGAAGCGGTATTAAACCGCATTACAATTGTTTTAGCTGTATTGTTCTTCGCATTAACAATTGGTGTTACGTACTTAAACTTATAGAATTGAAAGAAGAAGCGTTAGTAAGATGTACTAATGGTTCTTCTTTTTTTGTTTTGCCATTTGAAAGATGTTTCTAATTAGATTATAGAAATATAAATATGGTACACTAGATATAGAAAGAATACGACTAGATTACAGAAGAGAAAGAGGAGAAGTACATGATGAAATTAGCATCTCCAAAACCATTTACATTTGAAGGTGGAGACCGCGCTGTTTTATTATTACATGGATTCACAGGGAACTCAGCTGATGTACGCATGCTAGGGCGTTTCTTAGAGAAGAAAGGCTATACTTGTCATGCGCCAATTTATAAAGGACACGGCGTACCACCAGAGCAGCTTGTTCATACAGGTCCTGAAGACTGGTGGAAAGATGTAATGAATGCCTACCAGCATTTAAAAGATCAAGGTTACGAGAAAATAGCTGCGGTTGGATTATCATTAGGCGGAGTATTCTCATTAAAACTTGCTTATACATTACCGATTTTAGGTGTTGTACCAATGTGTGCACCGATGTACATTAAAAGTGAAGAAATTATGTACCAAGGTATATTGGCATATGCACGCGAATATAAAAAACGTGAACAAAAATCACCAGAGCAAATTGAAAAGGAAATGTTTGAATTTAAACAGACACCGATGAATACATTAAAAGCATTACAAGAGTTAATTCGTGACGTACGCAATAATGTGGATATGATTTATGCGCCAACATTCGTTGTACAAGCACGCCATGATGAAATGATTAATACAGATAGTGCTAACATTATTTATAACGGTGTAGAATCTACGTTAAAAGACATTAAATGGTATGAAGACTCTACGCATGTCATCACACTTGATAAACAGCGTGAAGAGCTACATGAGGATGTATATAACTTCTTGGAGCAACTAGATTGGTAAGGTCTAGTTGCCTCTTTTTTTCATAAGGGAATTTTTTATCCCGGTGGTTGTGGGCTAATAATCAGTGAAGATGGATAACCCTCTACTGATTAAAGTTTCATTTTATGAAAACTGTAAAAAATCATTGGGAGATGATTAAAGTTTCGCTTTATACATCCCCCATCTTTCGGATACACTAAATAATATAAGGGTTTAAAGGAGGTATTTCTGCTTGGAAGAAATCATACAAGAACATATTGATAAGTTGTTATTATTTATGAGAGAAGAAGCGTATAAACCGTTAACAATACAAGAGTTAGAAGCGGCATTTGGAATTGAAGGTTCTGAAGGCTTTAAAGATTTTGTAAAGGCACTTGTAATGATGGAAGAGAAGGGACTTGTTATCCGCACACGTAGTAATCGCTACGGTCTTCCAGAAAAAATGAGCTTAGTACGCGGTAAATTAATTGGACACGCACGTGGCTTTGCATTCGTTGTACCAGATGAGAAGAAAACGGGAGACGATGATCTTTTCATCCCGCCTACAGAGTTGAACGGTGCACTTCATGGCGATACAGTATTAGCACGTGTTAGCTCACAATCAAGTGGATCACGCCAAGAAGGTTCAATTGTACGTATTTTAGAGCGTGGAACGAAGGAACTAGTTGGTACATATACAGAGTCGAAAAACTTTGGATTTGTCATACCTGACAATAAGCGATGGACGAGTGACATTTTCATCTTGAAAAGTGCATCTATGGGCGCTGTGGAAGGTCATAAAGTAGTTGTGAAAATTACGAGCTATCCAGAGAACCGTTTAAGTGCAGAAGGTGAAGTTATTCAAATTCTAGGTCATAAAAATGATCCAGGGGTAGATATTTTATCTGTTATTCATAAACATCATTTACCGTTGGCGTTCCCTGAAGAAGTTATGGAACATGCAAACAGTGTACCAGAAACGATTTCAGAAGGAGATTTAAAAGATCGCCGTGATTTACGTGATCAAATGATTGTTACAATTGACGGCGCAGATGCAAAAGACTTAGATGACGCTGTTACAGTAACGAAGCTTGAGAACGGTAACTACAAGCTTGGTGTTCATATTGCGGATGTAAGTCATTACGTTCAAGAAGGTTCTCCAATTGATGTTGAAGCAGCAGAGAGAGCGACGAGTGTATATCTTGTAGACCGTGTAATTCCGATGATTCCGCATCGTTTATCAAACGGTATTTGTTCGTTAAATCCAAAAGTAGACCGTCTGACACTATCTTGTGAAATGGAAATCAACAATCTAGGTGATGTTGTAAAGCACGAGATTTTCCAAAGTGTTATTAAAACGACAGAGCGTATGACGTATGCTGACGTAAGAAGCATTTTAGAAGATGAGGACGAAGAGTTAATCAAACGCTATGAGCCGTTAGTACCGATGTTTAAAGAGATGGGCCAATTAGCTCAAATTTTACGTGAAAAACGTATGCGCCGTGGTGCAATTGACTTTGACTTTAAAGAAGCAAAAGTGTTAGTAGATGAAGAAGGAAAACCGACTGATGTTGTAATGCGTGATCGTTCTGTATCAGAGAAGTTAATTGAAGAGTTTATGCTTGTTGCGAACGAAACAGTAGCAGAGCACTTCCACTGGATGAACGTACCGTTTATGTACCGTGTCCATGAAGATCCGAAAGAAGATAAGCTTGAGCGTTTCTTTGAGTTTGTAACAAACTTCGGATATGCAGTAAAAGGACGTGCGAATGAAATACATCCTCGTGCGTTGCAGCAAATTCTTGAAATGGTTCAAGGTCAGCCTGAAGAAGTAGTTATTTCAACAGTTATGCTTCGTTCTATGAAGCAAGCACGTTATGATTCGGACAGCTTAGGACATTTCGGTTTATCAACGGAGTTCTACACGCATTTCACATCACCAATTCGTCGTTATCCAGATACGATTGTTCATCGATTAATTCGTGAATATATCATCAACGGTAAAGTCGACAACGAAACGCAAGCGAAATGGCGTGAAAACTTACCTGAGATTGCAGAGCACTCTTCTAATATGGAACGCCGTGCTGTTGAAGCAGAGCGTGAAACAGATGAAATGAAAAAAGCAGAGTATATGGTTGATAAGATTGGCGAAGAGTATGACGGTATGATTAGCTCTGTAACAAACTTCGGTTTATTCGTAGAGCTTCCAAATACAATCGAAGGTCTTGTACACGTTAGCTACTTAACAGATGATTACTACCGTTATGACGAAAAACATTTCGCAATGATTGGAGAACGTACAGGTAACGTGTTCCGTATCGGTGACGAAATTACAATTCGCGTTATTAATGTAAACAAAGACGAGCGTGCAATCGACTTTGAAATCGTTGGCATGAAAGGAACACCTCGTCGTAAGTTCAAAGATCGTCCAGTCGTTATCGAACAGCCAAGAACAGGCAGAAAGAAACGCGGTGGACGTAGCGAGCGTAGTAATGAGCGCGGTGGCGAACGCGGCGCAGGAAGAAAGTTTGACCGTGGCGGTAAAGGAAAAGCATCCGCATCCGCTTCCACATCCACATCTGCTAGCCAGTCAGGGAAAAAAGATGGGAATGGTAAGAAGAAAAAAGGATTCTTTGAAAATGTACCAGGATTCAAGAAGAAAAAGAAAAAGCGTAAGTAAGAAAAGGATGGCTTCGCTTTGATGAAAAGCGGGGCTTTTTCTTTTTATTGTAATCCAGCTACAGTGGCTAGAATCTATTGGCCATTTCACTCCCTCGGACGAAGCAAAAAGCGCTTCTCTGTCGGGAGCTCCAATGTCCAAAGATTCTGAGCGAGCCACTTTCGCTTTTTGTTTACATTTGTTACAATAGTAAAAATAGAGGAGGGACGTTATATGCCAAAAGGTACAGGTAAGGTTATTGCACAAAATAAAAAAGCATTTCATGATTATTTCATCGAAGAAACATACGAAGCAGGGCTTGTCCTTCAAGGAACGGAAATTAAGTCGATTCGCGCTGGTCGCGTAAACTTGAAAGATGCGTTTGCACGTGTACATAATGGTGAAGTATGGGTTCATAATATGCACATTAATACGTACGAACAAGGGAATCGTTTCAACCATGATCCACTTCGTACGAGAAAATTACTTCTGCATAAAAAAGAAATTGATAAACTAGCGGGAGCTGCAAAAGAAACAGGTTACGCATTAGTTCCACTTAGAATCTATTTGAAAAATGGATTTGCAAAGATGGCACTTGGTTTAGCAAAAGGTAAGAAGCAATATGATAAACGTCACGATTTAAAAGAGAAAGAAGCTAAACGTGAGATTGCACGCGTGTTCCGTGATCGCCAAAAGATGTAATACAGATATTTACATTTGTAAAACGGCGCGCGTATGATATAATAACTTATGTAAGGTTGTTGCACATTGAAAAACAGCTCTTAGTAGCTATCACGATATTTTCTTCGTATGCTCCATTTTTATCATGGGGACGTTACGGATTCGACAGGGATAGTTCGAGCTTAGGTTGCGAGTCGAGGGGATCGGCCTCGTTAAAACGTCAAAGCCTATAATTGGCAAACAAAACAATCTTTCTTTAGCTGCTTAATTGCACTAAAGGTTCCTCCCTCCATCGTCCATGTGGTAGGGTAAGGGACTCAAACTAAGTGGACTACGCCGGAGTTCGCCGTCTGAGGGCGAAGGAAGAGAACAATCAGACTAGCAACTTGGAAGCCTGTCGATAGGCTGAAGAGTTTGCGAAATACTAATATATCGACTACACTCGTAGAAGCTTAAGTGCCGATATTTTTGGACGTGGGTTCGACTCCCACCGTCTCCACCAATACATATTTGGTGGTTTTTTTATTTTGTATATAACAAGAAGCATAAGATGGCCGTTTTGGCCAACTTATGCTTCTTTTAGTTTATGGCCAACTTATGCTTCTTGATTTGAAAATTCAAGATAATTCCAATATCTCGGCTGTCCTCCTAAAAAATCGACACAAAAAGTAAAGCGCTTGCATAATTAAAAATCTGAGTTATAATACTTGTATACAAGTATACTTGATTAACATGAGAAGGTGACGTTATGACGGAATCAATAGAATTTCTTTATCCTGAAAAATGGCTTTCAAAAGCTTCTACTGGTGATCGTGTTGCGAGCGAACTTAGAATGCGTATTATTGCAGGTAAAATTGAAAACGGTACCATTCTATCAGAAAATAAATTAGCCGCCGATTTTTCTGTAAGTCGGTCACCTGTTCGTGAAGCATTAAAAGTACTGGCCTCAGAAAATATCATTCGCTTAGAAAGAATGGGCGCAGTTGTCATTGGTTTAACCGAAAAAGAAATTGAAGAAATATACGATGTTCGTTTACTCATAGAAACGTTTATCTTTGAACGGCTTGTAAAAATGGACACGAACGAGTTAGTAAAGGAACTGAATAAAATTATAGAAATGATGAAAATCGCCATTAAATATCATGATGCTGATGAGTTTTCTTATCAAGATGTCTTATTCCATGAAACGATTATTCGCACTATTCATCATTCCCATATCCTGATGATGTGGAATAATTTAAAGCCTGTTATGGAAAGCTTAGTCCTTTTATCAATGCGTACCCGTTTCAAGGAAAAATACGAAGACTTTGAACGGATTATCAAAAATCATGAGCTTTATATAAAAGCGATTGAATCAAAAGATCGAGCCCTCATGATTGAGGTCTTACATCAAAACTTTGATGATGTTCAAGGGAAAGTTGAAGACCTCTGGATGTCACAACAAATGTTATCTAAAGGAGTAGAGCAAGAACATGAGTAGCTATATGTTAGGTATAGATATCGGTACAACAAGTACCAAAGCAGTATTATTTACTGAAAAAGGTGAAGTCGTCCAAACAGAGAATATTGGTTACCCACTTCGCACACCGGATATATCCACAGCGGAACAAGATCCAGAAGAGATTTTTCAAGCTGTTTTGCGAGCGATTTCAAATATAACGAGACATCATTCAGATAAAAAACCATCGTTTATTTCATTTAGCAGCGCCATGCACAGTGTCATTGCAATGGATGAAAATGACCATCCGCTGACACCTTGTATCACCTGGGCAGATAATCGCAGTGAGGCATGGGCACATAAAATCAAAGATGAACTGAATGGCCATGAAGTTTATAGACGAACAGGAACACCCATTCACCCCATGTCACCATTAAGTAAAATTACTTGGATTGTGAATGACTATCCTGAAATCGCAGTCAAAACGAAAAAATATATCGGAATAAAAGAATATATCTTTAAAAAATTCTTTGATCAATATGTTGTGGATCATTCTCTCGCTTCATGCATGGGGATGATGAATCTACAAACACTAGATTGGGATGAAGAAGCTTTAAAAATTGCTGGTGTAACACCTGCTCAATTATCTGAGCTCGTACCAACCACCAAAATATTTAGCAACTGCAATCCGGATTTAGCTAAAAAGATTGGTATCGATTCACAAACACCGTTTGTCATTGGTGCCAGTGATGGAGTGCTTTCTAATCTAGGTGTGAATGCAATTAGAAAAGGTGAGATTGCAGTCACAATCGGGACAAGTGGTGCCATTCGAACCATCATTGACAAGCCGCAAACAGATGAAAAAGGAAGAATATTCTGTTATGCCTTAACGGAAAAACATTGGGTAATTGGTGGACCGGTAAACAATGGAGGGATGGTCCTTCGCTGGATTCGCGATGAACTTGCTTCATCAGAAGTAGAAACTGCGAAAAGACTAGGAATTGATCCATACGATGTATTAACCAAAATTGCTGAACGAGTGAGACCTGGCGCAGACGGATTATTATTCCACCCATACCTCGCAGGTGAACGTGCGCCATTATGGAATCCAGATGTACGTGGATCATTCTTCGGCTTAACTATGTCACATAAGAAGGAACATATGATTCGTGCAGCTTTAGAAGGCGTTATTTATAATTTATACACGGTATTTTTAGCATTAATCGAATGTATGGACGGTCCTGTGACCCGTATTCAAGCAACAGGAGGCTTCGCAAGGTCTGACGTTTGGCGACAAATGATGTCCGATATTTTCTCATCTGAAGTCGTTGTTCCAAAAAGCTACGAAAGCTCCTGTCTAGGTGCATGTATATTAGGTCTCTATGCTACAGGAAAAATTGATTCTTTTGAAATCGTTTCCGAAATGGTTGGCAGCACCTATAAACACACACCGAAAGAAGAAGCAACAAAAGAATATAGACAATTACTACCGATATTTATCAACCTATCAAGAGTATTAGAAGACGATTATACACGAATTGCTAATTATCAAAGAAATTTAATAAAGTAAAACTTTCATCAGTGATCCCCCACTCCTCATCTCTCTTTAAATTTTGAGGTTGGGGGTTACTACCAAAAAAATAGGGGATAAACACAAATACAGCTAATATTATGGGGGAATTACGATGCCATTAGTCATTGTAGCAATTGGGATTTTAGCATTACTTTTACTGATAATGCGCTTTAAATTAAATACCTTTATTTCATTAATCATTGTATCGTTCGGCGTTGCTTTAGCACTTGGAATGCCGCCAGAAAAAATTGTTAAAACCATTGAAGCAGGATTAGGCGGAACACTTGGTCATTTAGCACTCGTTTTTGGACTTGGTGCGATGTTAGGTAAGTTGCTTTCAGATGCTGGGGGCGCACAACGCATTGCCATGACCCTTGTGAACAAATTTGGTGAAAAGAACATTCAATGGGCTGTTGTGACTGCCTCATTTATTATCGGTATTGCATTATTTTTTGAAGTAGGATTAGTATTATTAATTCCGATTGTATTTGCTATTTCAAGAGAATTAAAAGTTTCTATCTTATATCTCGGTATTCCGATGGCAGCAGCTTTATCTGTAACACACGGATTTTTACCGCCACACCCAGGACCAACTGCTATCGCTGGTGAGTTGCATGCAAACATCGGTGAAGTATTACTTTACGGTTTTATGATAGCGGTTCCAACAGTTATTTTAGCGGGACCTGTATTTACTAAAATTGCAAAAAAACTAGTACCTGAAGCATTCACAAAAACTGGTAATATCAAATCTTTAGGCGAGCAGAGAGTATTTAAACTTGAAGAAACTCCTGGCTTTGGAATCAGTGTTTTTACCGCTTTACTGCCTGTTATTTTAATGGCAATCGCTACAATTATTACTTTGCTGCAAAAAACAATGGGATTTAAAGATAATAGTTTACTAGCAGCGATCCAGTTTATTGGGAATGCGGATACTGCCATGTTGATATCCTTATTAGTTGCGATCTATACAATGGGATTGGCAAGAAATATTCCAATCAAGAACGTGATGGAATCTTGTACAACAGCGATCTCAAATATTGGGATGATGCTCTTAATTATTGGCGGAGGCGGAGCCTTCAAACAAGTATTAATTGATGGCGGCGTTGGTAACTATGTAGCCGAATTATTCAAAGGAACTTCATTATCACCGATCTTGCTCGCATGGATTATCGCTGCCATCTTACGTATTTCATTAGGGTCTGCTACGGTTGCTTCATTAACAACTGTCGGTTTAGTGATCCCGATGTTAGGTCACTCTGACGTTAACCTTGCTTTAGTTGTCCTTGCAACAGGAGCTGGTAGTTTAATTGCTTCACACGTGAACGATGCTGGTTTCTGGATGTTCAAAGAGTACTTTGGTTTAAGCATGAAAGAAACATTTGCAACATGGACCTTGCTTGAGACTATCATTTCCGTAGCCGGATTAGGATTTACTTTATTACTAAGCTTATTTGTATAGACCTTTCTAGACAGTAAAAGGGGTACGGAAACGATTCAAAAAATAACCCGCCACATCTGAAAATTTTTCCAATTAAACTTTTGGGATAAGTCATATGGGATACTCTTTCCTTAGGGAAATTGGCAAATAGTCTACCGTCCCAATTAAGTACACTCTACTGGGATGAATTTAAAATGTATATTGTTAAAAAACAATTTAAATAGAATATTTCGGGTTTGGAAAAGTAAAAAGATACAAAAATTCTATTTTTTACAGATGTGGCGGGTCAATGTCCGGATCGTTGCCGTATGCCAATGAGGGAACGATTTGCTGATGAAACGCGTCCAGCGTATTTTACAGCGCGCAATGATGGATTAGTAGTTGTTAGGCACGATCCCGAATACAGTCGGTGCAGAATTTAATCTGAAGCCCGGAGAGGTTATTACTTAAATAAACGGCGTGATTCCTAAAAGTACAGAGGAGTTTTAGGATGCGCTGCAGTCCAAGACGACAGGGGCATTTTGTAAGTTAGAAGTACTTGATACAAAAGGTTAGCTTCACCTTGCTCAAACAGCGCGGTGGACATCATGAATTAGGCATTGTGTTTGTAGAGCAAGATCATAAGTGGGATACGGAAGTTGGATGATGTGATTTTTCATGATTAATTGATAAGGATGGAAGTTTCTCTTTATTTTTTAACTTGATGGTGATGTGCCGTGTTCCTATGATCTTTTACACGCATCTTGGCGGAGCATATTGAAATGAATAAGATGGATTATTTGATTAAAGTGTTACTTTAGGTATATATACTATAATATAGACAGAGTAACATGCATAGAAAGGAACGATGAAATATGCCAAAGCAAAAAATTGGAGTTGTTGGTGTGGGCGTTATGGGAAAAAGCCTCGCACTTAACTTTGAAAGTAAAGGGTATTCTGTTGCCCTATATGATATTTCAAAGGAAAAAGTAAATGAAATCATTGAGGAAAACCGTGATAAAAACATGGTTGGTACTCACATGGTTGAAGAGTTTGTTAACTCACTTGAATCACCTAGAAAAATTTTGTTAATGGTTAATGCAGGGGAAATTACAGATAAGGCGATTGATTCTCTGCTTCCTCACCTCGATAAAGGTGATATTTTAATTGACGGCGGTAATACATACTTTGTCGATACAATTCGCCGAAACAAACGTCTTGCCGAAAATGGAATCAATTTCATTGGAGCAGGTGTGTCAGGCGGAGAAGAGGGGGCATTGAAGGGACCGTCTATTATGCCGGGCGGACAGAAGGCTGCATACGAAAAAGTGAAGGATATGCTTGAAAATATCTCTGCAAAAGTGAATGAAGAGCCTTGCTGTTCTTATATCGGACCTAATGGTGCGGGCCACTATGTAAAGATGGTTCACAACGGTATTGAGTATGGAGATATGCAATTAATTTGTGAAGCATATTTCTTCTTGAAACAAACACTTGATTTGACTGCAGAAGAGTTTTATGAAATATTTGCTGAATGGAATAAGGGCGAACTGAACAGTTATCTAATCGAGATTACAGCAGACATTTTCACGAAAAAAGATGAAGAAACTGGAAAGCCATTAGTGGATGTTATTCTTGATACTGCGGGACAAAAGGGCACAGGGAAATGGATAAGCCAAAGTGCACTTGATTTAGGTATTTCTCTTCCGATTATCACAGAATCTGTATTCGCACGTTGTATTTCTGCTTTAAAAGAAGAGCGTGTGCATGCAAGCAAATTATTATCTGGCCCTAAAGATAAACCAGCGCTTGGAATTGAAAAAGCAGAATTAATTGAAGCAGTGCGCCAAGCTTTATATATGAGTAAAGTTTGTTCTTATGCGCAAGGATTCACGCAATTAAAGGCAGCTTCTGAGGAATATGACTGGAACCTTGATTTTGGCAGCATTTCTATGCTTTGGAGAGGCGGATGTATTATTCGTGCAGCCTTTTTACAGAACATTAAAGAAGCTTATGAGAAGAACACTGACTTACCGAATCTTTTACTTGACCCATACTTTAAAGAAATTGTGGAGTCATACCAAGGCGGATTACGTCAAATTATCTCATTGGCTGTACAACAAGGTATTCCGGTACCTGCATTTTCAGCAGCGATTTCTTACTATGACAGCTATCGTACTGCAACACTACCTGCAAACTTGTTACAAGCGCAGCGCGATTATTTTGGAGCACATACGTATAAACGAGTAGATAAAGAAGGTACATTCCATACGAAATGGATATAAAATAAAAAATGGACCAAGATTGAAATCTTGGTCCATTTTTTTATTCTGCATTAACGGGCAGTTTCATTTTATTGAAGTAATACCACCTTCAACATGTGTCAGGTCAAAAACCTTTGTTTCGCCCACCAATTTCTCGATATCAGGTGTTTCAAACGTGTCTCCGTCATTGATCATATGCAAAGGCGCATCAATATGCGTTCCTGTATGAGCATCCATTTTTAATGTGGATTCTGTTACATGACCGTTTGTAACTTTAGAAAGTTGAGGCTGTTTTTTCTGGTTTATTTTTATATACAGGCATTCCTTCGTAAATAGGTACTGTAATGTCATATACTTTTTTCATAAAAATTCTCTTTTTGCCTTTGCTAGGATTAGATTGAATAGTCACTATCATCGGAAATTGGCCACCAATGTAAGCTGTTTTCTGCAAGCAAATCATCTGAAGCTTGAGGTCCCATTGATCCTGATTCATAAGTAAGTAAATCGGTTGATACATCCTGTTTCCATGCTTTAGAAATAACATCAACAAATTTCCATGATAACGCTACTTCATCCCAGTGAGTAAAGTTTGTTGCATCGCCTTGAATTGCATCATATATCAGCTTCTCATAAGCTTCTGGTGTATTTACTCCGTCTACGCAGTCATTGCAGTAATCAAGTTTAAATGGTTTCGTCTTTTCAGAAGTACCGATTTTCTTACCATTTAAAACAAGAGAAATTCCTTCATCCGGCTGAATATGAATAATAAGCAGGTTCGGATGAACGCTGTTTTCTAATTTAGAATATAAATTCATTGGCAATTCTTTAAACTGAATAACGATTTTTGTTGATTTCTCTTGCATGCGTTTACCCGTACGAATGTAGATCGGCACACCAGCCCAGCGGAAATTGTCTATTAATAATTTACCCGCCACAAATGTTTCCGTTCTTGAGTTTGGATCCACTTTATTTTCGCTTCTGTACCCAGGAACTTCTTTTCCGTTGATTGTTCCTGGACCATACTGACTTCGCACAAAGTATTGATCCACTTCGTCTACTGCTATTGGTCGAAGTGCACGTAATGCTTTAATTTTTTCGCTTCGGATTTCTTCTGTTGTTAAACGAATTGGCGGTTCCATTGCCAGTAAAGCAACCATTTGTAACATATGATTTTGTATCATATCTCTTAAGGCACCGGAATTGTCATAGTATCCTCCGCGATCCTCTACGCCTAAAGATTCACTGGATGTAATTTGAATATTAGAGATGTATCTATTATTCCACAATGATTCAAATATTGCGTTTGCAAAACGAATAACGCCAATGTTTTGAACCATTTCTTTTCCTAGATAATGGTCAATGCGATAAATTTCATCTTCCGCAAATGCGTGACGAAGTTCTTCATTTAATTTTTGTGCGGATGGCAAGTCATGTCCAAAAGGTTTTTCGATAATCAATCGATTCCAGCCGCTTGAGTTTGTCACGCCTTCTGATTTCAAGTAAGAAGCAATTGTTCCAAAGAATTCAGGAGCCATCGCCATATAAAACATTCTGTTTCCTGGAATAGTGAATTGTTCTTCAAGGTTAGTAATTAATGCATTCAAATCTTGGTATGAAGCAGTATTCGTAACATCAAACGCTAAGTAGCGGAAATGAGTTAAAAATTCATCTAAATCATTCCCTGGTTCAATTTTTGATTCTTGAATAGAGGTTAATACATTTTCACGAAATACATCGTCACTCCATTCACGTCTCGCTACACCAACAACAGCAAAATTTTTAGAGAGCTGTCCTTTTTTATATAGGCTATATATAGAAGGGAATAATTTTCTCTTCGCTAAATCTCCTGTTGCTCCAAATATAACCATAGTGCAATATGTATTGTCGTTATTGTTCACTGGGTACCCTCACCTTTATTAATGTATATCGAATAGTATCTCACAAAATTTTAACACAATTTGAAAGAAGTCTCCTACTTTTAAGTATGTGTAGGAAAGCAGGAATAAATTTTTTATTAAGGCGAAGTAGAAAATCAAAAGAAAAAGCACGAAATCATCTCTACCATGTAATTGTAAACGTAAAGTAACTCCAAAATATACAATAAAAGTTGATTTTAGAGTTATTTTTTGTTTACTTCACTTTTTTTCGGCACTCTGCAACTAGATGCTAAATCCATTGACCACGGCAAGACCTTATCAATTTCCTCTTCTTTGTTAGAGGTCATGGGTGTATCATATAAAGATTCTAATGAATAAGCTAGTAATTTTGAATATCCTATGCTGCTAATAGGTATTTTTATTTGCTGTTTTGTGAAATTCACGGTCAGCTTATGGGTTAATAATTAACACACGGCCAACTTATGCTTCCACAAATAAAAGGAGTATCTCTTGCTTAACAAGAGATACTCCTTTTATTTGTTTTTGATAATCATTTATTATTTTATCCCTAATTTTTCTTTTGTTTTTGTAGGTAAATCTGATTTTTGTACTTCTTCATAAGATTTAACTTCTGTGTCTGGTATATCTGTTTTCTTTTTGTCCTCTTGTTTAATGTAAAGGTGTAAAAATGCATTTTCTTTCATTTTTTCATTACTTGGTTTTTGACTAGCGAAAGTAACTTTTTTTTCGCCTCCATCTTCACCGTAAGTAGGTAAAGTATAGACACGTTTATTATCTTTAATTTCACCTTCACCTTGGATTTGAACGTAGTATTCTTCTGTACCAATTTTACTTGGAGAAGATATATCACATCCCACCGCAAAGCTAGCGAATAGTGCAAAAGTAGCGCATGAAGCAAGTAATTTTTTCATATGAAAACTCCTCTATAAGTTATTTGTATGTTTAAACTGGGCTAACTAGTTATTAGTTTACAAGGAATAAATGTGTGCAAACATCGATGTATCTAACTGGTTCCTTACATTTTTGTAAGGAACCATTATTTTGAAAGCTATCTATATAAAAAGTGATTTTTAGTCATCTTGAATGATCTTAAATTTAAAGTAGTAAAGAAGATATATTACATAAAAAGTTGTTGAGTGATTTTAATAACAGCAGCAACACCAGATAGTAAAACGAAACCGCCTAAGCAAGAAACAGTAGCGATGTAGCTGAATAATAAGTCTTGGTTTTCTTTCATGAGAATTCGCTCCTTTAAGTGATTTAATAATGTATGATTGCAATGAATTTGTATATTACATGAAAAGTTGTTGAGTGATTTTAATAATAGCGGCAACGCCAGATAGTAAAATGAAACCGCCTAAGCAAGAAACGGTAGCGATGTAGCTGAATAATAAGTCTTGGTTTTCTTTCATGAGAATTCGCTCCTTTAAAAGTGTCTTTATTGTTGATTGATTATCTACTTTTAGTTTATATAAAATGTAAGATTGGAAACATCGAAGTAACTAACAATTGGCTTACAGTATTGTAAGGAATCTTACAGAAGTATGAAAAAAGGCTATTCTATTGAAAGAATAGCCGAAGTCTGAAGTAGATGATTTTAGGAAGTTCTCTCATCTAACTTCATTTTTTTTATGAACTGTTTCGTTGCTGGATTTGTAAGGAGAAGTAAGCGGAATGATGTTCCACCGTAATAGACACATTTCTTGATTTTAGTAACTATTGTTTGTTTTTGTGTAGGAGAAAGACGATCGATGTCATTTTCTTCTAACAAATAAATAACCTCTAACATATTCATTTCTGCTTTTTGGGCGATACGATTAGATTTTAACTTTATATACATAAAATTAATGGTTGCGCCAATTGTATAAGGTAATAAAGCTAATTGAGCTTTCTTTTCTAAATTTGTTTTAAAATCACTCATATTAAAATTCATTTCCTCGCCAAGTAGTACAGAAACATCCTGAATAAAAATAACGAGCAATAATAGCGTTGTTGCAATCATTGAATTGGATATGAAAAAAGCATTTTCTGTACGACTTAGTTGGTAAGGAGGTCGTATCCATACAATTCCCATTTGGACGATAATTCCGATGAAAATTGTTAAGATGATAGAGAAGTTATTTAAAAGGTCAAAATGAGTTAAACTACCTATCGTTGATAATAAACTAGTACTTATTATCGCTCCAGTGATAACTGAAGAGAGTATTAATAATATGGTCATTAATATATTTGTCCATTGTAGTGCAAGATAAAGGCTAGTTACTGTTACCGCACTTAAAAGTAAAATCATTTGCATCACATTAGAGATTAGGTCTGAAAAAGACGTTGAGATGGATACATTAATTTGTAATAAGCTATTGAAGCTCGATGCAGAGATGAGCAAGCTATACAATATTTTTGTATAGCACTTGTAAATGTATCTTCGATAAAGTAGTTCTTTATGGGGATCAAAGAGGGAGAAGAAGGCTAATTCTTTCACTTTTTGATGCTCTTGTTTCATTTCGAAGTAAATATTTTTAGCGAAATATAAATAAAGTGACATGACCATAAGCCAACTAATATTAACGAGCCATAGCCCATAAAACACCTTGGGGCTAAAGAGAATAGAAATGATTTTGGTCCCTATATACATATAAATAGCAATACAAATAAATGCATTTGTTTTTTTGCTTAAGTTATAGGCGGAAAATTTTCTAATCTGTTTACTAAAGAAAAAGTGTAGAGAATTTCTTAGTAGTTGTTTCACATGTTGCAATAAAATAACTCCTTTCGTCTATTCAGATCAATTGTTGAAATTTAAAAATAGAATTTAGTTCATATATTAGTATAGTGGATAAATGATTAATAAGGGTATAAAAAAGCTGATGACAGCATGTCACCAGCTTTTTGTATTATCTTTCTTTCGGAAGCACAATACCTTTATACAATTGAACTGTAATTAAGTAATAAACAGTGTAGATTACCGCAAAAATCGCCAGTGGAACCCAAATACGGAAGTATGGGTCAACCATAATGAAGGAGAACATATTCATACCAACGATTACATGGGAGATGCCAATAGTAGCTGGGAATAAGAATGCTAACAATAACTCCTTATAGATAGATCTCGCTAATAGCTCACGACGAACTCCTATTTTAATTGATAAATTAGAGGATGAGTTAGGGAAAATAGATCACTTCGTTGAACAAGCTTTATATTATTCACGGCTTGATTCCTTCTCAAAAGATTATTTTATTCAAGAAGTTTCTCTAGAGGCGATTACGGGAGCTAGTATGAAAAAATATGCTAAGTCATTTATTTCAAAACGCATTCAATTTAAACGCACAAACTTGCAAATTTTAGTAGAGAGCGATACAAAATGGCTATCTTTTCTTGTCAATCAGATTGTGGCAAATGCATTGAAGTATACTGATTCGCATGGAGAAATTAAGTTTATCGGGGAAGAAGACAAAGCGGAAAAGCGTCTCATTATTCAAGATAATGGAATTGGTATTAAGCTTGAAGACGCTGGACGAGTATTTGAACGTGGATTTATAGGAGTGAATGGACGAGTTCATACGAAATCAACGGGATTAGGATTATATTTAGCGAAACGATTGTCTCATAAATTAGGGCATGATATTTCTATTGAATCGAAAGAGAACGAATATACAAAAGTGACACTACACTTTCCTAAAGGCAATCAATATCATACGATCGCGAAAGCATAACAAGAGCACTTATCTATAGATAAGTGCTTTTGTTATGTTTTCTTTTATCATGCGGCGATCTCCCTGAAATAGAAAATGAAGAAATGGTTATTGATGATAAGCAGGTAGATACTGTAGTTGCTCCTTAATGATTAAAAAATATTTATTTAAATCTTCATATATTTTGTGTTTTTATCCATATCTATTGTAAGATTATATAGAGTTCTCCTAATAAGCTGTTATAATGGCTTTTTTTAGGGATTTAACATTTATAAATCTTAAATTATTTTTTTGGGAATAATTTTTTATCTAACTAAGTTATATTGAAGTAGAGGTGAACCATCGGTGAAGCAGGTGTTGGTAATTAAGAATGAACGGTCTTTTGCAAAGAAAATCGTAAGCGGTCTCTCGCAAGAAGGATCTTTCATTTTAAAACTTCACAATGAAAACCAAGGTTTAAATATAATATATGAACAAAATTGGGATATTATCATATTGGATTGGGATTCATTAAGTATATCGGGACCAGAAATTTGCAGACAAATACGACTTGTTAAAATGACACCGATAATTATTGTGACCGACAATATTTCTAGCAAGGATTGCATAGCAGGGTTACAAGCGGGAGCAGATGATTATATAAGAAAACCATTTGTGAAAGAAGAATTAGTAGCAAGGGTTCAAGCTATTTTAAGGAGAAGTGACTGTATCCAGCAAAATGAGACAGACTTTTTTCAGTTTAAAGATCTCTTTGTTGATGCATCTAGCAATATTGTGAAAAAAGGTGGTAAAAATCTTACGCTTACTAAGCGCGAGTACGATTTACTTATATTTTTGATCAAGAATAAAAATACAATATTGAGCCGTGAAATGCTTTTGAATCAGGTTTGGGGATATAACGTAGTAGTAAATCCAAATGTAGTAGACTTATATATTGGGTACGTAAGAAAAAAGTTAAAGTGCGAGAAGAAAGATAGATATATTGAAACGATACATGGCAGGGGCTATTCAATGATTGAATGATAAAAATAAGTTGATAGGTAAAGTGTAGTTTGTCATAATAGAAAAAACGAGTAAAACTGTTTCTTTCAGTTTTACTCGTTTTTTTGTATTAAATTTGATAATCAAATAGTTTCTGAGAAATATTAAAAGGCGGAAACTATAAAAAGAATGTTTCTATCAGGCAATGAATTATGAAAATATTAGCTATTAATGGGCGTGCTTTGTAAGAGAAATCATGGTTTATCCCGCTATTTGCCGGGTAGTAAGACCCCAACCTCAAAATTCAGCGAAAGCAAAGAAGTTAGGTGGGGGGCGTGCTGTCCGTAAAGCCCGATTGGTGAAGGCTAATAATCAGTGGGGGATGAACAAAACCCACTGATTATAAAGTTTCACTTTATAAGGTGCTTATCTATTGGTTAGTGTGGAGGGGACGACTCTAGCGCGCATTAGTTGAGACCGTATCCAATTTATATTTAATTTTATTAACTCACACCATTCACAAGATTTTCACAGAACTAATGACTATACTAATTAACAGGATGTTCAAATGAAAATGATTATCAATAGCGATTTGGGTGCATAAAAGTTACTATCTAATTCAATCTATGGACTTTATCATTTTCGAACTAAATTACATTATAAGGAGTATACGTATGAAAAAATCTATGCTTTTAAAATTAGTGAGTATTCTAGCAATCTTCACTTTAATGTTAGTAGCTTGCTCGGATTCAAGTAAGGAAACTTCGAAGGCTAATAAAGGTGATAGTAGTGATAAGCCAAAAACGGTTGAAATCACTGATGCTCATGGAACTGTTAAAGTCCCTGTAAATCCAAAGAATGTAGTTGCTTTAGATAATAGAACTTTTGAAACTTTATCTGATTGGGGAATTAAATTAGCGGCTGCTCCAAAGGATATCATGCCTGCAGATTCAGCATATAAAAAGGATGAAAAAGTTCAAAATATCGGGAATCACCGCGAACCAAATCTTGAAATTATTGCAGCGGCAAACCCTGAACTTGTAATCGTTGGTCAAAGATTCGCTGACCATTACGAAGAAATCAAAAAATTAGTGCCAAATGCAGCAGTTATTGACCTTAATTTTGATGTTTCTGAGAAGGCTACTAAGCCTGGCGAAAACTTAGTAAAAGGTCTTAAAGACTCTACACTTACTTTAGGAAAAATCTTTGATAAAGATAAAGAAGCTAAACAATTAGTAGCTGATTTTGATAAATCTATTGAAAAAGCAAAATCTGCTTATAACGGAAAAGATAAAGTTATGAGTGTTATCGTTACTGGTGGGAATATTGGTTTTGCTGCTCCACATTCTGGTCGTGTTTGGGGACCAATGTATGAAATTTTCGGTTGGACTCCAGCATTAGAAGTTTCTAATTCTACTGCAGGTCATAAAGGTGATGACGTTTCTGTTGAAGCAATTGCACAAACAAATCCTGATTGGATTTTCGTATTAGATCGTGATGCTGCAACATCTGATGCAGCTACTTCAACACCTGCTAAGGATGTTATTTCTAAATCACCTGCTCTTCAAAACACAACTGCTGTTTCTAAAAAACAAGTTATTTATGCACCAGAAGATACTTACACAAATGAATCAATTCAGACTTATATAGAGTTATTTGGAAATATCGCAAAAACTTTAGCTAAGTAGTGTAAAGGAGTACGAAACAGTGTCAAAAAATATGATTTCTAGGGTTGAGAATATTTCTCAACCCCAGTTTTATAATCACAACAAAATATGGACAAAACCTTTTATAATAGCGATTATGATTGTTCTAATTTTAGGGATTATATCACTGTTTACTGGGGTTTATGATATACGTGGACAAGAGGACGGAATGGAGATGTTTTTCATAACTCGTGTTCCGAGAACAGTTGCATTAATGCTTACTGGAGCTGCAATGGCGATGGCAGGGCTCGTAATGCAACTTATTACACAAAATCGTTTTGTTGAACCTACTACAACGGGGACTATTGAATGGTCAGGCTTAGGCCTGCTTTTTGTGTATTTACTATTTCCTGCCCCGACTTTAGTTCAAAGAATGACTGGTGCAATCATTTTTTCTTTTATAGGAACTATGATTTTCTTTCTATTTTTAAGAAGAGTTAAACTTCGTTCGTCTTTAATTGTCCCGATTATTGGATTGATGCTTGGAGCAGTTATTTCTGCAGTGTCTACTTTTATGGGACTCCTTTTTCAAATGACGCAAAGTATTGAAACTTGGTTTGTAGGTTCATTTGCTAACATTCAGGTGGGAAGATATGAATATTTATGGCTGATTGTTATCATTTCTTTTCTTATTTTTATGTATGCTAATAGATTGACTTTAGCTGGACTAGGAGAAGATGTCGCAACAAGCCTTGGAGTTAATTACAATAGAATTGTTCTTTTTGGGACTGCTCTTATCTCTGTTGCAGTTGGAATTGTTGCAGCTGTTATTGGGCACTTACCTTTCTTGGGATTAATTGTGCCGAATATTGTTTCAATGTTTAGAGGAGATGATCTTAGGAGTAATTTACCTTGGGTTTGTGTGATTGGAATGGGGACAATAACTGCCTGTGACATCATTTCTCGAACAATTATAAAGCCTTTTGAAGTCCCTGTTTCTTTAATACTTGCAACAGTGGGAGCAGTTGTGTTTATTACTATTTTATTGAGACAAAGAAAACCAAGGAGGCTGCGATGATCACATTAGAATATAAAAATAAAGAAAATGTCGAAATCGATTCTAGCCTTCATAATGAAAGTAGATCAGCTAGCGCTTTTCGTTCTAAGAAGGAAGCAAGACGTTATTGGATTTTACTGATAACATTGATTGCTTTAGGTCTCCTTTCTTCATATGGACTTTTAGTGTATAACAATCCAGTTCCAATAGATTCACCTTCTTTTATCCCAGTTGTTAAGAGAAGGATAGTAGCTATTGTTGCAATGATTATTGCAGCTGTGTGCCATAGCTTGTCGACAGTTGCTTTCCAATCCATTACGAATAATAAGATTATTACTCCTTCGCTTTTAGGTTTTGAATCACTTTATTCAGCAATTCAAACGAGTACAATATTCTTCTTTGGTGCTAGTGCATTGCTCAATTTTAATGGAATTGGATCATTTTTATTTCAAGTCGTTGTTATGGTCTTCATGAGTTTGATACTTTATGGATGGTTACTTTCCGGTAAATACGGGAATTTACAACTTATGCTTTTAGTTGGAATTATTATTGGTACCGGGTTAAATTCTGTGTCAACTTTCATGAGAAAACTACTTGCACCTTCAGAATTTGATATTTTACAAGCGAGATTATTTGGTTCTGTTAATCATGCAGATCCTGCTTATTTTCCCGTTGTAATTCCTATGGTCATAATTGTAGCAGTATTAATTTTTGCTCATTCTAAGAATTTGAATGTTTTGTCACTAGGAAAGGATGTTGCTACTTCTTTTGGAGTTAAATATCAACCTAGTGTAATTTATACGCTTGTATTAGTAGCTATTTTAATGTCCATTTCAACAGCTTTAATCGGGCCGCTTACTTTCTACGGATTTTTAGTAGCAACTTTGAGTTATCAGGCGGCGTCAACGTATGATCATAGATATATTTTTCCAATGGCTTTTGCAATAGGATTTTTAATAATAACGAGTGCATACTTTTTAATGTATCATGTATTCCATGCTCAAGGTGTGGTTTCAGTTATTATTGAATTATTTGGTGGAATCATATTCTTAACTATAGTTTTAAGGAAGAGGGCTTTATGATAAAAATTGATAATGTTAAAAAGTTCTATACTGATAAGGTGAAAATAGGACCTTTGGATATTGAAATACCAAAAGCAGGCTTTACTTCTTTAATTGGACCGAATGGGGCTGGAAAGTCAACGACACTTTTGATGATTGGCAGACTTTTAGATATGGATGAAGGTCAAATTCAGGTAGCGAATATGGATGTTTCTGAATCCAAATCAAAAGACTTAGCAAAAGTTTTGACTATATTGCGACAAGAAAATCATTTTGTAACTAGGCTTACTGTTAGACAATTAGTTGGATTTGGACGCTTTCCTTATTCAAAGGGAAGATTAACTAAAGAGGATGAAGCTATCATTTCTAAATATATCGACTTCCTAGATTTAACTAATTTAGAGAATAGATATTTAGATGAGCTTTCTGGTGGTCAAAGACAAAGGGCATATGTAGCGATGGTATTGTGCCAAGAGACTGAATATGTACTTTTGGACGAACCTTTGAATAATCTTGATGTTGCTCGTTCTGTTCAAATGATGGAGCATTTGAGACGTGCAGCTAATGAATTCGGAAGAACAATTCTGACTGTTATGCATGACATAAATTTTGCGGCTAAATACTCTGACAAAATTTGTGCTATGAAAGATGGACAAATTGCTGCTTTTGGAACAGTAGAAGAGGTTATGGACCCAGAAATTTTGACAGATATTTTTGAAACAAAAATAGAAATTATCAATGGTCCTTATGGTCCAATCGCTGTTTATTAGTTACAAAATGTAAAAAAATACTGTAACTTGCGTAGATTATGCAAGCTACCCTAGTTGAAGTTGCTGTCTGTATTTTATAGGCAGCAGCTTTTTTTATGTGATTGCTCATGATGACTCTTAATGTTTCTGGCTGCTGGCAACAGTCCTTCAGGTATTTCATTACTTCTGGTCCTGTGACGCTTCCAACAATAAACTTGTAGATTACTCATAAAATGCAAAAGAATGCTTCACCTTTTCAAGTATGTACCAAACGAAAAAAATATCTCTGTATAACTTTTCATAAGAATTCAGCTTGTTTTTTTGTATGTAATATTGCATATAAGAGTGTATTGATAAAAGTGTAAGGGGTCACTATAATGAGGGCATAAAGATAAATCACATTTTCATAGCAATAAAAAGGAGGAAATAATATGAAAATCGCAATGGCAGTTTTGAAATTTGTAGGTGGCGTAATCCCGTTAATTCAAGAACTTTTAAAAGCATTTATGTAGGTTTATTAGTTAGCTATCATTTATCAATCATTATCATATTTTACTAAAAAAAGAACGGGGTGATTTTTCTGAATATTAAGAAAAACACTAAAGGAAGAAAGTTCCTTACATGTTTATTAGTTAGTCTATGCACTATTAATTATTCATCTATTTCCTTCGCAGAAACACAAGCAAGTAATGCAACTGATGTAACCCAAAATGCTAGTGGCATTGATACTGGTATAGCAAATCTTAAATATAATAATCAAGAGGTTTTAGCTGTAAATGGTGATAAAGTAGAGAGTTTTGTTCCGAAAGAAAGTATCAATTCAAATGGTAAATTTGTAGTAGTGGAACGCGAGAAAAAATCACTTACAACGTCACCAGTCGATATTTCAATTATTGATTCTGTAGTGAATCGCACGTATCCAGGAGCTGTACAACTTGCAAATAAAGCTTTTGCAGACAATCAACCGAGTTTATTAGTGGCTAAGAGAAAGCCTTTGAATATTAGTATAGACTTACCTGGCATGAGAAAAGAAAATACAATCACTGTCCAAAATCCGACATATGGTAATGTGGCTGGAGCAGTAGATGATTTAGTATCTACTTGGAATGAAAAGTATTCTAAAACACATACGTTACCCGCAAGAATGCAGTATACAGAATCTATGGTTTATAGTAAATCACAAATCGCAAGTGCCCTTAACGTTAACGCCAAATATCTTGATAACAGTCTAAACATTGATTTTAATGCGGTTGCAAATGGAGAGAAAAAAGTGATGGTAGCGGCATATAAGCAAATATTTTATACCGTAAGTGCTGAACTACCTAACAATCCATCCGATCTTTTTGATAATAGTGTTACTTTTGGTGAGTTAACTCGTAAAGGTGTAAGTAATTCGGCTCCACCTGTTATGGTCTCAAATGTAGCTTATGGTAGAACTGTTTATGTAAAATTAGAAACAACATCTAAGAGCAAAGATGTACAAGCTGCTTTTAAAGCCTTACTTAAGAATAACAGCGTCGAAACGAGTGGACAGTACAAAGATATTTTTGAAGAAAGTACCTTTACCGCTGTAGTATTAGGCGGAGATGCGAAAGAGCATAACAAGGTTGTTACTAAAGATTTCAATGAAATCCGAAATATCATTAAAGATAATGCTGAATTAAGTCTTAAAAATCCAGCATACCCAATTTCATATACAAGTACTTTTTTAAAAGATAATGCAACTGCTGCTGTTCATAACAATACAGATTATATCGAGACGACAACTACAGAATATTCAAGTGCTAAAATGACACTGGATCATTACGGTGCTTACGTTGCGCAATTTGATGTATCTTGGGATGAATTCACATTTGATCAAAATGGTAAAGAAGTACTAACACATAAAACATGGGATGGTAGCGGCAAAGACAAAACGGCTCATTACTCTACAGTTATCCCTCTTCCACCAAATTCAAAAAATATAAAAATCGTAGCAAGAGAATGTACTGGTCTTGCATGGGAATGGTGGAGAACAATTATTAATGAACAAAATGTTCCATTAACAAATGAAATAAAAGTTTCAATTGGAGGAACAACATTATACCCAACTGCTAGTATTAGTCATTAGGTATAAAAAAGCGCCCTGTAAGTAGGGCGCTTTTTTACTTAGTCACAAATTTTACTCTTTCCAAAACTGTTCCAATAGAATGACAAGCATGGTACCCACAAGTAATCCATTACTTAAAACATATTGTAAGGAAGAAGGAATTCCGCTAAATGCACTTTCTGGAAGAAACATTATTCCCAAACTGATTAATAATGAAATTCCTAATATAGTTAATCGGCGTTGATTTAATTCTTCACGTAAAATGGATTGAAATGAAATGCCTATTACTTGTACAAATGTTGCTAAAAGTGCAGCATTAGCAATAGGACCTGGTAGCAAGGATATAAAGTTTACAATTGAGGGGATAAAAGAAATACCTGCTAATATAAGACTTGCTATAAGAAACGACTTCACTTTTTTTTGGCCTGTTAGTTGAATAAATCCTGCTGATGCAGGTAATGGTACAATTCCAATTGTAGAGAACAATGACGAGATAATATGTGATATACCTCCGACCCATACACCACGGTTCAGTGTTTGCTTTTCATGTTCTTTAGATAACGGAGCCACTTGTTTTACAGCCGAAATAGCAGCAATTGTATTTGCAACTAAAAGAAAGGTAAATAAAGTCGCAGTTAGAGTCATTCCAATATCGAATCTAGGTGTGCCCCAAGAAAATAGCTCTGGTAACTTAACTAACGGTGTGTGTGAAGGCATATGAGATGATTTTCCTAATACAGCATACAAAAGCCAACCACATGAAATTCCAAGTAACACAGCGTAACTTTTCATCCATCCTTTCCCTTTAATTGATAAGAAAGTAATAAGGGCAAAAACAAAGAGCGCAATAGTAGCCGTTGTATAATCAGGATGAGTTACAGCTCCTTGTAATCCCATCATTCCTTTTAGTAACACACCACTAAGCTGAAGAGATAATATTAAAAGAAAAGTGCCTGTAACCAAAGGTGTAAATAAATGTAGAATTCGATGAACAAGCCCTGTTATACCAAGAACGAAGAGTAATATACCTGCAATAATTAACCCGCCTTCTAAAAGTTGCAACACGTCTTTTGCGCTTTGGCCCTGATGCATAGCTACTTGTCCCAGTATGACAAATATACTTACCCATGAACCGGCTGGACCATCTGCTATGGGATAGCGATGCCCAAACCATGCTTGTATAAATGAACTTACTCCCACGACTAAAAAAGTTCGCTGCATTAATGTTGAGATATCTTCTATTGATAAATAGAAGATGCCACCAATAATTATAGGCAATGCAATTGCATTTGCTAATAAAAACACAAACCACTGTAGAATACTAAAGCTCGTATTAAAGTATTTTTTATTCATATTAGTCTCCTTTGCCGAAAAAGAATCTCATAGTAAAAATCCACCCTTTCTATACAGTTAGATTAAAAAGGATGGATTTTGTAAATCTATAAAATCATTTTAATTATATAGATAGATTTTTAATTAATTACCATGTACGGAACGGTAAGAATTTCCCGTTAAGTGTAATAACGATACGAGGATCGCCACCTTTTGGATCTTCTTGTGTATCCACACCTAGATTGAAGTTAATTGCACTCATTACACCTTCGCCAGCTTTTTCTAAGATTAATTCTCTAAGAGTTGGTGCGTATTGTAACATCATTTCATATAATCGATATAAGATTGGGTCAGTAGGAGGCATTTGCATTACTTGACCTCGAAGTGGAACTACTGTTAATGCCTGAACTACTTCTTCATCTAATTCTAATAGTTTACCAATTTTTTCTGCTTCCGGACGTGTCATTGTAGCTTGTCCTAATAATGCTGTTACAACCCAAGTCTCAGAGTTTTCACTTACTTTTGAAATTTCTTCCCATGTTAAACCTTTTGTGATTTTTGCTTCCATAATTTTTTGCGTAGCTTCTTGTCTATTCATATCTAATAACTTCCCTTCATTTAAGTAATAATTAATTTTTCATACCATGTAATGTTTTATATCCATCAACTACTAAATCTAATTTACCTGTGTGAGGATCAATAACTAAACCATGTACAGGAACATCTTTTGGAATAAGTGGATGATTTCTTACTAAATCAACATTAGCTTGAGTTGAATCGCAGACATCATCGAATCCAAATAACCATTTTTCAAGGTCAACACCAGCATATTCAATTGCTGATAAAATTTCTGGTGAAGCTACTCCGCGATCTAATATTTTTTGAAGTGTTCCTTTTGGATTAGTTTGGCTTGCACCACATCTATGGTGTCCGATAAGATAGATTTCATCTGCATTTAGATCATATACTGATGCTACAACACTTTGCATAACACTATCGAAAGCAGAAGCAATTTTACCACCTGCATTTCTGATAACTTTTGCATCACCATCGTGTATATCTAAAGCTTTTGGAAGTAGCTCAATTAAACGAGCATCCATGCAAGAAACAACAACCATACGTTTTTTAGGCATTTTTGTCGCTTCACAAGCAGCGTATTCCTCATTTTCTACAAATTGTTCATTGAACGATAGGATTTCTTGTAATAACATATTTGTAACCTCCTTTAAATCTAGATGTATTTTTTTGTTGCGTCCTCTATGTTATAGGTGAATATAACTGATAAATAATGTGATGTAAGAGGATAAACTAAGTATAGTGAATTGTATCGATAAGCAGAATAAGCTGGCGAAACACTTTCTGGCTTTCTACTTTCACGGTGAAAGGATTGGTTTATATCATTGATCAAACAGATTTTGAGATACTAAAATTATTAGGAGAAAACTCAAGAATACAATGGAAAGAACTTGGTCAGAAAATACATATGACGGGGCAGGCTGTAGGAAATCGAATTCGAAGGTTAGAGGATTTAGGGATTATTGAGCAATACACAATCGCAATAAACCGAATCAAATTAGGACAAGTAGTGACTGCGTTTGTTACTTTGTTCGTAACAACAGCTAACCATCATGAGTTTATGAATTTCTTTCAAGGAGAAGAAGGGATTTCTGAAGTACATCGTATAAGTGGTGATGGATGTTATTTATTAAAAACACATTTTTCTTCCAATGAAGAGTTGGATAACTTTCTAGGACGACTATTAAAGTACGGGAATTACCGTGTTAACCTATCAATAGGGAAGTTAAAATAAACTTTCTGCAAGTTTATGGTTCTTTTTGCTTGTGGCTAAGACATGGTTCAACAAATAAAAGGAGTATCTCTTATTTAATAAGAGATACTCCTTTTATTTGTTTTTAATAATTATCGATTATTTCACATCTGATTTTTCTTTTTTCATTATTTACTTTTGACTAGTGAAGGGAACTTTTTTAACATCAAAACCCCTGCGCTGTATGCAACAGAGATTCTATTATTACTTATCTGACGGTATGATCCTATTTCATTTTATAGCTTATTTAGAAGAATCATGTGCAGGTTTTGATTTAGTGTCCTCAGGCATTTCAAAGGTTTGATTATGGTTAGATTTCACATCTTCGTTAGGAATTGCTGGCACTGCGTCTTCAGGTGAATTATGGATTGGCGAAGAAGTTGTTGTTCCATCTACACTTGTTGTAACTGATATTGGTTGATTTTGATCAATTTTTGTACCTTTGTCCATCTTTTTTGCGGATTCTTTTTCATTTTTATTTGTTTGTCTCCATTCTATTTTTTTATTCGATTCTAGTTTGTTCGTTTTCATATCTTTTGTATCTACTGCACCACCCGCTAATAATCCTGTACTTAAAAGTGTTCCTGCTAATAATGTTTTAAACATTTTCCATTACCTCCTTGTTTAAGATTACATTTAGCATAAAACGAGTATCTGGAGTTTATTTGGAGTTCATCTAGATTTTATGTAAGTTTTGCATGTAGGGGCACCATACGAAAAAAGAAAATTGTGCGTTTGGACAAAAAGTAGCCGATTCCCTGTATGTTAAGGAACCGGCTACTTTATATACTACCTTTTTATGATTATGAAATTAAAAATGATAGAGTAGAAATCAGGTATGAAATAAATGTAAGTAACACAAGGAAGAATATAAGCATGGTATTGGATACACATCGTTCTATTCTTTTTTTCATTCAAATTTACTTTATTTTTTCAATTTGGTAGGATCAATTTGAAGTTGACCTTTCCAAGAACCAGCTACTTTTCCAATTCTGCTTATATTGATATCTAATGTAAGTGGTTGTTTGAAAGAATTTTTCCCTTCAGGACCTTCGATAAATGTAATGACACCTTCTGGTCTATCCTTAAAACGAATACCTATATGCTTTAATTCTTTACCTGATGCTTTTAGTTCGAATGGTCCACCATTTGCTCCTTGAATAAATGCTAATTGTCCGAAGTACCCATCTTTCTTATACTCTGGGTTTTTTTCTTGTTGACCATTTACTTTGCCGTCATCTTCAAGTTGTAACCCCGTTGTATCAAATTCAAACGGTACTACATTTCCATTTTCTTTTTCAATTTTGTAATGAACGGATATACGTGCATCCGCTACATATAATTCTTTCAGATATACTGTAACACCTTGATCTGTAATCTTTTCATCAAGAGGAATAAATTGCCCTTTTGTAACGTCTCTTCCTTCATCGATAATCGTATCATTTGAAATTGCATTGGAAAAATAAGAGGCAACACCTGTAGCTGCCACTCGAACTTGTGGAATCATGGCTGTTGAAAAAAGCCCTGCTACCGCTACTGCTATATACATGAAACGTTTTGATTTTTTATTCATATTTGTAAATAATCCCTTCTTCTGTTCAGGTTTTTGATTGATATAAGAAACATCTTCTAATTTTGCGCGACTTTCAAATGCTTTCCACGCTTGGTCTACATCAATTTTGATTTCCTTTGATGAATGTACTATTTCTTCCTCTAACATGACATTTTCCCATTGATTTAATTTACTAATTTCTAGTAATAAGTCTTGGCATGCGTTACACGTATCTAAATGTTTTGTGAATTCTTTTCTTGTCTCATAAGGTAATTCCCCATCCATATATGCTTGAATAAATCCCACATCATAACAATTCATTTATTAAGCCTCCTCTAATTGTTTATAAATCTTACGAAACTTTTGTTTGGCTCGGACCAATAATGTTCCAATAGAAGATATGTCGATTTGAAGCACTTCGGCAATTTCCTTATACTGAAAACCAGAAAATTTCATCAATAAAATGGTTCGATCTCGTTCATCCATGTTACGGAGTACCATTTGTACCTTTGTAATTTCTTCTTGTCTAATCCAGTCATCATCTAATGATGAAATATGTTGTACTTCATGATATTGTATGGTTTTATCTACTCTCGCCTGATGTCGTTTTTCAGATCGTAGATATTTATACGCTACATAAGTAGAAGATTTTATTAGCCATCCAGGTAAGTGTTCAATTCTCTTCCAATCGTTGCGATATAGCTGTAAAAAGACTTCTTGGGCTAATTCTTCAGCGATAGTCTGATTTTTGACAATCCATACGATCTGTTTCACAACGTAAACATAGTTTTGTTTAAACAAATCTTCAAATGTCACATCCGAAAAAGGCCTGTCTTCCTTTTTTATTTTTAACATGTCAGTTAAAACCTCACTCTCATTTGATGCCTGTATTATAGAGAACCCGGAATAACGGGTTTTGTGACAAAATTTTTTATTTTTTTATTATGTACGAAAAAAATATTCATCTGTTAAGGTGAAAAAAGGATGGCAGTGTTCGAGTTGTAATAGTGTTTCTAACTATGCACAGAAGTAAGTGTATTTTACAAGATTAAACACGTCTTATTGAAAAGGCGATTAATAATAGTGATTTGGAAGAGCTTCTGAATGTGCAATTAAGCTCAATCGTGAAAAGGTTACTTCAAGTATTGGAAGTTCTATATACCGGTGAGAGTAAAGGGAAGAAGTATGATTTAACACTTTATCAGTAAGGAAAGTAAAAGGACCATCAATTAATTGATGATCCTTTTACTTTTAGGAATTTATTTTACACCTAAATTTTCTTTTGTTTTTGCAGGTAAATCAGCCTTTCTGTACTTCTTCATAAGGTTTAATTTCTGTGTCTGGTATATCTGTTTTCTTTTCGTCCTCTTGCTTAATAAGAAAAATCCTGCAGCTCAGTACAGGATTTTTAATCCAACTTTATTAAAAACTAAATTGTGGTTTAACATCACCTTTATAAGGTTCATGTTCAACAAATATCGTTATGTCCTTACCAGCTTGGTCTTTACCAGTTCTTTTATACGTAAATTTATTATTATTCAGTTCAGTAAGTTCAAGAGCGGCGCCATATTTATTATTTCCAATTGAAACATGGGCTCTTATTTTATTTTCATGTAAAACATCGAAGTAGCCATAATCACCACGGCTTTGACCTGTTTCGCTATTGAAGAACTCATATTTATTAGACTTGTCATCGAATTTTGCTAGACTTATAAAATTCGAATTAAATTGTGTTACATCATTACCGGCTTCATCTAATACTTTTGTTCCGTGCCAAAGGGTTCCGCCTAAAATTTTATCTCCATCAACGTTTTTAACGATATCGCCTGTAGTCGTGTTCAGCTGCTTGTCCGGATCAGTGAAAGAAAGCTCTTTTTCTTTATATGGAACATGTTCAACGAAAACTTCTACATCTTTACCATTGGCATCTTTCCCCATTCGTTTATAAGTAAATACATTTTTATTTAGCTTTGTCATATCAACAACAGCTTGATACTTCATTGATTCTGAAATTAATATTCTCTTCTTACCATCATTTGTGATAAAGAAAGTTCCTTTATCGCCACGACTTGCACCTGTTTTAGCATCAAAGAATTCATATCTGCCAGACTTTGCATCATATTTTGCAAGACCAATGAAGTTTGCATTTTCTTTTGTTAAGTCATTCTTATCTTTGTCTAACACTCGTGTGCCTTGCCAATTTGTGTCGCTAAGAATGTTAGCCATTTTTTGGCCATTCGTTAACTTATTATGTTCCTTTTTGGTTTCTTTAGCAGCTTGTTCTTGTTTCGGTTTACTATGATTTTCTTCGGCTTTAGTACCAACGCACCCTGTTAGTGCTAGTGAGAATCCGAGCAGTATTGATGAAAGTGCTTTTGTTTTTTTGTTCATGTTTTATCGTCTCCTTATTTTATAAATGTAAGTAGTACGGTTTGTGATTGTAGTAATAGTTACTACGTTTATTATGTTAATAGCCGAGTATAAACTACCGCTAAATAAATCATTAAAAAAAGATAAACTAATTCCTAAAATTTTTTCATATTTATAAAAAGGAATTTTACATGCGGTGAATGTTACTCTTTCATTTTGAAAATGCCATAATCAAATGGGGGGATTAACATTATGATTACAGTGCGATTTTTGATGTGATGCTATACTGTGTATAGGCTTTTGATGTGTGTGTCGTTTTTTGTCGGTAAGTCGATATATTTCGAAAATCGCTGATATATTTTGGAGGGGGGATAAAAATGATTGTGAAAGAGCGGGAAATGCCCGTATATTTGCTTCAGTTAGACGCTCTCCTTAGAAGATTGCCTACCTATCATCCCAAAAGGAATATGGTGGCTGAAAATCTAGCAAAATTTATGGCTGGTTATAAAGGAGAGCAGGCGATTGAATATCCGCTTAGTTTCTTATCTGAAACAGAATACAGTATTTTACATGATATTAGGTTGTTTGATCAGAAACATTATTTCCAAATTGATACCCTCATAGTTTCCTCACGTTTTCTTCTTTTTCTTGAAATAAAAAATATTATTGGTACATTAATCTTTGATGCAAAGTTTAATCAGCTCATTCGAATAGCAGATGGTACTTGGGAAGAAGGGTTCCCAGATCCGATTTTACAACTGAAGCGGCAAGAGATGCAGTTGAGAAAATGGCTGAGTTTGCATGGTTTATATAATATCCCGATGGAATCCCTCGTTGTAATTAGTTCACCTCGTACAATTATTAAAACTTCAGATGAAATACTTCCTAGTAAAATTATCCACGGTGCAAATTTACCTAATAGAATCAAACAAATTGAAAATCAATATAAAGAAGAAGCAATTGGTAATACAAAAGGACTTATAAATCAAATTATGAATGAGAACTTTCCACAGCGACAAAATATTCTTGCACAATATAAAATTAAAAAAGAGGAATTGCTCAGGGGAGTACAGTGTGAGGAATGTTTTACAATGGCAATGTTAAAAGAAAAACAGGGATGGCGTTGCTCAAACTGTAATAGTACGTCTAAACATGCTCATTTACGTGCTTTACAAGATTACACACTTCTGATTGACATGATAACTACTAATAGCAAATTGAGGGACTTTCTTAATATGCAATCTAGCTCTGCGGTTAAAAGACTCCTCCAAACAATGAATATCCCCTACACAGGGGAAAACAAAGGACGAATATATGATTTAACTTCTTTCCAATGATAATTTTGCTATAATAAATAAGTACTTATACGAAGGAGAGTCTAAAGAGAAAATGAAGTCATTTAATATCGATCATGTTATAGCTAGTGTTTTGCAATGGATATTAAATATAGCTTTAATTATATTATCCATTGTGTTATCGATCTTTTTAATTAACGAGACGATTACTTTTATTCAATACATATTTTCGGCGAAGAAGTATACATCTTATAAATTAGTGGAAAGTATTATTGTCTATTTCTTATACTTTGAGTTCATCGCATTAATTATTAAATATTTTAAATCGAATTATCATTTTCCGTTACGCTATTTTATTTATATCGGGATTACGGCTTTAATTCGATTGATTATCGTGTCACATGATGAACCGTTTGAGACGTTATTATATGCAGGTTCCATTCTTGTTTTAGTTATTGCTTTATACATATCAAATTTGAGAGATTTGAGAAAAGAGTAGCGGTGCAGATATAAGTTTGCACTGCTTTTTTATGCCTTGACCTTCAAGTTACTTGAAAGTTTACAATGTAAATAGGGCGTTTGAAATTGAAAAAAATTGAGAAATTAAGTGAAGAGGTTTCTTTTACTTGGAGGTTATAGGAATGCATAAGGAATTGAAATTACGTCCATTAGAACGAGAAGATTTAAAGTTTGTACACGAACTTAATAATAACGCGCATATTATGTCGTATTGGTTTGAAGAGCCGTATGAGGCCTTTGTGGAGCTACAGGATTTATATGATAAACATATACATGATCAAAGTGAACGCCGGTTTATCGTTGAAAAAGATAATGAGATGGTTGGATTGGTCGAATTAGTAGAAATCGATTATATTCACCGTAGAACTGAATTCCAAATTATTATTGATCCGAGTTACCAAGGTTACGGTTATGCAGCTGATGCAACGCGTTTAGCAATGGATTACGCTTTTTCAGTATTAAATATGCATAAAATATATTTAGTTGTCGATAAAGAGAATGAAAAAGCTGTACACGTTTATAAAAAAGTCGGATTTATAGTGGAAGGTGAGCTTCAAGATGAGTTCTTCGTTGATGGCAACTACCATAATGCGATAAGAATGTGTATGTTCCAAAAAGAATATTTTAGAGTGAAATAATGGAGTGAAGAGACTATAGATAATGATTGTCTATAGTCTTTTTGTTATTTGAAACAATAACTGTTTATTGTAAAACGATAAAAAATTGTTGACTTGTAATATGGTGGGGCTTATTATGATGGTAGTCAAAGGGATATGGAAAATTAATTATGAAGTTAAAGGAGAATATATTATGAAAAATAAATATTTATTAGCTATCGTACTGATATCGTTAGGAGTTACTTGTTTATTAATACAAGGTGCAACTAGTAAAGTGGAGGAAAATGGTTTGCTTGTAGAACCGTTCTTTTTCCTAGTACCAATAAGTTATTTACTGTTCTTTAGTGGTATTGGTGTGTCGCTATTTGGATTTGTTACTTCAAAGTTGAAAAAACAGCAATAGATAAAGTGAAACTTTAATCAGTGGGGGTTTTGTTCATTCCCAACTGATTATTAGCTTTCACCAAGCGAGATAAAACACTTACTATGAAATAGAAACATACGATATGGAAGAAAAATAAAAAGTGAGCTGAATAATGATGAACCATTATTTTTACACTGGAAGGCAAGTAGGTCCAGCTATTACATTGGCCGGGGCACAGATGACAATTCAGGCAGTGCATCAGGCTATTCAAATGCAACAACAAGCACAAGTAGCGCAAATGATGCAGAATCAGTATATGTCGTATTCACAGCTTCCTGTGCAAAGTATACATTATGATGTGTATCCAGCTGGTTTATCTTCAATTCCATATGGGGCAACATACTTTTTATGAAAGAAAGCGACCGATAAGAGTCGCTTTCTTTTTTATATTCCGCCTAATTTCATCCCAAGGAATGCGAATGTGATACCGATTATATAAGTAGCACTTAAGTATAGGAGTAGTATGCCGAATTTTTTATGATTAAAAAGCTGAACAGATTCTAATTTAAACGTTGAAAATGTAGTGAAGGCCCCCATAAATCCTGTGCCTAATAATAGTTGCCAGCTTGTAGTTATCCCTGTTCCAATTATATATCCGAGTAAGAATGCTCCTGTTATATTAATGAGGAATGTAGCAATTGGAAATGAAGTTTTATTTCTTTCTTTAAACCAATTACTAATTGTAAATCGTGTAATAGCACCGAAGAACCCTCCTGTTGCTACTAATAAAGCATTAATCATGATAGTTCACCTTCCTCAAGGTGTTTTTGTAGTAAAAAATCTCCAAGTTTATAGCCAAGTCCAGACATAATTAGACCGCCTAGCATACTGCATGATACATATAAAAATGCGGTACCAAAATGTGAATGATTAATTAACTGTATAGTTTCGACGCTGAATGTTGAAAAGGTCGTAAATGAACCGATAAACCCTGTTCCAATCCCTGTAATAACTTCAGAAGATAAGATGTTTAACCGGGCGATATAGGTGGTCAACAAAGCGAGTAAGAAACAGCCAATTAAGTTAATTGTTAATGTAGCAAGTGGTAATGAATGATGCCAAAGCGTATCGATAGTAAAACCTAAATAATAACGGGAAAGAGCTCCTAATATACCGGCTATGCCAACAATAATATATTTCAATTTCTTCACCTCTCTAATAGTTTACTCAAAAAAAATAGACTCCTACCAGTAGTTGTACTGGTAGGAGTCATTAGCTACATAGCAGTTATGGCGAACTCCATCGCCTATAAGTTCTATTTACAGTGTACTAAATATTATTTTGGATTACCAATAAATATGTTAATGAAAAGTTCAGAAAGTAGGATCTGTTATATTCTCTGAAAGTGTAATTTCTCTGTTGTGGGTTGTAATTACATTACAGTCTTGCTTTCGTAAATGTTATGATTGAATTTCAAGATAATTACAGTGAGGGATACAACGATTATTTGTTAGCTAAATATAATGATAACAAGTTTTCTTTATGGTAAAATATTTCTTGTGTCTTTAATTTATCTTCATTTAACTGAAAATACAGAAAAATAAAACGTTAGTTAATAAAAAGGGGTCATGTGTGTTGAAGAAATTTTTAAAAATAGTATTAATTTTTATTTTAATAATAGCAGGTATTCTAGGTGGCTTTTTAGCTTATATGACACTTACAAAAGAACAGCCAGCAAATGTTTTAGACGTAAAGGTTGAAAACAATAAAGAGCGTGTACTGCAGCCAGGAAATGAATTTAAAGTTACAACATTTAATATTGGATACGCTGGATTAGATAAGGACCAAGACTTCTTTATGGACGGAGGAAAGGGTTCTGGTTCGAGTAGTAAAGAACAGACTGAAGTAAACTTAAAGAAGATGCTTTCATTTTTACAAAATGAGAATAGTGATTTTACGTTATTGCAAGAAGTTGATATAAAATCCCACCGATCATTTGATGTAAATGAACATGAGTTTTTGAAAAAAGGATTACCTGATTATGCTTCGTCATTTGGGAAGAACTACGATACTAAGTGGGTTCCTGTCCCAGTCACAAAGCCGATGGGATATGCTGAGGGCGGATTAAGTACATTTTCTAAATACACAGTTCAAACAGCAACGCGGTTCCAACTACCCGGAATGGAGCCTTGGCCGAAGCGTTTATTCGATTTAGATCGTGCGATTGTTGAACATAAAATCCCTGTTGATAATGGGAAGTATGTTAGGCTCGTAAACATACATTTATCTGCTTATGATGAGGGCGGCAAAATTAGAAAGCAACAAGCAGAGTATTTAAAAGAATATATGAACAAGTGTTATCAAAACGGTGATTACGTAATATTAGGTGGAGATTGGAACCAGTTACTTTCTAATGTCCAACTAAGTGATCCTAAGTTTGTGAAAGAGCGTCCTGAATGGCTAGTAGAGTTACCGAAGGGCTTCGCAGATGGAGGATTCCAATGGGCTGTAGATCCATCTGTTATGACGGTAAGGGATGATGTGAAGAAATATGTGGAAGGTGAAAACTTTGTCACTATTATTGATGGCTTTATCGTTTCACCGAATGTTGAAATTGTAAATGTACAAGGGAAAGACTTAAAGTTTGAAAACAGTGATCATAACCCAGTTAGTGCGGTATTTAAGCTGAAGTAATTGATACGTGGGGCTTCATAGAATATCTTCTAACGGGTGAAGTTGCCGTTATAAGATATTCTAGAAAAAATAATATCACCTAAGAAGAGCACAAATAATGTGCTCTTCTTATACTTGGTAGGAATTTAATTGCTTTTCTCCGCGTTTTCTGCCAAGCTTAAGGAGAAAAATACTTCAAAGAAAGAATTATATAGGTGACGCATATGATCGAAGTTAAGACTTCTGAACTTAGTGATGGAGAATTTAATAGAGGGGTATTTGCAACTCGTGATATTAAAAAGGGTGAGTTGATTCACTCAGCACCAGTTATCTCTTATCCGAATGAACAGCATGAACACATTGAGAAAACGTTACTTGCTGACTACGCATTTGAGTATGGGGTAAATCATACGGCATTCCTGTTAGGATACGGCATGTTATTTAATCATGCATATAATCCGAATGCAACGTATGATATTGTCTTTGAGAATCATACGTTTAACTTCTTTGCTTATAAGGATATAAAAGCGGGAGAAGAAATTTTAATCAATTATAATGGTGAAGTGGATGACGATGAGCTATTATGGTTTGATAAGGAAAAAGAAGAGAACGAAAAATAAATTAAAGAGTATAAAAAGAGCACATTCTGTTGGATGTGCTCTTTTGTATGAAATAAAAGGTATCGCGGATTATCTAATAAGTGAAAGGAAGGTGGACGAGATAAAATTAGTTAAAAAGGAAATGAAGGGGCTGCTCTTACGTAGGTAAGAGCAGCTTTTTGGTAAAGAAAATAAAGTAAAGATTACAAAAAAATACCACTTTATTTTCGTGTGGTATAGTAAGATATTGAAGGATATTAATTTGTAAAACCTATATATTTTACAAATTGTTGTCTATATGGTTACATGTCGAGTTTAGTAGCCCATTTGGGTTGCTTTATTATGCGATATATATTTTAATATGAGTGGCACCTCTTATAATTTAAGAGGTTTATAGGTGTCTCGAATTGATTTTAGGTACACTGTATCCACCACTTTAGCTTCTGATTTGTATTGTATTTTTTATGTGGGGATATTATGGGCCCGTTGCTAGCGGGATAAAAAGATTATAGAAATAGAGGAATCGTAAAATGAATATGCAAGAGGTTTATAAATATTTAAGTACGGTATTGCCTGAAGGTCATGTAAAGAAAGATGAAATGCTAAAAGATCATACGCACATTAAAGTGGGTGGGAAAGCAGATGTATTTGTTGCGCCTACTAATTATGATGAGATTCAAGAAGTGATAAAGTATGCTAACCAATATAATATTCCAGTTACGTTTTTAGGAAACGGATCGAATGTTATTATTAAAGACGGTGGTCTTCGCGGGATCACAGTAAGTTTAATTCATATTACAGGTGTTACTGTAACAGGAACGACGATTGTAGCTGGGTGTGGTGCAGCAATTATTGATGTGTCACGAATTGCGTTAGAACATGCTCTAACAGGACTTGAGTTTGCTTGTGGTATTCCAGGTTCAGTTGGTGGAGCGTTATATATGAATGCTGGTGCATATGGCGGTGAAGTAGCTTATGTATTAACAGAAGCAGTTGTAATGACAGGTGATGGAGAGCTATGCACTTTAACGAAAGACGAATTTGAATTTGGATATCGTAAGAGTGTGTTTGCGAACAATCATTATATTATTCTTGAAGCGAAGTTTGAACTTGAAGAAGGTGTACGTGAAGAGATTAAGGAAAAAATGGATGATTTAACGTTTAAGCGTGAATCAAAACAACCGTTAGAATATCCTTCATGTGGTAGTGTATTTAAGCGTCCACCAAATAATTTTGCAGGTAAGCTTATTCAAGAATCAGGACTGCAAGGTAAGCGAATTGGCGGAGTGGAAGTTTCTTTAAAACACGCTGGATTTATGGTGAATGTTGATAACGGAACTGCACAAGATTATATCGATTTAATTCATTTCGTACAAAAAACAGTTGAAGAGAAATTCGATGTGAAATTAGAGCGAGAAGTAAGGATTATTGGAGAAGATCTACAATAATCTTTGAATAAAAAGCGTATAAAGTATGAATTATTTCGAAATAACATTTGGGTATTGTTGACATTTTGTTTTCAATTCAATATAATGGCTAATAATTTAACAAATAATATACGTTGAAAGAGCCCAGTAGCAGTTTGTCACTGTTATCAAAGAGAGCTAGGGGTTGCTGGAACCTAGCACAAACAAATTTGCGAATTACACTCTGGAGTATCTTAGGTAATGCTAAGCGGACTAGCAATCGATATTATTGCTAAGAGTGGTATGAGTAGCTATGCTATTTATACAAACTGGGTGGTAACACGGTGAATAATCGTCCCTATGTCATAGACATAGGGATTTTTTGTTTTAAAAAATAAAGGGGATGACAAAAGATGAATATTATTGATGAATTAGAATGGCGCGGCGCTGTGAATCAACAGACAGATGAAGAAGGTTTACGTAAACTAGTAGAAGAGAAAAAGATTTCACTATACTGCGGAGTGGATCCGACTGGTGATAGTATGCATATCGGACATTTGATTCCGTTTATGATGATGAAGAGATTCCAATTAGCTGGTCATCATCCTGTTATTTTAATTGGCGGGGCAACAGGAACAATTGGTGACCCGAGTGGACGTCAATCAGAACGTCAACTTCAAACGTTAGAAGTAGTTCAGCATAATGTGGATGCGCTAACAGCACAAATGAAAAAGCTATTTGATTTCGGCGGCAATAGCGAAGTGAAGATGGTAAATAACTATGACTGGACACATGAGATAAACATTATCGAATTTTTGCGTGATTACGGCAAAAACTTTAGCATAAATAGCATGTTAGCAAAAGATATTGTAGCAAGTCGTTTAGACACTGGAATTTCTTTCACAGAGTTCACGTACCAAATCTTGCAAGCAATGGATTTCCATCATTTATACACAAAAGAAGATGTTCAACTGCAAATTGGTGGTAGTGACCAATGGGGAAATATTACGAGTGGTTTAGATTTAATTCGTAAGTTAGAAGGTCATGAAGCGAAAGTATTTGGATTAACAATTCCATTATTATTAAAATCAGATGGTACGAAGTTTGGTAAATCAGCAGGTGGTGCGGTTTGGCTTGATCCGGAAAAAACAACACCATTTGAATTTTACCAGTTCTGGGTGAATACAGATGACCGTGATGTAATTAAATACTTGAAATACTTTACGTTCTTACAGAAAGAGCGAATTGATGAATTGGCAGCGAAGGTAGAAACTGAGCCGCATAAACGTGAAGCGCAAAAAGTATTAGCGGAAGAAATGACGAAATTCGTTCATGGAGAAGAGGCATTTTCGCAAGCAGTGAAAATTACAGCAGCGTTATTTAGCGGAGATATTAAATCGTTAACAGCTGATGAAATTGAGCAAGGCTTTAAAGAGATGCCGACATTTGAGTCTTCAAAAGAGACGAAAAATATCGTAGAGTGGCTAGTTGATTTAGGGATTGAACCATCTAGAAGACAAGCACGTGAAGACATTAATAATGGAGCTATATCTATGAATGGTGAAAAAGTAACGGATGTAGCTACGGATGTTACTGTAGAAAATTCATTTGATGGAAGATTTATTATTATTCGTAAAGGGAAGAAGAACTACAGCTTAGTGAAATTAGGAGAATAGTTCTTGTGAAAGAGTGGAAGTAGGGAAGATATCTACTTCCGCTCTTTTCATATACACAATTTCGACATAAAAAAAGTCAGTATATTTTGATAATTGAAGAGGGTTATATGATTCTTCTGCCGAATAAATAAATTAGAGAAAATTACGGATAAAAATAGCCCGAACCATGCGGGGCATGATTCGGGCTTATATTCAGATTAGTAAGCTAAGCTGAATAGACCTTTAATGTGTGATAAGTAACGAACGTTACTTGCTTCTTTCATTAATGATGCTGGTAAGCCTTTAAGTGGAGTATTGCTTGCTCCAATTGTAGCAACAGCATCTTTACGTCCTAGACTAGCAAGTGTTCCAGAGTTTACAGGTGCGAACTCTTCGAATGCTTTGCCTTCTAGTGCTGCGTATAAGTTGTATCCAATTAACTCACCCATTTGCCAAGCGATCTGTGCAGTTGGTGGGTATGGACGACCGTCTTCAGCAAAGACAACAGCGCTGTCTCCAGCAACGAATACGTCTTTGTGAGAAGTAGATTGTAGGTATGCATCAACTGTTGCACGGCCACGGTTTACTTCAAGACCTGATTCACCGATTAGTGGGTTACCTTGTACGCCGCCTGTCCAAACGAATGTGTTAGCAACAAGTTTTTGACCGTCTTTTAAGTCGATTTCATTGCCAGCAACGTTTGTTACAGGAAGGCCTGTTAAGAATGTAACACCGCGTGCTTCTAGGCTAGTAGTTGCACGTTCGATTAAGTGGTCTGGTAATACTGGAAGGATTTTTGGACCTGCTTCAACAAGAAGAAGTTTAACTTCTTTTGGATTTACGCCATGGTTTTTTGCAAGTTTAGGCATAATGTCAGCAAGCTCACCAACTAGCTCAACACCAGTTAATCCGCCACCACCGATTACGATTGTAGCATCAGCTTCGTTTTTCGTTTTAGCGTATTCACGAATACGGTCTTCAACGTGTTTGTAAATTTTGTTTGCATCAGCAGCAGATTTTAATACCATGCTGTTTTCTTCTAGTCCTGGAATACCGAAGTAAGCAGTTTTACTTCCTAAAGCAACTACAAGTGCATCGTAAGATAAAGTAGTGCCGCCAGCTAGTTTGATTTCTTTGCTATCAACTGAGAATGACTCAACTGTTGCAATTTTAAGATCGATATCTTTACCTTTGAAAAGCTTTGTAAGTGGCATTGCAATTGCTTGCTCAGCAACGTTACCAGCTGCAAGGCGGTGTAGTTCAGTGATGATTTGGTGTGTTGGGTATTGGTTAATCACTGTAACTTGTGCTTCTGATTTGCTGTAATATTTACGTACGTTTAAAGCGGCAAGAAGACCGCCATAACCAGCGCCTAAGATGACAATTTGTTTTGACATAGTATGATATCCCCCGTCTTTACTAATTGTTGTTATAAGTTAAATTATTTATTGTTACGTTCTGCACTAATTTGAAGATATGCGTTCACAAAGCGGAACATTTTTTGTGCTTGTGGATCTTTTAGTAATTTTAACAGACCGAATAGGCCGATAACTTCGTTGCTTTCGTCAGCACGATCTTTCGCTTCGATTGCAGTTGCAGCCATGCTTTTCACTGTATCTTTTACAGGTTCTACAAGCTCTGTAATTGCACCAACAGTGTCGCTTTTTAATACTTCATCAGTAGCAACAGTTTGAGCGAAGTCATAAGACTTAGTTAAAATGTTAACAAGCTCAGTTAATTTTGGAAGCTGTTCCACTAGTGTTGTTAATGATTCTTGTACCTCAGGTTTTAACAACTGATCAAGTACATCAAGTTGTCCTTGGCTAGCAGAAATTTGTACAGTTTCTTGTTCTGGCTTTGTTTGAGTCATAGTTTCTGGCATCTCCAATTCTCCTTTACGATAGCAATACTCTTATTTTTTATAAGTAAGATAGTAAACGTTTACGAAACTTTATACAAAGTTTCACAAAACACAATAAAATGCCTTTAAATTTATGATAGCAAGTAAGCTGAAATCATAAATCTAAAACCATAATGTCTTACCTATTATTTATGAACTGTCCGATACATGGCTTGTCCGCATAATGGAAAAGGTCCGTTACCGGAAAGTGTATATAATATATATCCTATATTATATACTATATACACCTATGTTAACATAAAAATGATTCCTAATTATTTGATATTGAGTGTATAACGTAGTATTGACAAGGCGTGAAAGCGCATAAATTATTTTGTTAAAGCTAGAAATGTACATATATATAAAGAAAAAAAGGAAAAAACGGACAAATTTATGTTCATTTTTTCCTTTTTTTATTGTTCACCTTCTGCAATTAGCATCGATGTATTACCTTCTTTTTCAAGATGGCATTCGCCCCAAGTACAAAGAGAGTCAAGAATTGATTCTAAAGACCAACCGTAATCGGTAAGGGAATATTCTACTTTCGGTGGGACTTGATTATATACTTTTCTTTGAATGACTCCATCGTCCTCTAATTCACGTAATTGCTGAGTTAACATTTTTTGTGTAATACCAGGCATTAAACGTTTTAGTTCACTCGTTCTTTTTGTACCTTTTGTTAGATGACAAAGGATAACAACCTTCCATTTTCCGCCGATAACCTCTAAAGTCGCCTCTACAGGAATATTGTATTTCTTCATATGAAACCCTCCTTTTGTGAGTAAAGTTAGTTAAATAATACAAATGTTACTTTTTAGTACCTATAGCACTTTAAAGTACGTACTTTTTATTATGTTAAATATGTTTCATAATAGCACATGTAAGAGGCAAATGAGTAGTACGGTACTTAAAAGTGACTATGTTACTTTTTGGTGCCTATCGTACTTTAAAGTGCGTTCTTCAAAAAAAGAATGAAACCATTCATAATAGCATTTGTAAGTATGAAATATATGTTTTAGAAGGTAAAAGGGGCCCTTTTATCATACTATTATGATTGGATTTCTTGTAATAAGGAGGAATTCAATTGAGTTCATATACAGTACCATCTTCGGAAGTTCAGACGGACCGAAGAAGTATGTTTGCTTTATTAGCACTAGCAATTAGTGCGTTTGGGATTGGGACAACCGAGTTTATTAGTGTCGGTTTATTACCTTCCATTTCAAAAGATTTAAATGTTTCGGTTACCACAGCTGGTTTAACGGTTTCTTTATATGCGTTAGGGGCAGCGGTAGGAGCTCCTGTCTTAACAGCGTTAACGGCTAGTATGTCGAGAAAGACATTATTAATGTGGATTATGGTTATTTTCATTATTGGTAATGGCATTGCAGCAGTAGCAACAAGCTTCACTATATTAATTATTGCAAGGATTGTAGCTGCGTTTGCACATGGTGTGTTTATGTCGATAGGATCTACAATTGCAGCTGCGATTGTACCAGAGAATAAACGTGCTAGTGCTATTGCGATTATGTTTACTGGATTAACAGTTGCGACTATTACAGGTGTGCCAATTGGCACGTTTATTGGTCAACAATTTGGCTGGAGAGCGTCATTTATGGCGATTGTTGTAATTGGAATTATTGCTTTTATCGCAAACAGCGTACTAGTCCCATCTAATTTAAAAAATGGTGTACCTGTATCGTTTCGTGATCAATTCAAACTAGTTAAAAATGGAAGACTGTTACTTGTATTCATTATTACTGCACTTGGATATGGTGGAACATTCGTAACATTTACGTATTTATCACCGCTATTACAAGAAGTAACAGGTTTTGAAGCAAGTACCGTTACCATCATTTTATTAGTGTATGGAATCGCCATTGCGATAGGGAATATGGTCGGCGGAAAATTATCGAATCATAATCCAATTCGAGCGCTATTTTACATGTTCTTTATTCAAGCGATTATATTATTTGTTTTAACATTTACAGCGCCATTTAAAGTAGCTGGATTAATCACAATTATTTTCATGGGACTATTCGCATTTATGAATGTTCCGGGGCTACAAGTATATGTAGTTATATTGGCAGAGCGCTTTGTTCCGAGTGCGGTTGATGTTGCTTCAGCAATTAATATTGCCGCATTTAACGCAGGGATTGCTTTAGGTTCTTATATAGGTGGCCTTGTAACGAATTCGTTAGGATTAATCCATACTGCTTGGGTAGGCGGCATTATGGTAGTAGGCGCTGTTATTTTAACAGCATGGAGTATGACATTAGAAAAAAGAGATCAAGTAAAATAAAAGGAGAGAAAATAAAATGAAAAACTTACAAAGTAAAACAGTATTAAATAATGGTGTAGAAATGCCTTGGTTCGGTTTAGGTGTATTTAAAGTAGAAGAAGGACCAGAACTTGTAGAAGCTGTAAAATCAGCGATTAAAGCTGGATACCGCAGCATCGATACAGCTGCAATTTACGGAAATGAAAAAGCTGTAGGTGAAGGAATTCGTGCAGGTATTGAAGCGACTGGTATTTCAAGAGAAGAATTATTTATTACTTCAAAGGTATGGAACGCAGATCAAGGATATGAAGCAACAATTGCTGCATATGAAGAGAGCTTAAAAAAATTAGAACTAGATTATTTAGATCTATATCTTGTTCACTGGCCTGTAGAAGGGAAATATAAAGATTCTTGGAGAGCGCTAGAAACACTTTATAAAGAAGATCGCGTACGTGCAATTGGCGTAAGTAATTTCCAAATCCATCACTTACAAGATGTAATGAAAGATGCAGAAATTAAACCGATGATTAACCAAGTAGAATACCACCCTCGTTTAACTCAAAAAGAATTACAAGCTTTCTGTAAAGAGCAAGGCATTCAAATGGAAGCATGGTCACCACTTATGCAAGGTCAATTGTTAGATAACGAAACATTACAAGAAATTGCTGATAAACACGGCAAAACAACAGCGCAAGTTATCTTACGTTGGGATTTACAAAATGGAGTGATTACAATTCCAAAATCAACGAAAGAGCACCGAATTATTGCAAATGCTGATGTATTTAACTTTGAATTAACAAAAGAAGATATGGAAAAAATCGATGCATTAAACCAAAATCACCGCGTTGGTCCAGATCCTGATAACTTTGATTTCTAAGATTAAAGTAAGAAAGAAAAAAGAGTGCTTTTATGCATTCTTTTTTTTGTGCATAAAAATATTTTCTAATTAAATACTACTTAGTATTAAGTTTGTTATTAAGGGGCTGTAAACATGAATATAAAGCAATCGTTCAAAATTTTAGCTGTTTTTTTAAGTGTTTTATTTGTGTTATTCCCGCTTCAAAAAGCATTCGCAGAAGTTATGGATCATACAAAGTATGAAATGGATTGGAGTTATAGTAAGTCAAAGAAAAAGCCAATTCGAACAGAACTTATTAAAACGGCAGATGGAAAAATTGCATTTTGCTTAAATGTAGATTTAAAATCTCCAAGCGGTCAAGATTTACCGGAAATGGGGAAAGTGGATATTAACGTATATCGTGTACTATTAAATGGGTATCCACAAAAAAGCCCGCAAGAATTAGGAGTATCCGATTGGAGAGAGGCTCATTACGCAACGCAGCTTGCAGTGTGGAATGCGTTAAAACAAATTGATGTTAATGATTTAGATTTCCGCAATAAAAATGTAGAGAAAGTAACGAAAGATATCGTTGCAAAAGCAAATGCTAGTGAAGAATTACAAGAAATTACGATGAGTGTAACTCCTACAGAAGAACAAGAAGCAGTATTGAAAAATGATTTCTTTGAAACAGGTTTATATACAGTAGAAACAAATGCAAAAAGCGGAACGTATAAAGTGCAAGCAACAGGTGCACCACAAGGCGCGAAGTTTGTAAATGAAAAAGGCGAAGCGAAAACTGAATTTAATGTAGGAGAAAAGTTCCGCATTTTAATTCCGAAACAAACACCAGCTGGTGGATTTAGCTTTAAAGTATCAGGGAATTTAACGAAATTACAAGGTATTGCACATAAAGGAACGCCAACGATTCAAAATGCGGTTGTACTACTTGAGCGTAGTGAAGAGAAAACGAGCCCAGAGTTAGCGGTAAGTTGGAAAAAAGCAAATGGTCATGATAATAAACCAAATAAACCCTATACACCAAATGAACCACATAAACCGAATCAATATAACAGATGATAAAAAAAGCTCGTAAACATTATGTTTACGAGCTTCTTCTATTATTCAGCTTCAGAAACTACTGTGAAGCGTTCGTTTACGTGTTTTGGAGCTTCGATTTCATCAAGTGCCGCTACTGCAAAGTCTTCGTAACTTACGTAGCTATCGCCTTTTGAGTTAACAAGAAGATTGTCTTTGCCAGCTGTATAAGAACCAGTACGTTTTCCTAATGCGAATAGTGCAGAAGGGCTAATAAATGTCCAAGTGATGTCATTTGTTTGTTGAAGAATTTCTAAGTTTTTACCTTGGTTTTGAGCAGTTGCAAGGTATTCATTTGGGAATCCTGGTGTATCAAATACACGTGTTGTTTTCTCTTCGTCTACAAATAAGCTTCCAGCGCCGCCGACTACAAGTAATTTTGTATTAGGTGCAGATTTCATAGCTTCAATAAGTACATTTCCTGCATCTACGTGAAGATGTTCTTGTCCTGCTGGAGCACCGAATGCATTTACAACTACATCGAATGCTTGTAGGTCGTTAGATGTAAGAGAGAATACATCTTTTTCTAAAACGTTTACGTTCTCTTCTGTAATTTTTGCAGCGCTTCTTACGATTGCAGTTACTTCATGTCCACGATCTAATGCTTCTTTTAAAATACGGCTTCCAGCTTTACCAGTTGCTCCGATAATTCCGATTTTCATAATAAATCCCTCCAAAGTGTTTGTTAAAGTGTATATCTGAAATGAATGAATGTAATGTAATTGGGTTTGTTACAACCTGATGTAATCATTATAGTTACAGTTATATATTTTTGTCAATGGTGTTGTTTATGAAATTATTTTTTGTTTTAGTATGCATAGCTACTGAAAGTGGAGTCATAAAAGAACAATGTATTTATGTGGAGTGACCTAATATTTGGAAGTTGCAAGATGTCGAAAAATGTTGATTTTTGAATATTTTTTGAATATAATTCGATTTATGGATAAAAGGAGGGGGATAATTGTATGAATATGTTAGAACAATTCGTTTCATCAACGAATACAATTCTTTGGTCATATATTCTTATTGCAATGTTAATTGGTTTAGGGCTTTATTTTTCTATTAAATTAAAATTTGTACAAATTACTCATTTAGGGGAAATGGTTCGATTAATGAGTGATGGTTTAACTGGAAAGACACGTAAAAAGGGAAGTGTATCGTCATTCCAAGCGTTTTGTATGAGTTCAGCAGCTCGTATCGGAATCGGGAACTTAGCTGGTGTAGCACTAGCTATTTCTATGGGAGGGCCTGGAGCTGTATTTTGGATGTGGGTTATTGCGATTATCGGGGCGTCTTCAAGTTTCGTAGAAAGTACGCTTGCGCAAATTTATAAAATAAAAGATGGCAGTGGCTTCCGTGGTGGTCCTGCTTATTATATGGAAAAAGGTTTAAATAAACGTTGGATGGGAATTTGGTTCTCTATCCTTATTACAATTAGTTACGGTTTAATTTTCAACTCAGTACAAGCAAATACAGTTACATTAGCATTTAAAAATGCATTTGGTATTGAGCGTTATGTTGTAGGGATTGTACTTGCGGTATTAGTTGCGGTTATTATTTTTGGTGGTGTGAAAAGTATTGCGCGTATGTCAGAAATGATTGTTCCGCCGATGGCAATTGTTTATATTGCAGTAGCTATTTTCGTTGTTATTAAAAATTATTATTTAATACCGGATATGTTTACAGAAATCTTTAAAGGTGCATTTGGTTTAGATTCAGCAGTAGGTGGCGGTATAGGTGCTGCAATGAAGTTTGGTATTCAGCGTGGATTATTTGCGAATGAAGCAGGTATGGGTAGTGCACCGAATGCGGCTGCAACAGCGGATGTAACACATCCAGCTAAACAAGGATTTATTCAAACAATTGGAGTATTAGTGGATACATTTTTAGTATGTACATCAACAGCATTTATCGTACTATGTTCTGGTGCATATAAGGCAACGAATTTAGAAGGTATTGAATTAACGCAGGTGGCGTTAAGTTCACAAATCGGTTCGTGGGCAAGTAGCTTCTTAGCGATTATCATTTTCTTATTTGCTTTCAGTTCACTTCTAGGAAACTATTATTATGGTGAAACGAATATTGAATTTATTAAACAAAGTAAAACTTGGTTAACGATTTACCGTATTGCGGTAGTGGGAATGGTATTATTCGGTTCTGTTGCGACGCTTCAAGTCGTATGGAATATGGCAGATTTATTTATGGGTCTAATGGTAATCACAAACTTAATTGCGATTACACTTCTTGGACGATTTGCGTATGCAGCATTAGCGGACTATGTGAAACAAAAGAAACAAGGAAAAGATCCAGTCTTCAGTGCAGATTCTATCCCTGGTTTAATGAACACAGAGTGTTGGGATAAGCCGGCGGTAACTGATAAAGAAAAAGCAGTGTAATAAAAAGGCGAGCATCGAGATGAATTTGATGCTCGTTTTTGTTTGCCTATTTTTCTTGCATTTGTAGGGAATGAACGGTTAAAAATTGGATAAATGCACTCATTGATTTATAGTTTTACTTTCTAAAAAACAGAAATGTTATAAAAGATGACGTTATCATGTTATAAAACCTAACATGTTTTTGTCGAAAATTCTTGATTACTAAAAGTTTTTAGAATATAATTTTCTTATTGTTAGGAATAGGGGGCAATACAAGTATGGATTTTTTAACTAATGTAATTGGGGATATAAATAATGTCCTTTGGTCATATATCATTATTGCGATGTTAATTGGATTAGGACTTTACTTTTCATTTCGTGTGAAATTTGTCCAAATTCGTTACTTCGGAGAAATGATTCGCTTACTTGGGGACGGGGCGAGTTCAAAAACAAGAAAAGCGCAAAAAGAAAAAAGTGGTGTATCATCATTCCAAGCATTTTGTATGAGTACAGCTTCTCGTGTAGGTACTGGTAACTTAGCTGGTGTAGCTATTGCAATCTCAGCAGGTGGTCCAGGTGCTGTATTTTGGATGTGGTTAATCGCGGTAATTGGGGGTGCTTCTGCATTTGTAGAGAGCACATTAGCGCAAATTTACAAAGTAAAAGATGGGAATGCGTTCCGTGGTGGTCCAGCGTATTATATGGAAAAGGGTTTAAAGAAACGCTGGCTAGGAGTTGTCTTCTCTGTTCTAATAACAGTTAGTTTCGGATTGATTTTCAACGCCGTGCAGTCAAACACAGTAGCAGCGGCTTTTGATGGAGCATTTAACACAGATGGTAAGTTTGTAGGTCTGTTTATGGCTGGTTTACTTGCAATCATTATCTTCGGCGGAGTAAAACGTATTGCGCGTGCGGTTGAAATGATTGTTCCAGTAATGGCAATTATATATGTAGCGGTGGCATTATTCGTTGTTGTAACAAACATTACGGCAATTCCATATGTATTTAAAGAAATTTTCTTACATGCTTTCGGAATTAAAGAAGTAGTGGGCGGGGGATTAGGAGCTGCGATTTTACTAGGGGTAAAACGTGGATTATTTTCAAATGAAGCAGGTATGGGTAGTGCGCCGAACGCAGCTGCGACTGCAAACGTAACACATCCAGTTAAACAAGGTTTCATTCAGACTTTAGGGGTATTTACAGATACATTATTAATTTGTAGTTGTACAGCATTTATCATTCTTTTATCAGATGTACCGGGTGCAGCTGATCTAAATGGAATTCAATTAACGCAGCAGGCGTTAAGTCAGCATATCGGACCATGGGCATCTATATTTGTAGCAGTTGCAATCTTCTTATTTGCATTCAGTTCATTAGTAGGTAACTATTATTATGGTGAAACAAATATTGAATTCTTAAATGGAAGTAAAGTGTTATTAAACGCATACCGCATTGCTGTACTTGGTATGGTTATGTTAGGGTCTGTAGCAACGATTCAAATCGTTTGGGATTTAGCGGATCTATTTATGGGAATTATGGCTGTTATTAACTTAGTAGCAATTGTATTCCTTTCTAAGTACGCTTTTGCAGCGTTATCAGATTATATTAAGCAAAAGAAACAAGGGAAAGATCCAGTCTTTTATGCGGAGTCTATTCCAGGTTTAAACAATACAGAGTGCTGGGACAAGCCAGCAGTAGCAGACAAAGAAAAAGCTGTATAATAAAAGGTGGAACGAGCATCAGAGAAATTTGATGCTCGTTTTTTTGTAGTAATAAACTAGGAGAAGAGGTAAAAGACGAACATTAATGTAGGTTTTATAATTAAATGTAATTTTTTTTAGAAAAATGCGGATATGATTTAGGATTTATGTTAGAATGGGAAATGCCTTTGAAACAAGAGATTTTATGGTTTTTCATATCCGATTGCTGGCTTTTGAGGAGGAGTGGAAAGTTCGGATTATTTCTTATTTCGAATGGTCAGACGTTCAACGTTAATGAAGAGGTAAATGGAGGATTTTATTAATGAAGTTTGTTATGTTTCTTGTAGGATTACTTGTTGTATTCGCACTCGGTTTTCTTATAAGTTCTGATCGTAAGAAGATTAAGTATAAACCAATCGCGATTATGCTTGTTATTCAGCTAGCGTTAACGTATTTCTTATTAAATACGCCAATTGGTTATATTTTAGTAAAAGGAATTTCAGATGGATTTGGAGCACTTCTTGGATATGCGGAATCTGGAATCGTTTTCGTATTTGGTGGTCTTGTTAATAAAGGAGAGGTTTCTTTCTTCTTAACAGCTTTATTACCAATCGTATTCTTTGCCGTTTTAATTGGAATTCTGCAACATTTTAAAATTTTACCGATATTTATTCGTGCTATTGGTACTTTGTTAAGTAAAGTAAATGGTTTAGGAAAATTAGAATCATATAATGCAGTAGCGGCTGCAATTGTTGGACAAGCAGAGGTATTTATTACTGTAAAAGATCAGTTAAGTAAAATCCCAAAACATCGTTTATATACATTATGTGCATCTTCCATGTCGACTGTATCGATGTCGATCGTTGGTTCTTATATGAAGATGATTGAACCGAAATATGTAGTAACAGCACTTGTATTAAATTTATTTAGTGGTTTCATTATTATTCATATTATTAATCCATACGATATTACAGAAGAAGAAGATACATTACAGTTAGAAAATAAGAAAAAGCAATCATTCTTTGAAATGTTAAGCGAATATATTATGCTTGGTTTCACGATTGCGGTTACAGTAGCAGCAATGCTACTTGGTTTCGTAGCATTAATTACAGCAATTAATAGCTTGTTTGATTCAGTGTTCGGTATTACATTCCAAGCTATTTTAGGATATATTTTCTCACCATTAGCATTCGTAATGGGAATCCCACAATCAGAAATGGTAACAGCAGGACAAATTATGGCAACGAAATTAGTATCGAACGAATTTGTTGCGATGCTTGATCTAGGAAAAGTAGCTGGTGATTTATCAGCTCGTACAGTCGGTATTCTTTCTGTATTCCTTGTATCATTTGCGAACTTCTCATCTATCGGAATTATCGCAGGTGCAACGAAAGGGATCGATGAAAACCAATCAAACGTTGTTTCATCATTCGGATTACGACTTGTATACGGTGCGACATTAGTAAGTCTTTTATCGGCGATTATCGTTGGTGTTATGTTATAAAGTGAAACTTTAATCAGTGGGGGGCTTTATCCCCCGCTGATTAAAAGCCCTCACGAATCGGGCTTTTACGGGCAGTTAATCACCCACCTAACTTCTTTGTTTTCGCTGAATTTTGAGGTGGGGGTCTTACTGGCCGTTAAAGCGGGGTAAAAAAAGATGGTCCTAGCACATAGCTAGGGCTATTTTTTATGGTTAAATTACATAAAAAAACCAATTAATTAGGAATATATTAACATATAAAAATCTTTTAAAATTTATATTGCATTTCACCTAGATAACGCTTACAATTTGATTTGTAGGTGGTATCAATTTCAGACTTTCAAGTATGGTAGGAGAGAAGAGGCTACCTTTTATAAATTGCAATTTATGTAAACGCTTACTGATTTTAGATAACAGTTGAATAATATTTAGGGGTTTTAAATTTTTTAACATCAATGGTCAGACGTCATTCGTTATACGTTATACGACCAATAACTCGTGAGAGAAGTGGAGGATTCACATATGAAGATAGTAATGTTTCTAGTCGGTTTACTTGTAGTATTTGTACTAGGTTTCCTTATAAGTTCAGATCGTAAGAAAATTAAATATAAGCCAATTGCACTTATGCTTGTAATTCAATTGGTACTTGCGTATTTCTTACTTAATACAAAGGTCGGATTTGTGTTAGTAAAAGGGATTGCAGATGGGTTTGGCGCTATTTTAAAATTTGCGGAAGCTGGGGTTAATTTCGTATTTGGTGGTCTAGCAAACGATGGACAAGCACCATTCTTCTTAACAGTATTATTACCAATTATTTTCTTAGCAGTATTAATCGGGATCCTGCAACATATTAAAGTTTTACCGATTATCATTCGTGCCGTCGGTTTCTTATTAAGTAAAATTAACGGTTTAGGAAAACTGGAATCATATAATGCGGTAGCAGCTGCAATTGTTGGTCAAGGGGAAGTATTTATTACAGTAAAAGATCAACTAAGCAAATTACCGAAAAATCGTTTATACACACTATGTGCATCTTCAATGTCAACAGTATCGATGTCAATCGTCGGTTCTTATATGAAAATGATTGATCCGAAATATGTAGTAACAGCACTTGTACTAAACTTATTCAGTGGATTCATTATCGTTCATATCATTAATCCATATGAAGTAAAAGAAGAAGACGATATTTTAGAATTACAAGAAGATAAGAAACAAACATTCTTTGAAATGTTAGGCGAATATATTATGCTTGGTTTCTCTATCGCTGTAACAGTAGCGGCGATGTTAATCGGTTTCGTAGCATTAATTACAGCAATTAACGGTGTATTCGATTCAATTTTCGGAATCACATTCCAAAGTATTTTAGGATATGTTTTCTCACCATTAGCATTCGTAATGGGTATTCCAACATCAGAGATGCTACAAGCAGGACAAATTATGGCAACGAAATTAGTAACAAACGAATTTGTTGCGATGCTTGATTTAGGAAAAGTAGCTGGTGAGTTATCAACTCGTACAGTAGGTATTTTATCAATCTTCCTTGTATCATTCGCGAACTTCTCATCTATCGGAATTATCGCAGGTGCAACGAAGAGTATCGATGGCAAACAAGCAAACGTTGTATCATCATTCGGATTAAAACTTGTATACGGTGCAACGTTAGTAAGTATATTATCAGCGATTATCGTTGGGGTTATGCTTTAATAAATTAAGAAAAGCAATGAGCGTAGGGGCTCATTGCTTTTTTGTTTAACTTGCTTTATCCAAACTTCTTTTAAATCGTGGTCTCTCTAAATAAGTTCCCAGTCTCCATACATATTCAACAGGCCCCATTCGATATTTCCGTAGCCAATATGTGCTAACCAATAGTTGAATCGTATAAATTCCAATGGTTAAAAGAATACCGAAGAAGTATCCGATTTTACCGAATAAGCCAAAGCCATAAGCGTAAAAAATTGTTGTTGTGATAATGGATTGAGCTAAGTAATTACTAACCGACATTTTCCCCATATTCGCCATATATGTTAGTAAGCGCGATGCTTTTTTGTAATGGAATAATAAAATAATTGTGCTTCCGTAAAAGAATGTCATGGTTACTGATGTAAGGCCATCTTGTAACATAATTAAAACTGGATGCTTTACGAACATGGCTAAGATTTTAATTGTAAAAGAGAAAATACCAGTGATAAGCCAAATCTTTTTGATAGAAGGCATGTGTTTATCAATCTCAAGTAGCCAGCCCTTTTTTCCTACATACATTCCGAGTAAGAAAAGTGGGGACATAAAAATTATTGCGAAAATTGATATGAAAACTAGTCCGAAGAAACCGTTAATCCCAATATACTCGAAAGGATTTTCAGTTAATCTAAAGTTGACATGATCCATATAGCTTCCAGTTTCATGAACTTTATGCTCTTTTTCAATATAAGGAGCAAAATCATTAATATTTGTATTTGGATCAGTTTGATAAGACATAAGTGTAATGAGTGCGAGTAGAATAGTTGCCCAAATCAATAATGTTTTTGGTTTTCTATTTATAAACATCATTAAGAAAATCCCGATAAGCCCGTATGCAAATAAAATATCTCCGGACCAAACAAAGGTGCCGTGAATGAAACCTAGTAGTAAAAGAATGCTAATACGCCTTATATATGTAGGGAAAAACTTTTTTCCTTTTGCGATAATACTTTTTTGTAACAAAACAATGCTAAGCCCAAATAAAAAAGAGAATAGGGAAATAAAATTCTGTGTGCCGAAAAATTGAATAAACCAATTAGCACTTTCATCAAGTTTTCCGAAAATATAAGTGGGTTTTTCATTAGCGAATAACCCGAATTGAATTAATGTCATATTAACAAGTAAAATGCCAAATAAAGCGAAACCACGAATTGCATCAACAGCTTCTACACGTTGATTCATTTTTTCTCTCCTCGCATATTGTTTTATATTGAAAATAATACCATTTTCTAACTGATTCTATGTCAAATGTGAGGAAATTTAAGGTGATTTTAAGATAGAAAGCAAATAAAAAAAATCACCTTAATACATTCATTAAGGTGATTAAAATATTACTCAGCTGGAGGCGTAAATGTACGCTTCTCTAATTCAGCATCTAGCATAAATAGTGCATTTGAATCGCTTGTAATACGTTTTAATTTTTGGATGATGCTATCGAACGAAGCTTCTTCTTCTACTTGCTCATCAACGAACCATTTTAAGAATGTAATCGTTGCGTGCTCACGCTCATCCCAAGCGATATCAGATAAGTTGTAAATACGCTTCGTTACTTCACGCTCGTGCTCAAGTGCTACTTCAAAAGCGTTCAGTACAGATTCATATTCATTATTCGGATTATCAAATCCAGTAATAATAGCGCGCTCACCGCGGTCATTAATGTAGTTGTAAAGCTTCATTGCATGGAAACGCTCTTCTTCAGCTTGTACAAGGAAAAAGTTAGCGAATCCATCATAGCTCTCAGCTGTACAGTAAGCAGCCATTGCCATATAAGCGTGGGCAGAGTAAAATTCAAAGTTCATTTGTTCATTTAATGCGTCGTGCAATTTTTTAGATAACATAAAATCCCCCTTATTATTGTGACAAGAATATTATATCATAATTGATAATATTCTCATTTGGATGCTTCGAACCTTTTCGAAAGCTTTGTGACGTGTGCGTCCATAATGTCTTGTAAATCCAAATCATATTTTTGCGAAAGAATAATAAGATTAGATAGTACATCACCAAGTTCTTCTTTTAGTTCTTGTTTTAGCTCTTCTTCTGTTTTCGCATCTTCATCAGGACGATCGCGGCCGATTTCAATAGCGCGAACAACGCGTGAAACTTCCCCAACTTCTTCAGTTAAGAAATTTAAGCGAATAAAGGCATTATACTGTGACCAGCTTCGTTTTTCGTAAAATTCCTCAACCCATCTTTGAAATGCAACGATATCCATTTCTTCCTCATCCCTTCAATATGTTGTACAATGTTCATTGTATCATAACAATATATAGTTTCGGGGTGTAGGAATGAGAAAGATTTGTGTGTTTGCAGGTTCCAATTTAGGGGAGAGACCAGAATTTAAAGAGCAGGCAATCCAGTTAGGGAAAATGTTTGTTGAGAACGACTATGAGCTTGTATACGGTGGTTCATGTGTTGGATTAATGGGAGAAGTAGCAAATGAAGTTCTTCGTTTAGGTGGACGTGTAACAGGTGTTATGCCGCGCGGTCTATTCCGAGGAGAAATTGTTCATACAGGATTAACAGAACTAATTGAAGTAGAAACGATGCACGAACGTAAAGCGAAAATGGCAGAGCTTGCGGATGCTTTTATTGCATTACCAGGCGGATACGGAACGTTTGAAGAACTATTTGAAGTAGTATGTTGGTCACAAATTGGTATACATAATAAGCCGGTTGGTTTATTGAACATAAAAGACTTTTACGGACCAATTTTGCAAATGGTTGAACGTGCAGCAGAAGAAGGCTTTATGAATCCATCGAATAAAGAGTTAATTGTTTCCGCTGAGACGGCAGATAAACTAATTCATGAAATCCAAAATTACGAGCGTCCTGTTTTGGGGACGAAGTGGAAGCAGCTATCATAATACAATTGTATAGAGATTTTTGGAAACACATGTCATTTTATCTTGAAAAGGCATGTGTTTTTAATTTAGTTAAATATGTTAATGTTGAGATATAATGTTTTTGGAAAAGGAGAAACAGATGGAGGAGTTTGTGTATTTACGTCCTGTTTTTAAAAGTATATTGGCAGCATCTATTCTTGTTATGCTAATTGTTTCAACACAGAAGAAAGAGCTGATTAATGAGTTTTCGCTTTGGTTTATTTCGATATTGTGTATAGGTGTTTCTGCGATAACGTTGTTTATGTCTGGGTTTATCGTTGATGAGTATAATTTAGGCGGAGATGTGCAGAGTTTTAATATGTTTATTGCGATTGGCTGTATTAGCGGTTTGAATTTTATTATTTATTATAGACGGCAATAAAAGAAGGCATTCCGTATTACTTTGGAATGCCTTTATCACTTTGATTACTTTGTTTTTTATACAGGTACCAGCCACCCCAGCCGCCACCAATTGCTACAACAACGAGGAAAGCATAGTCTTTAACCTCGATACGTATATTGAAAATATTAGCTATAAGTAAGACAATCCCAACTGTTATTAACGCAAAAAATGCTCTAATTAAGTAGTCTTTCAACTGAACCACTCCCGCCATTTAAGTAGTAAATGATGAATTTGGAAAAGCTTTTTGGATCTATTTTACAAAAGGGTGTTTCCTATATTTTAACATAAAAGAGATTGTAATATATTGATAAAAGTAGGAAAAGGGCGCGCTAATATTGTCGTGATTTGTCGGTAAGTCGATATATTGGAAAAATCGCTGATATATTTGATAAAACGGTCGATATAATGAAAAAATCGCTGATATAAATTTCATGTACCAGCATACACGACCACTCCATAGAAAAAAAGCGCCTCTGAACGAGCCGCTTTCGCTTTTAATCTTATCCAGCTCCAGTGACTAGAACAGTCGGTCATTTCGCGCCTTCCTGCGAGGCAAAAAGCGCCTCTTCGTCAGGAGCTCCAATGTCCTCCTGTTCTGAGCAAGTCACCTCCGCTTTTAATTATTATCCAGCTCCAGCGGCTAGAACAGTCGGTTGTTTCACTCCTTCATTCGAGGCAAAAAGCGCCTCGTAATCAGGAGTTCCAACACCCTCCTGTTCTGAACGAGCCGCTTCCGCTTTTAAATCTATTATTGATTCAAGAACGCACGTAGCATCCAAGCGTGTTTTTCTAGTTCTGTGTAGATGCCTAGTAGTAGGTCAGATGTCATTTCGTCGTCAGATTCTTGAGCGATTTCCATGCCTTTTTTTAGTTCGACTAGCATCATTTCGTAGTCTTTCATGATTGCTTCGACCATCCCTTCTGCAGTTTCTCCGTAAGCTGCTTCTTGAATGGAAGATAGTTCTAAGTATTCTTTCATTGTTGCTACTGGTTTGCCGCCAATTGCTAAAATGCGTTCTGCAATTTCATCGATGTGAGTAGCTGATTCTGTATAAAGCTCTTCGAATTTCTCGTGTAATGTGAAGAATTGAGGCCCTTTTACGTACCAATGGAAGTTGTGTAGTTTTGTAAATAAAACGCTCCAGTTTGCTACTTGTTTGTTTAATACTTCGATTACTTGTTTGTTCATTATGATCAATCTCCTTTTGAGTGGTTATGTTATATCAATTACTAATTTATAATTATTATAATCTAGTAATTTGTATAAATCAAGCCTTTTGCTGGAATTAATTTGAACAAATTATGAACTGTTGTAAATAAAAATCCCTATTACTTTGAAGTAATAGGGATTTTTATTTATATCCAGCTCCGGTGACTAGAACAGTCGGTCATTTCGCGCCTTCCTGTTCT
>NZ_MAOG01000065.1:0-32216 GCF_001884205.1 Bacillus sp. NH11B | reverse complement strand
CCTCCGCTTTTAGTATTATCCAGCTCCAGCGGCTAGAATCTCCGGCCATTTCGCTCTCTCGCTCGAAGCAAAAAGCGCTTCAAGGTCGAGAGCTCCAATGTCCTGCGATTCTGAACGAGCCGCTTCCGCTTTTAAACGTTATACAGCCTGTTGTTTTTCTACTGAATCCTGTCCATCCCAGCACTCTGTATTCTTTAAGTCAGGGATAGAACTTGCAATGAAAACAGGATCTTTTCCTTGTTTCTTTTGCTTTATATAGTCTACTAATGCCGCATAGGCGAACTTGCTAAGGAATGAGATGGCAATTAAGTTTGTAAATACCATTAGTCCCATAAAGAAATCAGCTAAACTCCAAACCGTTTGAAGGGCAGCGATAGATCCGAAGAACACCATTCCGACAACTGCAACACGATAAATCAGTAACCATGTTTTGCTTTCTTTAATGAATGCGATATTTGTTTCACCATAATAGTAGTTTCCTAGTAAAGAACTGAAAGCGAATAGGAAAATAATAATCGCTAAGAAAGTACTTGCCCACGGTCCAATTTGTGAACTTAATGCCTGTTGTGTTAATTCAATTCCTTGTAAATTTGATCCTTTGTAAAGTCCAGAGCATAATACGATAAATGCTGTTGATGTACATACTAAGAATGTATCTACGAAAACACCTAATGCTTGAACAAGTCCTTGTTTTACAGGGTGAGATACATCTGATGTTGCAGCTGCGTTAGGAGAGCTACCCATACCTGCTTCTGTCGCGAATAAACCGCGCTGAATTCCGAACTTGATTGCTGCTCCAATACCACCAGCGATGGCTTGATCTAAACCGAATGCACCGTTAAATATTTCCATGAAAATGCTTGGTAACATATTGAAGTTGTTAATAACGACAAAAATAGCCACACCAATATAAACAATTGCCATTGGAGGAACGATCATTTCTGTAATACGTGAAATGCTCTTAATACCGCCAAAAATAATAACTGCAACTAATAAAGCTAATAGAGCTCCTACGATTGTTCGCTCTAGTCCAAAAGCATTTTCAAACGCTATTGTTACCGTGTTTGCTTGTACAGAATTGAAAATTAATCCGTACGCAACTGTAATAAGAAGTGAAAACCAAACACCCATCCAGCGTTTGTTTAACCCTTTTTCCATGTAATATGCTGGTCCACCACGGAATCTGCTTCCATCTTTTACTTTATAAATTTGCGCGAGCGTACATTCTACAAAACTAGTAGCTGCTCCAAGGATAGCGATAAACCACATCCAAAATATTGCGCCAGGTCCACCCATTGAAATGGCTAATGCTACACCAGCTAAGTTCCCGATACCAATACGTGCTGCTGCACTTAAGCAAAATGCTTGGAATGGAGAAATGCTATCTTTCTTTTTTTCTTTTCGATTAAACCCTTTGCTAATTAAACTGACCATCTCACCGAAATGAGTAATTTGGACAAATTTTAATTTGAAAGAGAAATAAAGACCGAAGCCGATTAACATTGCAATAAGAATATATGACCATAAAATATTATTCGTTACCTCAAGGAATCTGCTAAAGATATCAACCATATAATACACTTCCTTTTTTACGTAATAAGAAAATTATATGCAAAAAATATACTGGAATCAATTTTTCTAAAAAATCATGTTACTTAAACGTACTTTGTGTTATGATTATGTTACATCGTAATATTTTTAGAATTATTTACATTTTAAAAAACTAAATTTAAAGCGAGAAAGAGGGGATAATTTGAAAGAAGAATCTTTATTGAAAGTAAGTCTTAAGAGTTTGAAAATGAGAAGTAATTTATTTTTTATCATTACATCTTTAAGTATCTTTTTAGGAGCCACTTATTATTACAATAAAAGATTTCCAAATCACAGGTATCCTGAATGGTTAGAATTTCTAAAATGGATTGGATGAATAAAAGACAGAAAAACAGAAAATTCAAATAAAAATTGTTGTGGAGGAGCTAAATATGAATATTAGAGAAAGTGAACTTCCGGGTATTGGTTACAAATTTCAAATCGTTACGAAAGGTAACGAAAAGATGGTGATTGTCATTCATGATGATGGGCGTAGAGAAATGTATCATTTTGATTCAGACCATGAAGAAAGCACCTCAAGTATTTCATTACGTGACTCAGAGGCAAGACAAATTGCAGCAATATTAGGTGGAATGGTATACAAGCCTAGAGCATTAGAAAATGTTGAAATGGTCTTTGAAGGTTTAGCGATTGAGTGGTTTAAAGTAGAGAATACAGCTCCAGCAATCGGAAAAACAATCGGTGATCTTGAAATAAGAAAAACATATAGCGTAACGATCATTGCAGTTATGAAAAAGAATATGAAAAAGCTATTTAATCCAGGACCAGAAACAGTAATTGAAGAAGGAGATATGCTTGTAGTTTCGGGTGAGAGAGAAGAGATTAAAAAAATTATTAATGAATTACTTTCGAATAGGGGGACTGACTAGATGGATACTTTAATTTTTGAAGTTGGTACAGCGTTAGTATTAGTTGCAATTGCGGCAGTCATTGCTGGAAAGTTTAAATTCTCAGTAATTCCTTTTCTAATTGTTCTTGGGATGTTAGTGGGGCCACACGCGCCGACAATAGGTGTTATCGATCTCAAATTTATTGAAAGTGCAAGTGTAATTTCCTTCCTTGGACGGATTGGCGTTCTGTTCCTTCTGTTCTACCTAGGACTAGAGTTTTCGATGAAAAAACTAATTAAATCTGGACGTTCCATTGCGATTGGCGGAACAATCTATATTTTAATTAACTTTTCACTTGGATTATTATACGGATTTATAATGGGCTTCCCATTACTTGAAATCTTAATTATTGCGGGTATTATTACGATTTCTTCTAGTGCTATCGTTGCCAAAGTGTTAGTGGATTTAAGAAGAACTGGTAATAATGAGACCGAATTAATATTAGGAATTATTATGTTTGAAGATATATTCCTTGCTGTATATTTATCAGTAGTTTCTGGCTTAGTCCTTGGGGATCACGCTTCCTTCTTAGGGGCTCTCACTTCAATTGGAATTGCTTTAGGATACATGCTTCTATTCTTTATTGTAGCTAGAAAGGCTACGCCGTTATTAAATAGATTGCTCAATATTAGTTCAGATGAAATTTTCATTATTGTAGTATTTGCTTCTTTGTTCTTTATCGCTGGTTTTTCAGAAACCATTCACGTTGCCGAAGCAATTGGAGCACTTCTTTTAGGATTAGTCTTCTCTGAGACAGAACATAGTGACAGAATTGAACATCTTGTTGTTCCATTTAGAGACTTTTTCGGAGCTATTTTCTTCTTCAGTTTCGGATTAAGTATAGACCCGTTCTCATTAGGCGGAGCAATATGGTTAACGTTAGGTGCTGTACTTCTGACGATAATCGGAAACTTTGTAGCAGGGATGATTGCAGGACGACAAGCTGGATTATCTCATAAGGCGTCAACAAATATTGGATTAACAATTGTTTCAAGAGGAGAATTCTCCATCATTATGGCTAATATCGGCATCGCCGGTGGTTTAATGTCAGTATTGAAACCATTCTCAGCACTATACGTGCTTATACTATCCATCTTAGGTCCACTTCTTACGAAAGAGTCAAAGAATGTATATAAATTTTTAAATAAAATTTTTAAGTGGGATACGAAGACTAGCTAAATTTTTAAAAAATAAAAGTACAAGATATTTACTGCTTGTACTTTTATTTTTTGCAATGAAAACAGTAAAGAGAGGTAAATGATGTTAGGAGAGTTGATTCATTCAGTTTTAGTTTTTCTAGAAGGACTTGGTTATTGGGGAATTATGCTTGGATTAATGCTAGAGGTTATCCCAAGTGAAATCGTATTATCTTATGCAGGTTATTTAGTATCAACAGGAAGCATTACATTTTGGGGTGCTGTCGCGTTCGGTACAATTGGTGGTGTAATCGCACAACTATTCATTTATTGGATCGGTCGATACGGAGGAAGACCTGTTCTTGAGCGATATGGAAAATATATTTTGATTCAGAAGAAACATATTGATTATGCTGAAGCGTGGTTTAATCGTTACGGAACTGGTGTTATTTTTACAGCGCGTTTTATTCCTGTTGTGCGTCATGCTATTTCGATACCAGCGGGTATTGCGAAAATGTCACATGCTAAGTTTATTACGCTAACTACACTAGCTGTTATTCCATGGTCAATTGTATTTGTATATTTAGGTTTTAAATTAGGAACAGAGTGGGAAAGTATTAATAAAGTAGCTGGGCCATATGTGAAATATTTTGCACTTGCTGCTATTGTTTGCGCACTTGGTTATTTTGTACTCAAAAAAATGATGAAAAAAAAGTAATTACGGAAAAGGAATCTATGCCGACATAGGTTCCTTTTTTTATTGTCATTTTTCAAAGGGGCAAAGAGTACGTTTAATATTTACCATATTGTGGCATATATATAGAAAAAGAGAGCTTGGAAAGGGGAATAAAAAGAAATGGAACTCCAGTTTCAAAATGTATATCAACAGGTGGAGAATTGGTATGTGTTGGATTCGGAGCTTCCTTGGGATGTCAAAAGGCTAAGAGATGATTTGTTTTCACTGATTGAAGCGTGTAAAACGCCAGTTATTTTTTGTGATACATGTGATGCAAATCATGTACTCCTATCATTAGGGGAAGAGGAAGAAGAGTTTCTATTCCCGATAGGTGGTTTTTATCATAAAGAAAAACAATTAATTTTCGTTTGTATGTGGGAAGAGTATGAGCAAGTGCTTAAAACACTTTTGCATGAATTTCGCCATGCAATGCAGCATAAGAGAGAAGTATTGTATGTTGGAAGTGAATCGTACGAAGAGAGATGGATTGAGAAAGATGCGAGGAAGTTCGCGGAGAGGAAATTAGATGAATATAAAAATAGAAAATTGATGTAAAGCATAGTGGAGAAATAGCGCTGTGCTTTCTTTGTTACTTACTATAAATAAGTTATCGACTTGTATTAAGTTTAGTTCTAAACTAATAGTATCAAATGAGCGAGGTGATGGAATGAAAGCAGAGGAAAGACTTGGATTACTATTATGGTTTCGTTTATCACGCTTGTATAATAGAAGTATTCGTGAGACGAATCAGCATTTGAAAAAGTGGAATGTATCTGCTGCTCAGTTTGATGTATTAGTTCAAGTTGGAGGACACGATCGTTTAACGCAGCAAGAGCTTGGAAATAAGTTATTTGTTACGAAAGGAAATGTTACTCAACTTTTAAATAAGATGGAGCAAATCGATTGGATTCAGCGTGAACAAGAAGGTACCACGAAATATATTTCATTAACAGAAGAGGGAAAGGTTCTATATGAAGAAATAGTCCCGCCGCAAGAAACATTTCAAGCAGAACAATTTGATAAGCTAAATAGAGAAGAACAAAAACAATTATTAGAATTACTGAAGAAGTTGCAGTGATAAAAATTAAAAATAAATATCTCGATTTCGAGATAATATGAGGTGAAGGATATGTTTAGAAAAGTTGATCATAAAAATATGGGAAGAGCAAATCATGGGTGGTTAAATACACATTTTCATTTTTCTTTTGCAAATTATTATAATCCAAACAATATGAATTTTGGAGCAGTACGTGTTATAAATGATGATTTAATAGCGGCACAAACTGGTTTTGATATGCACCCGCACCGTGATATGGAGATTATCTCTTACGTTATAGATGGTGAATTAACACATGAAGATAGTATGGGGAACCGAGGGACAATTGAGCGTGGGCATGTTCAATATATGAGTGCAGGTACTGGTGTATTTCACAGTGAGCATAACTTAGGAAATGAAACATTGCGTTTATTACAAATTTGGATTTTACCGGACCGTGATGGTCATAAACCGAACTATGGTGAGTTTAAATTTGATTGGAGTAAACGTGAAAATGAGTGGTTCCATATGGTATCTCCTTCTGATGGAGATGCACCAATTCATATTCATCAAGATGCAAATTTATATTCTTTATCATTAGAGGCTGGTAAAGAAATTCAGTTTCCTGTTCAAGAAGGACGTCAATTATACCTTGTACAAATTGAAGGTAGCAGTGTTGTGAATGGTGAAACACTTGTAACGCGTGATGCAGCGGAGGCTGTAGAAGAAGATATTCGCATTCAAGCGAAAGAAAACTCTCATTACTTAGCGATTGAAATGAAAATGGAATAAAGTGAAATTTTAATCCATGGTGATTTTAAGTATGTGAATAGTGGGATAAAAAGTTATAGGAAAAAGGATATCGGAAACGATATCCTTTTTTGTGTGAGTTAAATTAACAGAAAAAACTTTCTCAATTTTTGGAAACAGGTATCAGGAAAGTTATTCAGAATTTTATAAAGGTGTTAAAAACTTTTAGGGGAATGGGGAGTGTTAGATTGAAAAAGCAAGTAATTTCATCAGCATTAGCATTAACTGTTATCGCAAGTGGGTTTGGGGCATTTGGAGCAACTACGACGAAAGCAGAAGAGCAAAAGATCCAGTATCACCAAGAGTTTAAAACGCCAGCTTACATAGGTGAAGAATGGAAAGCGCCGGAAGGACTAGATAAAAAAGAGACAGTCTTTCAATATTTAGAGAGTAAAAAGGATATGTTTAAACTAGCGGGAAATATTGACAAACATTTCAATATCGTTGGTGAAGAAAAAGATGCTGAGTCTGGTACAACACATGTGAAGTTAGTTGAGAAGCATAATAACATTCCTGTGTATGGTTCAGATCAAACAGTTACGCTTGATAAAGAAAATAATGTAAAAGCATTTTTCGGACAAGTTATTCCGAGTTTAGATGATAAAAATATTCCTGCATCTGCAAGTATTAGTGCAGAACAAGCAGAAACGATTGCAAAAGCTAATATTGAGAAAGAAATTGGTAAAGTAAAGAATTATGATGGTGTGAAAAAAGATTTATATGTGTATGAAAAAGATGGTCAATACTATCTTGCGTATCTTGTAAAAGCATCGGTTTCAAAACCAGCTCCAGGATATTGGCATTACTTTGTTGATGCAACAAATGGGAATGTTATTGAGAAATATAATGCGGTAGATAACATTACTGGATTTGGTTACGGAGTATTAGGCGCTAGACAATCATTTGAAATTGCTCAAGATACGAAAACAGGAGCGTTCAACTTATTTGATGGTACACGAGGAAAAGGTGTCCATACATTTGATGCAGAGAATATGGATGAAAACTGGTTTAATTTATTCTCACAAATTCTTGGATATACAGGAGAAGAAATTGCAAGTAAATCTAAGTTCTTCGAAGATAAAGCGGCAGTTGATGCGCATGTGAATGCAGGTAAAGTATATGATTACTACAAAAAGACATTTAACCGTAACTCTTTCGATGATAAAGGTGCGAAACTTATTTCTACTGTTCACGTAGGTGAATCTTGGAATAACGCAGCTTGGAACGGTATTCAGATGATGTATGGTGATGGTGATGGCAAGACATTCATTCCATTATCTGCTGGACTTGATGTTATCGGTCACGAATTAACGCATGCTGTAACTGAGCATACAGCAAACCTTGTATATAAAAATGAATCAGGTGCGTTAAATGAATCGTTATCTGACATTATGGGTGTCATGGTTGAGAAGAAGAGCTGGGATTTAGGTGCTGATATTTATACACCTGGTAAGCCTGGTGATGCACTTCGTTCTCTGAAAGATCCAGCATCTATTCCGAACCCATTAAAACCTGGTGAAGGTTACCCAGATCATTACAATAAACGTTATACTGGAACAGCTGATAATGGCGGCGTTCATATTAACAGTAGTATTAATAATAAGGCAGCGTATTTAGTATCTGATGGCGGCACTCATTACGGTGTGAAAGTAACTGGAGTGGGCCGTGAAGCGACAGAAAAAATTTACTATCGTGCTCTTACTAAATATTTAACTGCAAACTCTGACTTTAAAATGATGCGTCAAGCAGCACTTCAATCAGCAGAAGATTTATACGGTAAAAACTCTAAAGCTGTACAAGCTGTAACAAAAGCTTATGACGCTGTAGGAGTAAAATAATAAGAGAAAAAAGACCTGACTGGATTGTCAGGTCTTTTCCTTATTTAATCACGAACACCTAATGCGATTTTTGCCATACGTGACATACGTTCTTTTGTCCATGGCGGGTTCCATACAACGTTTACTTCTATTTCATTTACTTCAGGTACATTCGTTGATAATACTTTCTTAACGTCGGATACGATTTGGCCAGCCATTGGACAACCGATAGAAGTCATTGTCATTGTAATGACAGCATTATTATTTTCATCCGCTGTAACGTCATAAACTAATCCGAGATTGATAATATCAACACCTAATTCAGGGTCAATAACAGCTTCTAAGTTAGCATATAACTTTTCTTCAAATGCTTGTTGTGACATGTGTAGCACCCCCTAAATATTAATGATATCGGTTCTCATTATAACGGATATGCGGGATAAGTGCAGGAAATGAGCTCAAAAAAATATTCCTCTCGGAGAAACAAAAATTATAGCGGATAATGGAAAAGGGCAGATGAGTACAAGTAAATGTTATTTAAATGTATACATTTGTATATCCAAAAATTCATAAATAAATATTAGAAAGGCTATTGTAATTTGAAATAACATCATGTATACTTCTAATTAGTTGATAACGATTATCACTATCAACTGAAAACATTACTCTTCGTTATGTTGGTCATACCCCTTTTTGACGACGTAAGTCAGAGACGAATGTTGAAATATCTTGTGTCCTATTCTACAGAATTATGGTAATCTCCAACCTCAACTTATATGCGCGAGCATGCAAAAAGGATCCTATCCGTGAAGGGATCCTTTTTTGCATGTTGTCGCAATTATTGTATATAGACCGGGTATTCGTTCTTCAATTCCTTCCGGTGCAGTAGAAGGGAAGACCCATCTTTGATGAGACCCGTGTTCTTCAACTAGTTTTTCAATTTTAAAATTCTCTTCCGCGAGCGTTGTAACAATTTCTCCTAACGTCCAGCGACGGATGGTTGTTTTCGGTAAAGCCTCTTTCTGAGTTTCTGTAAGAAGAGTGCTGTAAGCAACATCATCTTCAATTAATTCTTCATCGAAATAACTCCCACTTGCTCGAAATGATGGATGGTCTATTCCTAATAGTTTTGTATACATTGGATGATAATCGCGAAGTATAAATGTTCCGTCCGTTTTTAGTAATTGAGAGATTTTTGTAAAGAGCGGTTTTAAATCTAAAAAGTAATGGAGTACACCAAGTTCTAGTAATACGATATCAAATGATTGAGGGAGAGTTACATCTAGTACATCAGAGACGATGTACTGAATAGAAACTCTGGCTGCTTCAGCAAGTTCATTTGCGTATTTTGCATTACTTGCTGAAATATCTACAACTGTTACATCGGCTCCTAAAAGAGCAAGAGCAACTGCTTTGTTGCCTTTTGATCCGAGTAAATTAATAATACGCTTTCCTTTTGGAGATTGTATGTAAGGTAAATAGTAGGAGACTTCATGAACAGGATCTTGCATGAGTCTTTTTGCATATTCTGTCGGTGTGCCGTGACGATTCGTCCAAGCTTCATAGGCAGCTGCATTCCAGCTTCTTTCATTAATAGTACTTAGTTGCTTTTGATTCAATTTTATCACTCCTTTTGTGAACGTATAGTTATTCGGTGAGTGAGTAGGATTTCCTGTTTTTTAAAATAAAAGTTTGATTTTTCTGTTATTAAGTCGTAAAATACGTGTTATACATAAAAGCGTTGAAAAGGAAAAGTAGAATGGAACCATTCTTTCCAGAGAGCTTCGGTAGCTGAGAAGAAGCAAGAATATTCATTTGAACAATGGCCTTTGAGCTTCGTCCTGAACTTATCAAATGATAATAGTAGGCGGCGACGAGAGTTGGTTCTCGTTATCAAAACCACAGTATAAGAGCATGAATTGCTCCGTACTTGTTAAGGTTAGTTATGTGAATGACTGACGAAATAAGGTGGTATCGCGACTGTTTATACAGCCCCGCCCTTATCTTTTTTAAGATAGGGGTGGGGCTTTTTATATTTTAAAGGAGGAATATAAGATGAGTATTTTTATTGGAGGCGCTTGGCCATATGCAAATGGTTCGTTACACCTTGGACATATTGCTAGTTTGTTACCTGGAGATATTTTAGCACGTTATTACCGGGCAAAAGGTGAGAATGTGTTGTATGTTTCGGGAAGTGATTGTAATGGAACACCGATTACAATTAGAGCAAAACAAGAAGGTGTGACGGTGAAAGAAATTGCTGATAAGTATCATGAAGAATTTAGTCAATGTTTTCATAAACTTGGTTTTACGTATGATTGCTATACACGTACAGATAGTGAGCACCATCATGAAACTGTTCAAAAAGTCTTTTTGCGTTTATTAGAAGAAGGCTATATTTATAAAAAAGTAGTTGAACAAGCTTATTGCGAAACGTGTACGCAATTTTTACCAGATCGTTATGTAGAAGGCTTTTGTCCACATTGTCATGAAGGGGCGAGGGGGGATCAATGTGATGCTTGCTCCGCTATTTTGGATCCACTCGATTTGTTAGAAAAGAAATGTAAGTTATGTGGTAGTACGCCTTCAGTACAGGAAACAGAGCATTTCTATTTTGCATTGCATAAATTTCAGCAGCAAATTAAAGCGGCTGTAGAAATTGCAAAGCAGAAAGGAACATGGCGTGACAATGCGATTCAACTAACAGAAAGATATGTAAAGGAAGGGTTACAAGATAGGGCAGTATCACGTGATTTACCAATTGGGGTACCAATTCCGGTGGAAGGGTATGAAGATAAGAAAATTTACGTATGGATTGAAGCGGTGACAGGATATTATTCAGCGAGTAAACACTGGGCTGAAGAAACAGAGAAAGATGATCAAGAGTTTTGGGATAGAGATGCGAAAACATATTATGTACATGGTAAGGATAATATTCCGTTTCATTCAATCATTTGGCCAGCGGTATTACTTGGAATAGGAGAAGAAGCAATCCCGCGTCATATCGTTTCGAATGAGTATTTAACAGTAGAAAAAAGAAAGTTATCGACAAGTAAAAACTGGGCAGTATGGGTACCTGATATATTAGAAAGATATAATCCAGATTCTATTCGTTACTTTTTAACAGTAAATGCACCAGAAAATCGTGATACTGATTTTTCATGGCGTGAATTCATTTACAGTCATAATAGTGAATTGTTAGGTGCATATGGGAACTTTGTGAACCGAACATTAAAGTTTATTGAAAAGTATTATGATGGCATTGTGCCGAAAGGAATTATTAATGTAGAGCTGAAGGAGAAGATAGAAGGATTATATAAAAATGTAGGGGAATTGATTGAGCAAGCAAAATTTAAGGTGGCATTAGAGACAATATTTGATGCAGTACGTTTTGCAAATAAATACTTTGATGAACAGCGGCCTTGGAAACAAAGAGATGATGCCCCAGCTTCATGTGAAGAAACGATTTATAATTGTGTTTATCTTATCGCTAATTTTGCAAATCTTCTTGAACCGTTTTTACCATTTTCAAGTGAGAAAGTTAGAAACACATTGTCGATTGTTAACCGAAATTGGGAACCTCAAAATACGTTGCCGAATAGAATTGATAGCGTGCAGCCATTATTTGAACGAATTGATGTAAAACAAATTGAGCATGAGATAGAGAAGTTATATGGAGCGGTAAAGTGAGGTATAGAAAAAAGACCTTTCAAGTAAATGAAAGGTCTTTTTCTATGCACTATGCACACGATTATGTTTTTTTTCTTTCCTAGCAGTAAGTAGTTGTGGTGTAAAAATACCGAGTAATATAAACATAATTCCTATCCACTGCATGAGTGATACAACTTCATGAACAAGTGTAATAGAAGCGATAATTGCTGTTGGTAATTCTGCTGCACCTAATATTGTACCAAGCCCCGTTCCGACTTTCGGTACACCAATTGAAAAACAAATGACAGGTACAATAACTCCAAACAGTCCAAGAAAGAAAGCATATTTCCATAGGCCTGCTTGTAAAGCGCCGTCCGTTAAAAAGGTAGGCGGGAAAAATAAGCATACAATAAGAGTAGCACTCGTTGTCATAAGAAAGCTTTTTGTATAAGGCGGAACATCTGTAGCGACGCGCCCGCTTGCAAATACATAGAATGAGAAAGAGACGGCAGCTAATAGCCCGAAGATAATACCTTTCGTCGAAAAGTTTTGTCCAAGTCCTTCAAATACTCCACCAGCAAACAATGTACCAGTAAACAAAATAATAATAGATATAACTTTTTCACGGCTTGGGAATGTGCGGTTGGCAATCGCTTCGATGACTACACCAATCCAAGTGAACTGAAAGAGTAAAACGACAGCGATAGAGGCTGGCAGTTCTTCTACAGAAATAGCATAGAAAATACCTGTCATACTCATAGTTGTGCCGACTGTTAGTAACGAAAAGAATTGTTTTTTTGATACTTTATGACGTGAAAAGAAAAGGACGAGTAAAAGTAGACCAATCCACCCGAAGACATATTGTCCTCCTAGTAGTTGGTGTGCTGAAAATCCGTCGATGAATCCGAGTTTAAAAATAGTTGAAAGTACGCCGTAGCTACAAGCGCCGAATAAAACTAGTAATGAATACTTAAATTTCTCCATGAGAAAACCTCCCTATATAAATAAAAAACGCCCGTTATCCTAATAAGGACAACGGGCGAACGAAACAGAGTAAGAGACTCTACAAAATTCCGCCACTCATACGAAGTATGAGTTTGGGTTATGAAATTATAGTAGTAGTTTACATTGCTTTTGGAAAGACAATTGAGCATTTTACACCTTGAGGTGTGTTTTGTATTCCATAAGGAAACTGATGTTTATCTAGTATTTGTTTTACAATATATAATCCAAGACCGCTACCTTGTACTAAACCGTTGTTTCCAGGATTAGCGCGATAGAAAGGCTCAAATAGATGATCGAGTTTGTCCTCATCTATTTGTGAACCTGTATTTAAAACCTCTAATGCGTAACCGTTTGGTTTTTCATAAAGCTTTATATATACATGCTGATGATCGATTGTATAGTGAATTGCATTTGAAATAATATTAAAAATAGCAGTTTGAATAAATTTAGGATCAGCTAAAATTATTACATCTTGTTTAATGTTAGATTGAACAGTTAATTGCTTTACAGATATAAAATAATCTACTTTCCTCATAACGTCCTCAATGATGTTAGATAGTGAAACAACTTCTAAATTCGGTTTGAATTGAGGATTTTGCATTTTGGATAATTCTGACATCTTTTCCGTTAATATGTTAATATCTTGCATCATCTCGTAGGATCGTTTTAGATATTTGTCTCTATCTTTGTATGCACCGATTCCGTGAATCATGCCATCTAGTTGTCCCATAACGACTGCGATAGGTGTTTTTAATTCATGGGATACCATAGACATAAATTCTTTACGAGATTGTTCTAATTGTTGTTCTTTCTTGAGCTCATTTCGTAAATCTTTATTTGTTTCATGTAGATTTTTCACAATAGTTGGGACTTGTGAAGCCGCTACTTGCAAATTGAAATCTGTTTGATCTGTATTTTTGTTAGGTGATTGTTTATCTGAAAAGTCCAGATTTATAATATCTTTTAAAGTATCGCTCATATATTGAAAAGGTTTGGCAATTAGTTTGGCATAAATTAAAGAACCGAGCAGAGATAATGCAAGCATTGTTGCACCAATATTTGGAGCTAATTGTTGCAAGGCATCTGCTAAACTTGGACTATCATGTGTTTCATTTGTTTTCTTTGCTGCATTTTGTGTATGTAAGGAAGTAGGGTTAGCGGCTGTTTGTTCCGCTTTAGTATGTGATTCAGTTTTGTTACTTTCCTCCGAAAGATTTGCTGCATTTTCTTTTGCAGCTACAGTTTGGCTAGTTTGCAAAAGATGATTAATAGCTGTAGAGAGTGTTTTGAAATCTATAATAGATGACTGGAAATTTGAGATGCTACCCTCTGAAACAACTTTATTTTGTTCATTTTTCGTAACTGAATCCGCATGTTCCGCAGTTGGAGTTTCAGTTTTTTTCGCATAATGCTCTTTATCATAGTTTAAAGCTAGAAAATAAATAATTTGATACAGGCAAAATGATAAAAGAACACAAAACAATAAGGTTTTGATGAAAATATTTTTGGTGATGTTATCCTTGCTATGCTTCGATTTTGTAGCCAATGCCTTTCACCGTTTTAATATAAGGGATCCTCAATTTTTTTCTTAAATTTTTAATATGTGTATCTATAACTCTTACATCACCATAATGTTCATAGCCCCATACCTTATTTAATAAATCACTTCTTGATAATACTTTTCCTCGATTTTGTAACAAAGTATATATAATCTCAAATTCTTTAGTTGTTAGTTCAATTTGATTGCCATGAACATAAGCCGCATACGCTGTAGAATTTAACATCAATTCATGGAATTGTAGTATAGTTGCAGTTTCGGTTTCCTTCGTTGTTGTCCTTCTTAATACAGCTTCTACGCGTTTAATAAATACCGTGTAATGGAACGGTTTCGTAATATAGTCATCAACGCCCAACTCAAACCCTTTAATTTCACTTTCTTCATTATGTAAGCCTGTTAACATAATAATTGGTATATCAGACTGTCCTCGCATAATTTTACAAATACTATAACCATCTATATCTGGTAACATTACATCAAGGAGGACAAGGTCGTATGAATTTTTTTGGAAAAGAAGAATTCCTTCCGTTCCAGCGCCAACCACATCAACGGTAAAATTTTGGGCAGTTAAAAATTCACGAATAAGTTCTTGTATATCTGGGTTGTCTTCAATCACCAGTATATGCGTCATAGTAACACCTCCTAAATAACGCTTTTACCGCAATATTCGAATTCTTCATTTTTGGATGACTCAGGTTATATATACATATAATAAGCCCCCGCTATAAAGTAATCATAAAAGTAGCAAGGGGAATTGTTTATTGGAACTGAATATTTTAGAATCACAGTAGTTCTATTATAGAGTGCAATGTAAAATTTATAACTGTATAATTTTAATATCCATGTTTATCAATGTTCAGACGCTATTTAGCGCAGTCTACCTTCATTATATATGCAAGTATAGTTGTTCCGCTACTGTAAATGAATAAATAAAATAAGCCAAGATATAAAATTCTTGGCTACATGTAAATCTGGTTCATAGGTTATTTTACAGTGACAGTGGCACGATCGTGGATACGTTCAAATAACCAATGTATATCGTTGTTATACATGCGAATACAGCCGAGTGTTGTAGCTTTACCAATCGCTTGATTATTGTTAGTGCCGTGAATTGCATACGTTGTTCCGTATGTTCCTGCCATATTTAATCCGAGCCAACGATCACCGAGTGGATTACGTGGATCGCCGCCTTTAATATGTCCTGTATAATAAGGACGGTTTTTAATTTTGTTTACCACTTGAAAAGTACCTTTCGGTGTAGGCGTTGCAACTTTTCCAGTAGCGACAGAGAAGCTTTTTATAAACTTTCCATTTTGATAGAAATCCATTTTATTTAATTTCGTGTCAACGATAAGTTGTTCGTTAGTTGAAGCTGCTTCTGCAGACATATATGGAACAGTTAAAAAACCTAACGATAACATTATAGTTACTAGTAATTTTTTCATTATATTCTCCTTTTACTATTTTAGTAGTATTACATACACCGAATTTGTAATCCGCGTAATGCTTGATGTACGTTTTCATTTAGTGATTCAAAAAAATTGGTGATTTTTGTATTATATTTGTTGTTTTTATCAATAAGTAATCTTTCATTTAGTAGAAGTTCGCCGTATAGTCCAAAGCTCTGTACTTGAATGTTCATTTCATCTTCTGTTTCAGAAATGATAGGTAAGAAATAATGAAAGGCTTTAGTTGGAATGATATAACTTTTTCCAAACATGCTTTCGTGATTAGAATTAATCCATTTTTTCGTGACAATCTTAATATTCTTTCTAGAAATGATAAAGGATAGTGTTGTAGATTTTGTTAAGCTTACGTCAAATTCATTTGTTTGGCTTATGTGTAAATTAAAAATAGTTTCATTTGGATGAGATTCAATATTGGTATTAATAAAATCGTGCATTGTATAAGCTTCCATTCCTATTCTCCTTTTTTCATTTTCAGAAAGCGATTTATATTTATTCAATTTAATGTTTAGGTAATATAGTAATAAAAGTTTTCAACAAATTCCGATATAATCTTACAATACGTATATGAAGCTAATATGAAGTTAGTATGAGTTTGTTATGGTTTTTTATAGAGAACAAAATGAGGCGATTTCCAAGTGCTAAAAACTGGATGGAATTTGTATATTAATGTACCTATCCAGTGTAATAGATAGGTATCATCTCGTTTTAAAGCGATAATTAAATAAAGAACAGAAAACGTTAGTGCGAGCCTTACAAAAATGTAATAAAAATGTAAGCTATTGTGATAGTTATTTCGACAATTTTTTTATACAATATGTAGTAAGAAGTTGTACGTGAGTGAAAGGAGAGATGACATGGAATGGGTTCATGAATTATTTCAGCAATACGGGTATTATGTAGTGCTTGTAGGCTTGCTGTTAGAATATATTGCGCTTCCGTTTCCGGGAGAGCCAACATTAGCATATGCGGGATTTTTAGCACAGAAGGGTGATCTAAGTTTACCTATTTTAATTATCCTATCCTTTATTGGGACAAGTGTAGGAATGACGATTCAATACTTTTTAGGGAATAAGCTCGGTATGCCTTTTGTTCAAAAGTATGGGAAGTATGTATTTTTAACACAAAGAAAAATTGATTTAACGAGAATGTGGTTCGATAAATACGGATATTTCCTTATCTTTATCGGTTTCTTCATTCCTGGAGTACGTCATTTTACAGGATACTTTGCAGGTATCATTAACTTACCGTTTCGCCGTTTTGTGATTACAATTTATTCAGGTGCTTTATTCTGGGTATCATTTTTCTTAATCGGTGGCTACTGGTTAGGTGGTAACTTACATGATATTTTCGGATTATTGGAAGAGCATATCGGCAAAATCATTTTCGGAGCCATTGTCATTGTAGCAATTACGTTAAGCGTTCGTTTCCGCAAGCAACTAAAACGAGTATTTTTACAAAACGCAAGTTAATATGGAATCCATTCTATGTCAGATTTTAGGGAGGCAGTGCAAAAGCACTGCCTTTTTGTTTTATCCCGCATTAACTGCCCGTAAAGGCCCGATTGGTGCGGGCTAATAATCAGTGGGAGATGAAGAAAACCCCCACTGATTAAAGTTTCACTTTATTTTCCAGTTTGCTTTTATCTTTCCCTCGATACCGTAACCGGTCACTACTATATAATATGTCCCCGTTTTACTAGGTGAAAGTTCGTAAGTATCATTGCTTAGTATGGACATAGGTTCATATTTATTAAATTCACTAGAAAAGTAAGTGCTATAACCTTGATAGGCGCTATTTTCAGTAATAAGAAAGTTTACGTTAACCTCAATTGTTTCTCCTTTTTTTACATAAACGGGTATTTTATGTGTGCCGTTAAAATATGAGAAATCCGCCTCAAATGTATTTTTTGTACTGTGCTCAACCCATTGTTCTTTTTGGGTAAAATCAATAGCGCATATTGCAATGAATAAAATAGGAATGATAATAGCGGTCATATATCGAAACCATTTTGATTTATTTGCTATACATGTACATAAATAAAAGAAAAGTGAACAAATTGCCCCTACAGATCCAATTAGGAAAGTTAGAATAATATCTCCTCCATTGTATATATGAAATGGAAGAAAGAATAAGTAACCAGATAGAATATAAAGCAAAACTTTTCTTGGCGTACTATTATGTTTTGAACTTAATTTGTCAATTACAAGCGAGCATAAAATTGCGTAGAAGAAAAGAAGGTAAAACCAAAAATTATATAAAAATCCAGTTAAGTATGCGGAAGTTTTAAAGAAGTTCATATCACTTCCTATAAAGAAAAATAATAAAAAAGAAAAAAAGAGAGAACAGGCCGCTGAAAATTTAATAATAGCGTAAGGAAAGACCATTTTTTTATCCATGAGACACCTCAATTATGTAGTTCTTAAAAATTATTATATACGTTATATCTAGTATAATATATATGTATTTTTGACATGTATCTACGTCAAAATGACAATTATAATTGACATTTAACGGGATGTTATTTACAATTTTAATTAAATAAAAGAAAAAGAGGTAAAATATGAAGCTTCAAAATCGGGTGAGAGAATTTCGAGCAAAGCATCGTTTATCACAAGGTGAGTTAGGTAAAGCGATTGGCTCATCACGGCAAACCATTAGTTTAATTGAGCGTGGGGATTATGCGCCATCTATTGTGTTATCGTTAAAAATCGCACAAATTTTTGGAGCGCCGGTGGAGGAGATATTTATGTTAGTGGAGGGGGAAGATGGAGATGGGGAGTAAGGGGAATGGGAAACTGACGGCTATATTGAAGTTGTTAGTAGGAGCAATTTTTGGTGGGTTTATAGGGTATGTAGTAGGGGATATCGCAACAGTGGGTACTAGCAAAATATCTCCTGTTATTAGCGTTGTTATGATGAGTGTATTTGGCATAGCGGTTATGTATTATATTTGGAAGCGTACAGGAGCGCTCGCACAAACGAAAGATGAAGAAGAAAATGTTAAGGGACGAAGATTAGGGATAGCGCTTATTTATTTTCGAGTAATGGAAATTGTTATTCCATCATGGTTTGTTTGCTCAGTTATCGCTTTTTATAGAACGTATACAAGTGAGGGGAACTTGCTCTTTGTTAGTGTAAGTATTGTAGTATCTACAGTGTGCTTTATCGCTATAACTTGGTTAGGATTTGTAATGAGGAAAAGGTATAACGCTCTATATCCAGAACAGAGTGTTACGTATTCTCAGTCAATGGAAATGTGGGCAAAGAATGCAGATGAAGGGCAAAAGCAAATTGTTCATGAAGCGGGATATAAGGCATATCAATATACAAATATGACACTTGCTTGTGCGTGGTTGGCGGCGATTGCGTATGCAATTTTAGATGGAAAAGACTTCTTTATGGTCATTATGATTTCGTTCGTTTGGGTATTACATGTTGGAACATATATGTATGAAATGCATAAAAAGATGATTTATTGAGGGGAGAAAAAGGTGGATATTTTAAGAAGGCCAGCTGGTTCCATGACGGCGGCGTTAGTTTTGTCCATTTTATACGGAGTAATCCGAACTGGGAAATTAGAAGTAATTTTGAACCTATGGGCAATAGTTGGAATTTCATTGTTAGTGTTAGCCATTCATGAGCTAGGACATGTAGCATTTGGTGTAATAGGTGGTTTGACATTTAAATTTATGACAGTAGGACCCATTACTATTCAAAAAGAAAAGGGAAAATTACGCATTCGAGAAAATAAATTATGGGCATACTTTGGAGGCGTTGCAACACTAGTACCACCTTCTATAGAGACACCGAATCTTTCGAAAAAATGGGCATGGCTCACTTTAGGTGGACCGATTACAAGTTTACTATTCGGTATTACTTCAGGTTACATATATATGGTAAGTTATTATCAATATCTTTTATATTTTTCCTTTTTCCATTTTGCAATCTTTGCGGTTACAATTGTGCCGATAAAAGGAACGCTTATGAGTGATGGTATGCAATTTCTCATTTTAATTAAAGATGATGAAAGAGCTAGAAATCATTTATATGAGATTCAAATATCGAGTGAGTTATTTAGTTATAAAAGACCGAAAGATTGGGATGAAAGATTAGTAGAACTGAGTGAGGAAAAAATAAAAGAGAATAAAGGGATAAGAGAGCTAATGAGTAGGCTTATGCTCGTCTTTTTTGCTCGTGCGGATCAAGAGGGAATGGAAAGAGCGATACCGCATATAGAACGAATTATTCAACTACCTGTAACGAAAGAAAATAAGTTTTTCGTTAGTAGTTTTCATAGTTGGTATCTTTTATATAAAGCCCTTTATCAGATGGATAGTCTTTCTTTGCAAGAAGCAAAGGAACATGCAAAGGCCATTACCAAAATGGACCTAAACGGATATTACCGTACACAGGGAATTATTAAATATTTAGAGGGCGATATGGAAGCGTCCCGTACTTATATGAAGAAAACTGATAAAGAATTAAAGAGCGCCGAGAAGAGTGAGATGGGATATTTACAATTAGAGAGAGAATGGTTTGAGCAGCTGAAAGAGAGGGTATCTTACGATGGGTGAGGTATCCTCTTTTTTATATGTCATCTTATGCCGTTCCATAAACAGTCTGGGGCGAGTAAAATGAGATAAGAAGAGCAAAGCTTGGAGGAAGTGAATATGGAAATTTTATCTATTATTTTGATAGTCTTGCTCATTTATGTTGTTTTTAAAGTAGCATATGTAGCATTAAAGATACTCGCGATCTTATTAGTTATCTTTTTAATTGTAGAGTTCGGCAGTAAGCTGCTTGGAGGATAGGGTATGTGTTGCTTTTAGGGTGTCGAAGGATGTCGGTAAATCGATATGTTGTGTCGAAACGTCGGTATCATGAAATAATCGTTGATATATTTCGAGTAATACCAATAGGGGTATGTAAACCAATCTAAAAAAGCTGGAAGAATATCTTCCAGCTTAAGAGTTACTTTCAATTTGGCGACCGCTATCTTCTTCAGTGTCTTGTAATAGGTTGAATACATCTGCTAGGCAGAATGCAATGAACCAAGTCCAAAGACCGTGGAAGAAAGCTGAGCTTAATTGAAGTGGTAATGTATAGTTTGTCATTGAGTAGGAAATACATCCACCAACGATTCCGATCATTGTTAATAACATTGTTTTTTGAGCATTTTCTTCTGGATTGAAGAGGAAGAAAATGTATCCGCCTAAAATTGAAGCGCTTACAAGTGTTTCGATTCCATTAAAAATGATATTCTCTCCAAGTTGAGTGTTTGTCCAGAAGCAGATCACGCCGCCGCCGATGGCAAATAAGGCAGCTAGTGTGTATCGTATATATTGATTCATATGTTCATCTCCCTATGTAATAAGATGATTTGGAAGTCAAAAAGGTAGGTATAGTATATTGAAGTGAATTTTAGTTGTACGTATCTTTTTATAAAAAGATCAGTGAAGAATAACTAAGATGATCGGCTTTTTGAAAACCGTTACGTGTATGGTGTCTGAAATATACCCGACTGCTCGTTTCTTTTTGCTTATAAAAATAAGAGAAACTTCCAAGTCTATATACTCTTTTTTGTAAGTCTAATTTTATTATAACACATTTAGTGATACAATAATAGAATTATCTGATTTTGTAATAAGTGTAAAAAATAAAAAGCGCAAGGAATTATAGTTCCTTGCGCTTTTTTATATACGTTTGAAACGGCCGACAATTTCAACTGTTTCAGTAATGTTCATAAATGCTTTATTATCCACTTGGCGGATAATACGTTTCATTTCGCCCAACTCGTAGCGAGTTACGACAGTGTAAATCATTTTTTTCTTATGGTTTGTATAGCCGCCGACAGCATCTACCATTGTTACGCCACGTATGCCGTGATGTAATAGTGAGCTTTTTATTTCCTCACCTTTTTCTGTAATTGTCATTATCGTTAATTTAATATGTTTTGTATGCACGGCATCAATTACTTTGCTGACTACAAACCGACTAATTAACGTATAAAGTGTAATATCCCATCCGAAAATAAATCCTGCTGCAACAAGTAAGATTAAGTTGAATCCAAAGATGATTGCTCCAATTGAAACATCGCGATGTTTCGCTACAATCAATCCAACAACATCAAAACCACCTGTTGAAGAAGCAAATCGGAATATGATTCCTGAGGCAGCACCGCAGATGACACCACCGAATACAGAAGAAAGTAAAATATCGTCTGAAACTTGGTGTACTGGGATAATGTTCATCGCTAAAGATGATACAGCTACAAAGTATGCCGTTAAAAAGGTTGTCTTCTTACCTAAGTAAAAGTGACTTAAAATAAGAAGCGGAATGTTTAGTAAAAAGATAAGTGCTCCGATATTGTAGTGCATTAAATAACCGATAATCATCCCTACACCAGCGAACCCACCGCTAATCATATTATGCGGGATAAAAAACATATTCATAGAAATTGCATACAAAATAGAAGCTATAAAAATAACAACTAACTGTATGATAAATTCTAAATGAAATGTTTTAGCTGCTGGGAAGGATAAAAAGGCGGTGTCGGGAACGTAATCGGCGTCTCCTAGTTGACCCATAGTATGTTTCATCTCCATATTCATTTTTGATTACAAGAAGAGAATAAAGCTTTTTTCAAAAACTGGCAATAGTTTTATTATAATGCAAAAATTTTATAAATTTCTAAAAAATTAAACCTATTCAAAGATACGTGTGAATATACTAAAGAAAGCGAATACATTGATTTTCTAGCATAATTTTTTGAGAAAATATGCAAAATTCATTTTTGAAAATAAAAGGAAATAGAGAATGTTTGTTGAATGTGCTAAAATGACTTTATTAAGGATGTGAAGCGATGGAATTTTTATTGCAGGATGCACTTCTGTATATATCGTTTGTAACGACAGCACTTTGTGTATTAGAAGTCTTTTTTCTTGCTAACGTTTCTCGTTTCGTACGTCAGCAAGCATCGAGCGGTAGACAGAGAGCTTTTAAACTAGTTGATACGTGTGAAGAGGGTATCGGAAATGTACCGCTTTTCTCGATTTTTTATAAATATGGAATGATTCGCTCTGTCCGCAGACAAGAATCGAGTGGAGAGAGTGACGAGGTAGGCCCGTATACACCAATGTTTCGCTAATTAATTACGAAACATTGGAGGAATGAACATGTTAAAATCAAACCGAGCTGCGCTCATTAGTTTATCATTATTACTTGTTTTTGTTTTATCTGGTTGCAGTAATGCAGGCACAATAGATTCACATAGTACGGGAATTTGGAACCATTATTTCGTATATCCAATATCGTATATGATTCAATTTGTTGCTCATCATATATCTGGTGGAAGCTTTGGGATTGCGATCATTGTCATTACGCTTGTTGTTCGTTCAGCACTGATTCCATTAGCTGTTTCGCAATATCGTAGTCAAATGAAAATGAAAAAAATGCAACCTGAATTACAGAAGCTGAAAAAGAAACACGGTGATGTGGGTAAAGATCTTGAAAAACAAAAGCAGTATCAAAAAGAAATGTCAGAACTAATGAAATCAGGTGGTTGGAATCCGTTAGCTGGTTGCTGGCCAATCTTTATACAAATGCCGATTTTCTCTGCTTTGTATTATGCGATTAGCCGAACTGAAGAGATTCGTACATCTTCATTTTTATGGGTGAACTTAGGACATGCAGATCCATATCATATATTACCGATTATTGCAGCGTTAACGACATTTATCCAGATGAAGGTATTCCAATCAAATATAACGCCTGGAGAGCAAGTACAGATGCTGAAGGTGCAGCAAATTATGATGCCGGCAATGATTCTATTTATGGGATTTGCGGCGCCATCAGGACTTGTGCTGTATTGGATTACAGGTAATTTATTTACAATGACACAAACAATTGTGCTAAGAAAAGTAATGGAACGTGAAGAAGTACAATTACAAAATGCATAGAGAAACACCGCTCATGATGAGCGGTGTTTTTTATTTAAATCGTTAAGGAAATTTTAAGAAACCAACATTACTATTGGCATTGTATACGAAAGTGTACATGCTTTAGAAATATGAAGGAGGAAATTTCCTATGAAGAAGAAAACAGTTGGGTATTTAGCAATTGCAGGTGCTTTATCATTTGGAATTATAGGAGGAGTGGGTGTACCAGCATTTGCGGCAACGAATACTCCAGCAGCAGATCAACCTACAAAAACGGCGAAAAAAGATTTAGATGCCGCTACAAAACAAAAAGTAAAAACGATTATGGATGATACAAAGAAACAGTTAGAGGGAGTAGGTGTGAAATTCCCAGAGAAGGGTAAGCACAAGGATATGTTTGCAGGGCTAGATGAAGCGACGAAAGAAAAAGCAAAATCAATTTTAGAGCAAGAGAAATCTGGTAAATTAACACGTGAACAAGCAAAAGAGGAATTAACGAAACTAGGTGTGAAATTCCCAGAGAAGGGTAAGCACAAGGATATGTTTGCAGGGTTAGATGAACAGGCGAAAGAAAAAGCGAAGTCGATTTTAGAGCAAGAGAAATCTGGGAAACTAACTCGTGAACAAGCAAAAGAGGAATTGACAAAACTAGGTGTGAAATTCCCAGAGAAGGGTAAGCATAAGGAAATGTTCGCGAACCTAGATGAAGCGACGAAAGAAAAAGCGAAGTCGATTTTAGAACAAGAAAAATCTGGGAAACTAACTCGTGAACAAGCAAAAGAAGAATTAACAAAATTAGGTGTGAAACTTCCAGAGAAAGAGAAGCATGAAGACATCTTCGCGAATTTAGATGCAGCAACAAAAGAAAAAGCGAAAGCGATTCTAGAAAATGAAAAGAAACAACTAGCAGAATTAAATGTGGATCTTCCGCACCATAAGTTTTTCATGAAAAACGAAAATAAATAATTGAACTATGTCGTATCTTCCGTGTGGGCAACCGAAAGGTACGTATGCGAGGAGGCTGTCTTTGGAACAGCCTCCTTTTAGTATTTAGAGTGCTATCGTTGTCGTTTTTGTCGAATTATCGATATAATTTCATTTACGATCTTATGGCGTTCGTTCGTGGAAGAGGAGATTAGAGAAATAAAGTAGCTTCTGTTATAATATAAGAAGAGAAATATTTCTTATGTTATATAAAAAATATATTGATTTTTTCTAACAATTCAATATAATGGGAAATAACTACAAAATTCGACATCAAGAAGTGATGATGAGGACATGATCAATTTTTTACGATTCTCAGAGAGGGAAGCCTTTGGCTGTGAGCTTCCTAATACGGGAAAATCGATTACCCCCTTTGAACTGCAGCAGTGAACGGATATCTAGTAATTGCTTGCCGGCAAAAACCGTTATTTAGACTTGAGAAATTGGTGAAGTGTGTCACTTTGCGAATTGAAACAAGGGTGGAACCACGAATACAACACTCGTCCCTTTTTTAGGGAGGAGTGTTTTTTTATTTCATTTTTGCATCACACTAGAATTGGAAGGAGGATACGCAGCATGCATCATGATGAGAAAAACAAAATTGGTTTAACAGTGGCACTTTCTATCGTAGTAGGAACTATTATTGGGTCTGGTGTGTTTATGAAACCAGGGAGCGTATTAGATTACTCAGGGAGTTCTAATATGGCTATTTGGGCTTGGGTAATTGGTGGTCTGTTGACGTTAGCAAGTGGTTTAACAGTAGCCGAAATTGGAGCGCAAATTCCGAAAAATGGTGGGTTGTATACGTATTTAGAGGAGATTTACGGAAGCTTTTGGGGGTATTTATCTGGCTGGATGCAAACGATTGTATATGGTCCAGCTATTATAGGAACGTTAGGTTTGTACTTTAGTTCTTTAATGATTAATTTTTTCTATTTAGATAAAGTCTGGAATTTACCAATTGCAATTGGAACAGTTGTGTTCCTAGGCGTTATAAATAGTATGGGAACAAAATATGGAGGCATCGTTCAAACCGTTACGACAGTTGGGAAGATGATTCCGATTATATTAATTGTTGTGTTAGGGTTTTGGAAAGGGAATAGTGATATCTTCAATGTAGTTGTACCGATATCAGAAAATCAAAGTATCGGGATGGCAATTTTGGCAACTTTATTTGCTTATGATGGTTGGATTTTACTTGCTTCTATTGGCGGAGAAATGAAGAACCCAACAAAATTATTACCGAAGGCAATGACAGTTGGGATTTTAATTGTAACAGCTGCTTACGTATTAATTAACTTAGCGTTATTAAATGTATTACCAGCAGCGAAAATTGTAGACCTTGGAGAAAATGCAACAGCGACAGCTGCGGGCATGTTACTTGGAGAATATGGCGGAAAAATTATTAGTATCGGTATTATCATTTCTATTTTCGGCTGTTTAAATGGAAAGATTTTAACGTTCCCACGTATTCCGATGTCGATGGCAGAGCGTGGACACCTTCCGTTTTCTAAGTTTATTGCAAAGGAAAGCCCAAGATTTAAAACACCAGCAAATGCGATTACTGTTGAAATCATATTAGGAATTATTTTAATGCTTATTAGTGATCCGAATAAGCTATCTGAGATTTCCGTATTCATTATTTATATTTTCTACGTAATGACGTTTATTGGTGTCTTCATTTTAAGAAGACGTAACAAGGATAAAGAGCGTGCATATAGTGTACCGTTATTCCCGATTGTACCAATCGTTGCGATTTTAGGGTCATTGTTTGTACTTGGAAGTGCGATTATTAACGATCCGGTAAGTTGTTTCTTATCGATTGGAATGGTATTTACTGGACTTCCGGTGTATTGGTACTTGAATAGGAAGAAAGAAACTGGAGTTTAATCATTAGAAAGCAGGCGTATAATACGCCTGCTTTTTTATGTAAAAAAATTTGAAAGTATCAAATTAGAATTAGGGGGAATTACATTAACCTATTTTATAACCTAGAAACAGGTAATTAAGTATATTTAATCATCTGTTTTGGATAGTAACATTTTAAAGTCATAAGCATAAACTTTCTTTCCACCCTTCACAGTAGCGAGTATAGATTCTATACCTTGTATTTCTTGTTCGGATATTCTTTTTCCAGTTTTTAAATTGTATCTTTCTATATAGTATTTGTTATTGCGCTTTTCATCATAACGTAGAACATATAATGAATCATTCTCGAAATAGGTTTGTTCATTATACCTAACGCCATCTTTAACATGATAATCTATGCTGAATTTATGGCTCATTGCATCATTTTTAGGGTTATATGTATACACATCACCAAGACCGTTTATAAAATACAACTCGTCATTATATATATATGCGGAATTATTTAATGAAAATGGGCTGGTTGCAGTTGAGTTTTTTTCATTATACATAAATATTGTGTTTTGTTCTAAAGTGGTTTTATTAGTACGTAACAAGAATGTCTTCCCTTTTAGCGGATCATCCTTATCAATTGTACTCATAACCATGTAGTAATTCTCTGAATCTACTAAAATAGGTGATAGATTAGCATGGTCCTCTTTTCCATTTGCATTAAGCTCTGTAATATTCTCTATATTCATTATTGCATCATTAAACGTTAATCTTTTTAATTCGTATTTATTAGTAACTAGGTCTTGAGTGGCTACTAAAATATATTCCCCATCTAATCCAGAGCTAATAATGAAATGAGGAATATTACTTTTATGAATAACTTTTTCATTTCCGAATAAAACATTTGAATCGTAGTTCCCGTTCTCTTTGTTCATTCCTGAATTGTAAATATTAACAAATATCTTTTGATTTGCTAAATATCCATTAAAATCACCGGTATGCTGATATTTTATTTTATGAGTAGTAGGAGTTTCGCCTAGAAATTTATAGTATCTTTACTCTCTAATAGAACTTGTTTTTTATCGTCAGATACACCAATACCGCCGAGTTCTAGACCGCCCATTTTATATCCTCTAGCAATGCCTTGTTTATTTATAAATATGGCATAACTAATGCCTTTACCATCTAAATCTTGATCGGCAGTGGATGAGAAGTAAAGCATAGCTTTTTTATCATCTAAAAAATTTTTATTTTGTATATCTTTATCTGATATTAAGTTTGCATTCTTATCTTTTATACATAAATAGTAGGCTAATACTGCAATCGTTATGATGCTTATAAAAAATAGAATTATTTTCCGATTATTTTTCATTTTCACTTCTGCTCCTCAAATAACCAAAAAGTGAAACAAATAAATTGTTTCACTTTTAGTTGTAAAATTAAATATTACGAATTAACGATGTTTGGTTCGCATCTCTAACATCTCGAGGATATACACCTGCTCCACCATCTTTATCTAAATCTAAACCACCATGTAGTTTATAAGTAGACCATATTAACTTAGAACAATTCTTTGCGCCATAATGACTAGTATTTCTATTATTTGCAAAATTATAAGAATACTCATCCTTTCCTACACGATCTTTTGCCCACCAGGCTGCATCATTTTTATTTTGCCAAGAAGTCTTTACAGATTTAACAACTGCATCCCCTTTATCAACTAAGCGTTTATTAGTAGCAATTGTATGTACGCCTGTGCTTGGTACAGATTCAACAATCAATTTTTCACTATAATACATACCGACATGTCCATGATTCATATAAGCAGTTGTAGAACCAGTATAATAAAAGTCGCCCATATTAGAATTTCCGACTTTTACATTTCCACCGCTAGCACCATATTGAACATTAGGAGCATATTTATTATTTCGTTGAGTAGCTTCTCGTTCTCCTTGTTCATGATTTGCTTTTAATTCTTTATAAATTTGTTCTGCTAAAGCTTCTTTTGTATTGCCAGTATTTTTAGCAACTTCAATAATACCTGAAATTAGCTCTTCAGTACTTACGTCTGGCTGCAATTTCTTAATCTCATTTAAATATGGAAGATCGTTGCTTGCCGCGAAAGATGATGTAGGTACAAGCCCAGCTGAAGCTAAAATACCTGCTGTTAAAGTTAGTGCGGTTAATTTTTTCATTTCTTTTCCCCCTAAGTTTTTTTGATATTCCAAACTATTGTGTGCTTGTAAAGTTTATTATTCACTCTACAAGAAAATAATAGTTTTTCTGTAATTTTAATACAAGTCTAGTAAAGAAAAATCTTATTTGGTACAATTTCGTTGTAAATAATAGGGAATTTAATCAGGTTTATAATTTGTTTAATTTATATATTTTAATTTTATAATAATAAAGTTTGTTTTTTATTCTTATACTAATATTTCTTAATTTGACTACAGATAGGATAGAAGTAGTGATAATTTTTCAGATAAGGATTTTTATTTAAATATTGGAGGCATATCATAATAGGTTAGATTTTTATTATAAAAAATTGTACTTGCTTACACTTTCTTTTTTGGTTACTATAGTCGTAGTAACCAAAAAAGAAAGTGTGGGGAAAGTCTTGAATTTTCGTGTATATATTTTAGCTATTGCGGCTTTCGTAGTCGGAACGGTTGAGCTAATTATAGGAGGAACGCTTGATTTAGTTGCCAATGATTTAGGGGTGTCGATTAGTGCAGCTGGTCAGCTTATTACAATATTTTCAGTAGTATTCGCTCTATCAGGGCCAGTTTTATTAGCATTAACAGGCAAGTTTGAAAGAAAGAAATTGTATGTTGTGGCACTATCAATTTTCTTAATTGGAAATATCGTTTCAGCATTTAGTGTGAATTATGGGATGTTAATGTTCTCGAGAGTAATTTGTGCAGCGAGTGGATCGCTTATTATTGCACTATCGGTAACACTTGCTTCTAGTGTAGTAGAACCGCATTTTCGTGCGCGTGCAATTGGAATCATTTTCATGGGGATTAGCGGATCACTCGTACTTGGAGTACCGCTAGGTCTTGTGCTTGGAAATGCATACGGATGGCGTGCGCCATTTGTATTAATTTCGATATTAACAGTTATGGCAATTGCTTGTATTTCATTGTTCTTAACGAAAGTACCACCGACATCGGTACTATCAATAAAAGAACAAATTGCTACTTTAAAAGATAAAAAAATTGTAAGTGCACAGTTAACATCATTTTTGTTTTTAACGGGGCATTTAACATTGTATGCATATTTAACACCGTTTTTAAAAGACGTAATGCATGTTGAAGCCAACTGGATTAGTGTGTTTTACTTTATTTTCGGAATCGCAGCAGTAATCGGCGGCGGATTTGGTGGATGGCTTGCTGATAAATGGGGATCGAAGAAAAGTATTATTTCCATTATTATCGTATTTGCATGTGCAATCTTTATGTTGCCGATGATGACATTCTCATTCCCGCTCTTCATTATTATGATGGGACTGTGGAGTATGCTGAGCTGGGCAATCTCGCCAGCGCAGCAAAACTATTTAATTGAAATTGCACCGGAATCAGCTGGTATTCAGCAAGGTTTAAATAACTCTGCACTTCATCTAGGAATTGCGCTCGGTTCAACAGTGGGCGGAGTTGTTATTGAGAAATCATCTGTTATTTATAACGCTTGGGTAGGCGGCGGTTTTATTATATTGGCGCTACTTTGTGCGATTTTCTCGATTACGAGAGGGCGTTCTACTCAGTTTGCGAAGGAAGAATCTATCGTTTGATAGGTTCTTTTTTTATTTTGAAAAAATTGAAGGATTTAGCAGTAGGAGAGAGAAGGCTGTATATAGCGAGGTGATAGTATATGTATTCTAATTTTTCAATAATTGGTTTTCTATTTACGATCATACCATTCTTTTTTGTAATTTTTATATTTAGATGGGTTCGTTTCATCTATCAAAATTCCGAAAAACAAGTGGAGCAAAATGAGAAGATTATTGAGCTGTTGACGGAGATAAAGGAGAAGAATAAGTAATAGTAGTTATTTTGGAAATAATTATATATAGATATAGAGAAATATAATTTTAGCAAATTTGAAAGGTACTTTTGAAAGTGCCTTTTTATTATGTTTAAAGGGCTGAACACAAATTATTTTTATTTATCAATAGTCAAATGAAAATGAGAAATTCAAAATTCGCAGTTTATCCGTTTAAATTTCTCAACAATTCGACAAGATGATACAAAAAAACCACCTATTCTCTTTTTTTCACTATAAGTACAATGAAACAGTAAGATTGCTTCATATAGAAATTTATATATGGTGGTGGGGAGAATGGGACGAAAGATGGTAGGGAAATGGTTTAGTTTTTTAAGTGCTCTTATTATTTTATTAGGAATTGCGATGCCACAAGTAAAAGCAGAAGTAATGAACAGAGAAAAGTATGAAATGGATTGGAGTTATAGTAAAGCAAAAGATCGTGAAATAAAGACGGAAATAATTAAAACAGCTTCGGGCAGTATTGCTTATTGTTTAACGCCTGATTTACGTTCTCCTAATGGAGAGGATTTACCTGAGATGGGAAAAACATCTGATGCTGTATATCGTGTTTTAGTTAATGGGTATCCTCAAAAAAGCCCATCTGAGTTAGGTGTAGCGACAACGGAAGAAGCGCATTATGCTACACAATTAGCAGTATGGATTGCAGCAAATGAATTAACGGAAGAAGATTTAGTTGCAAAAAATGAGCGAGTACATAATCTTATGAAGCGTTTAGTAGAGGCTTCAAAAAAAGAAACTGGATCACAAGATGTATTCTTTAAAGTTAACCCTGTAGATCCACAAATTGCTACACAAAAAGGTGATTATTTAGAAACAGGATTTTATGCAGTGCAAACAAATGCGGTTTCTGGTTCTTATACAATTCTTTTTGAGAATGCTCCTAAAGGGATTCGAATTGTAAATGAAAATGGAGAAGAGAAAAGTACATTATCAATTGACGAAAAATTTAAAATATTAATCCCGAAAGATACGAGTAGTGGTAATTTTAAAATAAAAGTGAAGTCTACTTTAACAAATTTACAAGCAATAGCTTTTAAAGGCTCGGGAAAAGTTCAAAATACAACGGTATTGTTACAAAGAAATAGTGAGAAAATCAGTACAGATTTAGTTGTAAATTGGGAATCAGTAGGCTCTTTAAAGATTATGAAATTAGGAGAAAAAAAGGAATTATTAAAAGGAGCTGTGTTTGAAGTCTCTAATGAAAACTTTAAACAAAATGTTACGACAAATGATAAGGGGATTGCGGAGCTAGGTAATCTTCCAATCGGTATATATAGCGTCAAAGAAATTCAAGCGCCAGCTGGATATGTGTTAGACGGAAGTGTTAAAAAAATTGAAGTGAAAACTGGTGAAACTGCTTTATTAGAGTTGAAAAATGAAAATATAAAAGGTGAATTAGAAATAACGAAAGTAGATGTAGCGGATGGAAATACGAAACTGCCAAATGCAGAGTTCACAATTTATAACGAACAAGGGAACGAAGTAGTAAAAGGAAAAACAGATGAAAAAGGTGTAGCGAAATTCAAACTACCATACGGAAAGTATACGTATAAAGAAACGATAGCGCCGAATGGATATGTAGTAAATGAAGAGACATTCGCATTTGAAATAAAAGAGAATGGAGAAATTATTAAACATATTGTCCAAGATAAGA
>NZ_MAOG01000064.1:0-111081 GCF_001884205.1 Bacillus sp. NH11B | reverse complement strand
GCACCCGTGTTACCTCGAGCACCTTGAGGTCCGGTAGCGCCAGTAGCACCCGTGTTACCTTGAGCACCTTGAGGTCCAGTGGCACCGGTAGCACCCGTGTTACCTTGAACACCTTGAGGTCCAGTGGCACCAGTAGCGCCAGTGTTGCCTCTAGGTCCGGTAGCACCAGTAGCGCCAGTGTTGCCTCTAGGTCCGGTAGGTCCAGTAGGTCCTTTGCCGAACGAAGCTGAATTAACTAGGGTGGTTTGTAATTCGGCTATTAGTTTAAGGAGTTCTTGGAGTGTACACGGGTCAATTCGGAATAGTTTGGTAATGTATAGTAAATAATTAATTAGGTTTTGAAGTTCAATAAATACGGCGCTTGCTACGAAGTTTGGATTTTTTAATATAGTTATTAAATTTTTAATAATGGCCAATCCTTGTGCTTTCAGAGCGGAAGTGGCGTCTAGTGAACAGATGAATTTGCTTAGTAGTTGCAATGTATCTATTAGATCCTCTATGTTTTTTTGGGATGGATTAGCGAAAAGTTTTGGAATTATTTTTATTAAATCGTTAATGATTGCTCGAAATGTTCTAATTTGTGCTTTAGAAATTGGGATTGATGGGGTATTTGGGATTCGTCCGGCGCTACTTGGAAAGCATGGCTTGGAGTATTTATTTTCATTGTCGTTATAACGAGACATTAAATCTCTCCTTTCTAATGAGAATGTGAACGAAACTCATCATAGTAGATGCAAAAAATAGTTAAATGGTCATAATAAAATTGTTTGTTTAAAGAAAAAATAGAAAAAACGCCTTAATTTAAGGCGTTTTTTCTATTTTCTGCGTATTGATAATATCGTTTTAGTGAAATTTTTGATTTGAATCCAGCTAGTTTTATAATTTCTGACTCCGGAGTTTCTTTTTTTATTAAGTTTAAAATATAGGTGTTACGAAAGTGTTGTCCTGAGATTCCTTTTCGTAAATTAGCTCTAGCTACTTCGAGGCGAATCATTTTTTGGATAGCGATTTCTGTTAATCCTTTCGGCGCATCATTTTCGTATACCCATCTGTATGTTCCGCGATTAAAATCGAATGCGACAAACAGTGGGTCATTACTATGGTATTTTGGACGAACGGGTTCGGGAATGCTTTTGTAGTAAGTGTACAGTTGTTTTTTGTCTTCTTTCGTTAATGAAATTGTTCTTTCTACCCCTGCGGTTGCTGGGATAGATAATGTGTTAGTTTCAAAGTGAACGTGATGCATAGTTAATGCTGTAAGTTCCTGTAAGGATAAACCATAGTCGATTAATAAGTTTAAAATAGTGATATTACGATCCATTAATAAAGGGCGCACAGGACGTTGTTTTTCTGAAAGGCCTTCCAATGAAGTGACTATGTGTTTTAATCTTTTTTCTTCATCAGATGAAATGAAATCTTCGTTACGTAGTGTGCGATCTGGTTGAATGGAAATTTCCATATTCTTCAATGGATTGGGAATGTTAAGAAAATGATGCATTCTATTTAGTACAATAAATACACGGTGCATTGTTTTCTCTGAGTAGTGTCGATTCTTTTTTAAGTCGGAAAAGTAATCTTCATAGTCTTTTGTACAAAGTGTCGCCCATATATTACTGGAAGGGAGCTTTTTGTTTTTTTCTAACCAATGTCCGAAATCTTCGATGTCATAAACATAACGTTTAATGGTTGAAGGCTTTCGACCTTTATTCAATAAAAAAATAGAAAAGGCTTGTATTGTATCATGGAATTCCGTTGTTTCCATAGTCCCACCACCTTAATTATTTCTTATATTATAGCAAACTTTTCTGAAAATAGGCATTTGAAAGAGAGACTGGAATAATAATATTTGGTGAGTGGATAAAATGAGGTGATTGTATGGAACAATCGATGCGTAAGAAAAATAACAATCAAATTAATATTGTATTAAACCATCGAAAAAAAATTTCGTTACCGGCATCAGAAAATAAAGCAGTAATTTCAAGTGAAACCACTACTAAACATGAGATGTTGCAGAGAATTGAAGAAGAGATGGGAAAACTTGTTGGGATGGATGATATAAAAAAGATAATAAAAGAAATTTATGCTTGGATTTTTGTGAATAAAAAAAGGCAAGAGGTGGGGTTGAAGTCTGAGAAGCAAGTGCTTCACATGTTATTTAGGGGTAATCCCGGTACTGGGAAGACAACCGTTGCTAGAATGATAGGGAAATTGTTGTTTGAGATGAATATTTTATCGAAAGGGCATTTAGTTGAAGCTGAACGTGCTGATCTTGTAGGTGAGTACATCGGTCATACAGCACAAAAGACAAGGGATTTAATAAAGAAGGCTATGGGAGGGATTTTATTTATTGATGAGGCGTATTCATTAGCGAGGGGTGGAGAGAAGGATTTTGGGAAGGAAGCTATTGATACACTTGTGAAGCATATGGAAGATAAGCAACACGGCTTTGTATTAATTTTAGCTGGATATTCAAGAGAGATGAATCATTTTCTTTCATTAAATCCAGGGTTACAATCTCGTTTTCCGTTTATTATTGAATTTGCGGATTACTCGGTAAATCAGTTGTTGGAAATTGGGAAGAGAATGTATGAAGAGCGTGAATATCAGTTGTCGAAAGAAGCAGAGTGGAAATTTAGAGATCATTTACACGCGGTAAAGTATTCGTCACAAATTACATCGTTTAGTAATGGGCGATACGTACGGAATATTGTTGAAAAATCAATTCGCACACAAGCTATGCGATTGTTACAAGAGGATACGTATGATAAATATGATTTGATTGGGATATCAAGTATGGATTTGATGCTTGAAGAGGAGACGCACAGTACGTAAACTGTGCGTCTGTTTTTGGTGTATAAGTGTATTTACTCTTTTTTCGCTTTTTCTTGGTAAGATTTATGGAAGCGCTCCATTTTAGCGCTTTTTTCGTGTGCTGAATTAGGATCGTGTTCAATTTGACCTACTGAGCTTTTTTGAGCACCTTTATTAACGTGGTTTGTCATTTGTATTCACCTCACTTTAAAAATTAGTATAAACATTATGTGAAGAAAAACTCGTTAGAAAAGAAAAACCTCTTTACGATATGTAAAGAGGTTAGAGTGCTATTTATGCATTGAACGTTCATTTGTATCGATGCGTCGATGCGGTAAATGCCATTTGTAATGAATAGAAATCATGCGGAAGCAAACAATTAAAATGAATAAGGTGTATAGAGCCCAATCGCTAACGATAATTTTAGCGCCAATTAAGAAACCTGCTAAAATTGTCCAAAACGCATATACTTCAGCTCGAAGGACAAGAGGTTTTCTGCGAGCTAAAAGATCACGAATAATACCACCGCCGATGCCGGTTAAAACTGCAGCTACAATTGTAGCGCTAATTGGTAAATCTAGTTTTTGAGCATATAGTGCTCCTTGTACAGCGAATGCTGATAAGCCGATGGCGTCCGTGATGTTTTCCCACTTTTTCCAATGTCTAATTAATTTATTTGGAAAAAGAAAAATAATCGTCATTGATAAAAGTGCGATTTGGAATAACATGTCTTGTTGCCAAAATGCGACGATTGGATAACCGATTAATAAATTACGAAGGGCACCTCCCCCAAATGCGGTTGCCATTCCTAAAATATATACCCCGAAAATATCATAATCTTCTTCCATTGCAACAATGGCTCCGCTTAGTGCGAAGGCGATTGTGCCTATGATGCTAAAAATCTCCCATGCCATGAATTTTCTCCCCCGCTAACTAGATGAAATATGCTTCCTCTGCTATTATATTAGAAGGTTTAAATTTCGAAAAGGATGAGTGAACATATTTGATGGAAGAAAAAGAAAAAGTCATATTAGTTGGCTGTCAATTGTCGCAAGATGATGATGAAAAATTTATGCATTCCATGAAAGAACTTGCATCGCTAGCGAAGACTGCTCGAGCGGAAGTGTTAGTATCAACGACGCAAAAACGTCCGAAGTTCCATCCGGCGACTTATATAGGGAAAGGTAAATTAGAAGAGCTTGCTGCTTTAACTGAAGAATTAGACCCAGCTGTTATTGTATTTAATAACGAGTTAACACCGAGTCAAATTCGGAATCTATCTTCAGTGTTAGATGCGAGAGTAATTGATCGAACGCAATTAATATTAGATATTTTTGCGCAACGTGCGAAATCGAGAGAAGGTAAGCTTCAAGTAGAATTAGCTCAGTTGCAATATACAATGCCGCGCCTTATGGGGCAAGGTTTGTCTTTATCTCGTCTGGGTGGCGGGATTGGTACAAGAGGACCGGGAGAGACAAAACTTGAAACAGATCGTCGTCATATTCGATCGCGTATTGATGAAATAAAGAAACAACTTGCGGTTGTTGTGGAACATCGGAAAAGATATCGTGAGAGAAGAAAAGATAATAAAGTATTTCAAATTTCATTAATAGGATATACGAATGCAGGGAAATCCACGTTGTTTAATAGGTTAACGGAAGCGGATACGTTTGAAGAAAATTTATTGTTTGCAACGTTAGATCCGACAACGAGGAAGATGCCATTACCTTCTGGTTATACAGTGCTACTGACTGATACAGTTGGTTTTATACAAGATTTACCTACGTCACTAATTGCTGCTTTTCGTTCTACGTTAGAAGAAGCTGGTGAAGCGGATGTGATTTTGCATGTTGTTGATTCGGCAGACCCTAATTACGTAGGGCATGAGCAAACGGTAAAAGAATTATTGTCAGACCTTGAAATTAATCATATTCCTATTATTACGCTTTATAATAAAAAGGATAAGTTGCATCAAAATTTTATTCCATTTCCGAAAAGTGACTTCTTAATGACTAGTGCTTTTGAAGAAAGTGACTTATTACATATAAAAGAAGCGATAGAAAAACAGATGAAGGAAGAAATGGATCGTTATCAAGTGGAAATTCCTCCGAGTGAAGGTAAGTTGTTAATGCTATTAAAGACAGAGACGCTATTAACAAAGATGGAGTTTTTGGAAGGGAAATTTGTATATGATTGTACAGGGTATATATTTGCTCATTCATCGCTTAATGGGCAATTAAAGAGATTTTTAGTGGAAGAAGGAGAAAATAAAAATGATTGATCGTTTGAAAAATGGAGAAAAAATTGCTCCAATCGTAAAAGAAGTAGAGAGTCAGATTACAGAAGTACATAAACGTGCGGATGAAGTTATTGAAAGTAATCAGTTTCGTGTATTAGAAAGTTTTCGTAAACATAAAATTAGCGATTCGCATTTTATTCCGACGACAGGTTATGGTTATGATGATATTGGCCGTGACACGTTAGAGAAAGTGTATGCTGATGTATTTGGAGCGGAAGCTGGTCTTGTTCGTCCGCAAATCATTTCAGGAACTCACGCTATTTCAACAGCTTTATTTGGTATTTTACGTCCGGGAGATGAGTTGCTATACATAACGGGGAAACCGTATGATACGTTAGAAGAAATCGTTGGTGTACGCGGAAAAGGTGTAGGTTCATTTAAAGAATATAATATTGGCTATAATGCAGTTCCGCTTACTGAAGAGGGGCTTGTTGATTTTGAAGCTGTTGCAGCCGCGATTCATAGTAATACGAAGATGGTTGGTATTCAACGCTCGAAAGGTTATGCTACTCGTCCGTCATTTACTATTTCTCAAATTAAAGAGATGGTAGCGTTTGTTAAAGAAATTAAGCCTGATGTTGTTGTATTTGTAGATAACTGTTATGGCGAGTTTATTGAAGAGCAAGAGCCATGTCATGTTGGTGTAGATTTAATGGCAGGTTCGCTTATTAAGAACCCTGGCGGTGGAATTGTTAAAACTGGTGGTTACATTGTTGGTAAAGAGCAGTATGTTGAAGCGTGTGCATATCGTTTAACATCTCCAGGAATCGGTGCGGAAGCAGGAGCGTCTTTATACAGTCTGCAAGAAATGTATCAAGGTTTCTTCTTAGCGCCGCATGTAGCGGGACAAGCGCTAAAAGGTGCGATTTTTACAGCTGCATTTTTAGAAAAGTTAGGAATGAATACATCACCAGCATGGAATGCGCCAAGGACGGATTTAATTCAGTCTGTTCAATTTGACGATAAAGATCGTATGATAGCGTTCTGTCAAGCGATTCAATACGCATCGCCGATTAATTCTCACTTCACGCCGTATGCGAACTATATGCCAGGTTATGAAGATGATGTAATTATGGCTGCGGGAACGTTTATTCAAGGTGCGAGTATTGAATTGTCCGCTGATGGCCCGATTCGACCACCATATGTTGCATATGTGCAAGGTGGATTAACGTATTCGCATGTTAAAATTGCGATTTGTTCTGCAATCGATGCATTAATTGAAAAGGATTTATTAACAATTTCTTAAAGGGAAGCTGTCGATTTCGACAGCTTTTTTTCGTGTGAAAGTAATGATTTGTGCAATTAGAAAAAAGAATGAAAAAATGTATAAAAAAATCATGTAAGAAAAGCTAACATCTATTGACACTAAACATAACATGGTATAAAATGAGAAGCAGTTAAGGCGAAGGAGGAACTGAAACGATGAAAGAAGATAGACGTTCTGCTCCGCTGTTTCCTATTGGTATTGTTATGGATTTAACACAATTATCTGCACGTCAAATTCGCTACTATGAAGAGCATAATCTTGTTTCTCCAACCCGTACAAAGGGGAATCGTAGATTATTTTCATTTAACGATGTAGATAAGTTGTTAGAGATTAAAGATTTATTAGATCAAGGCTTGAATATGGCTGGTATTAAACAAGTGTTACTAATGAAAGAAAATCAAACAGAAGCAGTGAAAGTAAAAGAAGAAACGAAAGAAATTTCAAAAACTGAGCTTCGCAAAATACTTCGAGATGAACTACAACATACAGGTAGATTCAATCGAACTTCATTGCGACAAGGTGATATTTCAAGATTTTTTCACTAAAGATAACTGATTCTGAAGGCGATTAGAGGGACTAAGGAGGAATTTATAATGTCTAGATACACAAAAGAAGATATTTTCCGTTTGGCGAAAGAAGAGAATGTAAAGTATATCCGTTTACAATTTACGGACCTTTTAGGGGTAATTAAAAACGTAGAGATTCCAGTGAGACAATTAACGAAAGCTCTTGATAACAAAATGATGTTTGATGGATCTTCGATTGAAGGTTTCGTACGTATTGAAGAATCTGATATGTATTTATATCCTGATTTAGACACTTGGGTAATTTTCCCTTGGACTGCTGAAAAAGGTAAAGTTGCTCGTCTAATTTGTGACATTTACAATGCGGATGGCACTCCATTTGATGGAGACCCACGTAACAACTTAAAACGTGTGTTAAAAGAAATGGAAGCTTTAGGATTCTCAGATTTCAATCTTGGACCAGAGCCAGAATTCTTCCTATTTAAAGTAGATGAAAAAGGAAATCCAACATTAGAATTAAACGATAACGGTGGATACTTCGACCTTGCGCCGATGGATCTAGGGGAAAACTGTCGTCGTGATATCGTTCTTGAACTAGAAGAGATGGGCTTTGAAATTGAAGCGTCTCACCATGAAGTTGCACCAGGTCAACACGAAATTGACTTTAAATATGCAAATGCAATTCGCTCATGTGATGACATTCAAACATTCAAACTTGTTGTAAAAACAATTGCTCGTAAACATGGTTTACACGCAACATTTATGCCGAAACCATTATACGGTGTGAACGGTTCAGGTATGCACTGTAACTTATCATTATTTAAAAATGGAGAGAACGTATTCTTCGATCAAAACGGTGATTTACAATTAAGTGATGATGCTCGTCACTTCATCGCAGGTATTTTAAAACACGCACCAGCATTTACAGCGGTAGCAAACCCAACTGTAAACTCTTACAAGCGTTTAGTACCTGGATATGAAGCTCCTTGTTACGTAGCATGGTCTGCACAAAACCGTAGCCCATTAGTACGTATCCCTGCATCTCGTGGTATTAGTACACGCGTAGAAGTACGTAGTGTTGACCCAGCTGCAAACCCATATTTAGTAATGGCAACATTATTAGCGGCAGGTCTTGACGGAATTAAAAACAAATTAACTCCGCCAGCTGCAGTAGATCGTAACATCTATGTAATGACAAAAGAAGAGCGTGAAGAAGCGGGTATCGTTGACTTACCAGCAACATTAGCGCAAGCGTTAGTTACTTTACAATCTAATGAAATCGTATGTGGCGCATTAGGTGATCATTTACTTGAGCACTTCATCGAAGCGAAAGAGATTGAGTGGGATATCTTTAGAACTCAAGTTCACCAATGGGAACGCGATCAATATATGTCTCTATACTAAGAGAGAAAAAAGCCCTAATACTACGGTATTAGGGCTTTTTTATTTGTGGGCAACATAGGTGCTGGTGAAATAAATTGAATAGGTGTCCGCAAAATGCCCGGAAAAATCAAGGAGATTATTTAAAATGCTATTGTATTTCTTCGATATTGTATGTTTTGCTCAGTGTTTGATGTTGTGGGTGTGTTTGATAAATAAAATTGCAAAAATATAGTACCTTGCAATAAATAGTACCTGATGGTATATTATGGATATAATAGGTACTGTTTATTGAACGGTACTGAAATAAGAAAGGGGGGATTGTCCTTGAACGTTCAATTTAAAAAAGGTGTGTTAGAACTGTGTGTATTGGCGCTTGTAAAATGTAAGGATTGTTATGGTTATGAACTTGTTCAGCAAATTTCAAATAAATTTTTAATATCGGAAGGCTCTGTATATCCGCTATTACGTCGTTTAACGAAAGAGGAATATTTTCAAACATATTTAAAAGAATCCACGGAAGGACCGCCCCGTAAATATTATCAGTTAACAGAGCGAGGAGAGATGCAACTTACGTTATTAGTAACAGAGTGGCGTGATTTTGCTAAAGGTGTTCAAGAAATTATTGAAGGGGTGGAATGGGATGAGTAAAGAACGGTTTCTTAAAGAATTATCAAGTCATCTTAGAAAGTTACCAGAAGAAGAGCGACAAGATATTTTATTTGATTATGAAGAGCATTTTCAATTTGGGATAGAAGAGGGGAAAACTGAATCAGAAATAATAAAAGGACTTGGCTCTCCGAAGGTAATTGCGAAAGACTTGCTTGCTTTGTATCGCTTTGATGAGATGAAAAAAGATCCATCGACTTCAAATATAACAAGAGCTGTCATGGCAGCGGTTGGACTTAGTTTGTTTAACTTTATTATTGTGTTAGGCCCATTAATTGCAATTATAGCTTTTATATTTTCCTTTTGGGTGGGTGGTATTGCTAGTGTAGTGACACCATTTTTCGTTATTTTAAAAGTGTTCATGGGTACTTTTATATGGTTGGATCTTTTCGTTAGTATAACGTTTGTTGGAGTAGGTTTGTTGTTATGTATTGTAGCTTATTATAGTACGAAGTGGTTTAAAAGATTATGTGTGCGCTATGTAATATGGAACTTCAAAATGATAAAAGGGGAGTAGATGATGAAAAAAATATTATTAGTAGCTATCGCTTGTATCATTATTGGAGTAATAGGGATTTCACAAACATATAAAAAAGCAGTAGAAACTGTGGAGAAAGGAAATAAGGAAGAAGTTATTAAAAACGAAACGCTAAAAAATGTAGAAGTTAAGTTAGATGCTGGAGATATTGTTGTACAAAAATCTCCTGATTCCTCTTTTTATGTAAAGCAAACAGGAGACATAAGTAAACAGGAGATTCGTATTGCTGAAGATGGTGACACATTAAAAGTTATAGGGGAAATAGAAAAAGGTGTTTCATTTGATTTTTCATTTTACAATTTCGGATTTCAAGCGCCTGCATTGACTATATTAGTACCTGAACGTTCTTATCAAGAGATAAAAGTAAATTCATCCGCTGGACAAATAGAAATAAGTAATGTGAAAAGTGACCGCGTAAGTGTTGAAACACTAGCTGGAGAAGTGGATTTGAAACATGTAACAGCAAAGAGTGTGGAGGGATATACAAAAGCTGGTGAGGTGAATTTTAAAAAAGTAATAGGGAAAGCAACAGCCAAAACGGCTAGTGGGGATATAGATATTATTGATCATGATTCTAAATATGATTTAGAGGCAAGTTCAACCGCTGGAGATGTAGATATTACTTTATTGGAAAAACCACAAGATGCAGTTGTAACTGGGCAAAGCGCTGCCGGAGATGTGACAATTTTTAATGAAGAAAATAAAAATATAACGATCGGTAATGGAAGTAAAAAGATTAGCGGTAAAACCGCTGCTGGAGACGTTACTATTGAAACTCGTTAATAATTAATGTAATGTATTCTTTTGAGTGAACGGAAATCTATCAAAATATAAAAGAAGATAACGCCCTATATAAATAAGGGGATTATCTTCTTTTTATTATTTTTAATGTAAATCACGATATACGCCAATTACTTTTCCGATAACTGACACTTGTTTTAAAATGATAGGTTCTAGAGAAGCGTTTTCTGGTTGTAGACGGAAATGGTCTTTTTCTTTGTAGAAACGTTTAACAGTTGCTTCGTTATCTTCTGTTAAAGCAACTACAATTTCACCGTTGTATGCAGACTGTTGTTGGCGAACAACAACTAAATCACCATCAAAGATACCAGCTTCAATCATGCTATCTCCAGAAATGCGTAACATAAACACTTGATCTGCTCCAGCAACGATACTAGCTGGAAGTGGGAAGTGATCTTCTACACTTTCGACTGCTGTAATCGGTAAACCAGCAGTAACTTTTCCGACGATTGGAACTTGAATAACAGATTGTGTTTCTGTCTCCATTCGGTTGTCACCTAAAATTTCAATTGCGCGTGGTTTTGTTGGATCGCGTCGAATATATCCTTTTTCTTCTAGTCGTGATAAATGTCCGTGCACTGTAGAACTAGAAGCGAGGCCGACTGCTTGACCGATTTCACGTACGGAAGGTGGATATCCTTTTTCTTGTACTTTTAGCTTAATAAAGTCGAGAATGTCTTGCTGGCGTTTCGTTAACTTTTCCATGTTTTCTAACACCTCGTTTTCTTTCGTTTTTCTTATTAATAAGTATAACATGCGAAAAAACATTCTACAAACATAAGTTCGAACGATAGGGAGATTTATGATACACTAGAGGGAAAATAAAGCGAGAAAGAAGGGTTCAAAATGAATGCAATTGTTTATGCGCGTGTCAGTACAACAAAAGAAGCGCAAGAAACATCATTATTGCGTCAAAAGGATGAATTATTGCATTTAGCTGAGCGCTATCAAATGAATGTGATAAAAGTGATTGAAGAGCAGGCTAGTGGCTATACAATTGAACGTGATGGTATATTAGAAGTATTAGATACAATTCGAGATGAACAAGTTGATGTACTTTTAATACAAGATGAAACGCGTCTTGGTAGAGGGAATGCGAAGATTGCATTAATGCATTGTTTACATAAAGAAGGAATAAAAGTGTATACACATACGCATAATGGTGAATTACAACTTTCGGATTCTGACTCGATGGTGTTGGATATAATTGGAATTGTGGAAGAGTATCAAAGAAAGATTCACAATTTAAAAATTAAGCGTGGCATGCAAAGGGCGGTAGAGAAAGGATTTCGTCCGGAGAATAATTTGAAAAATCGTCATTTAAGTATAGGACGTGAGAAAAAAGAAGTGCCAATTGAGGAAATTGTACGTTTACGCCGGAATGAATTAACTTTTGAAGAAATTGCAGCAACACTTCGTGGTTTTGGTCATGATGTTTCAAAAGCAACTGTACATCGAAGATATGTAGAATATACAAAGCAATTGCTTGATAAAGAGGACTAACTATTGTATGATAATAATCAGTTTTGAGTAGAAGGGGGATTCGAGATGCCAAGTCACGAACTCATTGAACGCATTAACTTCTTAGCGAAAAAAGCAAAAGCTGAAGGCTTAACTGAAGAAGAACAACGTGAGCGCCAATCGCTACGTGAACAATATTTAAAAGGATTTCGTCAAAATATGTTAAACGAATTAAAAGGAATTAAAGTCGTTAACGAAGAAGGCACGGATGTTACACCGACGAAATTAAAAGCTCTAAAAAAGCAAGATAATGCAAAATTAAATTAAAAGATGGGCATAGCCCATCTTTTTTGATATTAATAGAAAGATACATGAGTAATAGCTTTCCAGTTGTAATACTACTTCAATCGTTTCAGTACATAGTGAATGATGAATTTAGACATATCTATTGATATGTCTTTTATTATGCGCTTGTTTAGAAGTTAATAAGTGAATAAACCGAATCTGTTGATCCGGTTCCAGTAGAAGTAATGATTACGAGAAGGGTGTGTATGTAGTATAAGCATATTGAGGAGAATATACGCGTGATGGTTATTTTAGAATTAGTAGGAGCAGGTGGAATTGATATGCTTTTCATTTTTATCCTGCTATTTGTGGGCAGTAAAACTCCCACCTCAAAATTCAGGTGGAGCAAAGAAGTTAGGTGGAAGCCCTGCTGCCCGTAAAAGCTCGATTGGTGAGGGCTAATAATCAGTGGGGGATGAACAAAACCCCCACTGATTAAAGTTTCACTTTATATTAAGCAAATGATCTCGTGGAGGTATTATTTTGATGACAATTATTATTGATCGTATTTCGGTTCAAAATGAGATTGTCTTAATGAGGATGTTCTTTATGTTCAGTTAGAGCGTTGTATTCATTTGTTTCGCAGAGTAATGGAAGATGGATGATATATTTTTTATTTGTGAATTTAATGTTTTTGCATAAAAATACAGATAATTCCCTTTCTTCCTAAAATAAAAACAGTAAAAAAGTATGTCATATTGAATACCCATACATTCCCGGAAACATTGATTTTTTTATAAAAAATCAAAAAAACATCAACATATTTGTCGATACATGTTGTATAATCTTGCGTGGGAAGCTATCATATAAATGTATAAAACGTTTACTAACATACGCGAAGGGAAGAATAGCATGTCACATTCAATCGAACAACTTTCTATCAACACGATTCGCACATTATCCATTGATGCGATTGAAAAAGCAAACTCTGGTCACCCAGGAATGCCAATGGGTGCAGCACCAATGGCTTATACATTATGGACTCAATTTATGAAACACAATCCAAATAACCCAACGTGGTTTAACCGCGATCGTTTCGTATTATCTGCAGGTCATGGTTCAATGTTACTATACAGCCTACTTCATCTATCTGGTTATGACTTAACAATGGATGATTTAAAGAACTTCCGTCAATGGGGAAGTAAAACTCCAGGACATCCTGAGTATGGTCACACAGCAGGTGTAGACGCAACAACTGGTCCACTTGGACAAGGTATTGCAACAGCTGTTGGTATGGCGATGGCTGAAAGACATTTAGCAGCAAAGTATAACCGTGATGCGTACAATGTAGTGGATCATTTTACATACGCTATTTGCGGTGATGGCGATTTAATGGAAGGCGTTTCTGCTGAAGCATCTTCATTAGCTGCACACTTAGGCTTAGGTCGTCTTGTAGTGCTATACGATTCAAATGATATTTCTTTAGATGGCGATTTAAATCGTTCATTCTCTGAAAGTGTAGAAGATCGTTATACAGCATACGGCTGGCAAGTTATCCGTGTTGAGGATGGAAATGATATTGAAGCAATTGCAAAAGCAATTGAAGAAGCGAAAGCTGACGAAAAACGCCCAACGCTAATTGAAGTAAGAACGACAATTGGTTTCGGTTCTCCAAACAAATCAGGAAAATCAGCTTCACACGGTTCTCCGCTTGGTGTAGACGAAACAAAATTAACGAAAGAAGCATATGCTTGGACTGCTGAACAAGATTTCCATGTAGCAGAAGAAGTATATGACAACTTCCGTAAAACGGTACAAGATGCTGGTGAGACTGCACAAGTTGCATGGAACACGATGCTAGGTGAATATGCACAAGCATATCCAGAATTAGCAAACGAGTTGCAAGCAGCAATGAATGGTCTTCTTCCAGAAGGTTGGGAACAAAGCTTACCAACTTATGAATTAGGATCAAAAGCAGCAACACGTAATTCTTCAGGTGCTGTAATTAATGCTATTTCAGAGTCTGTACCATCATTCTTTGGTGGATCAGCTGACCTTGCTGGTTCTAACAAAACATACATGAATAACGAAAAAGACTTCACAAGAGCTGATTACAGCGGTAAAAACATTTGGTACGGTGTTCGTGAGTTTGCGATGGGTGCAGCAATGAACGGTATTGCACTACATGGTGGTTTAAAAACTTACGGTGGTACGTTCTTCGTATTCTCTGACTACTTACGTCCAGCAATTCGCCTTGCAGCATTAATGCAATTGCCTGTAACGTATGTATTCACACATGATAGTATCGCTGTTGGTGAAGATGGTCCAACACATGAGCCGGTTGAACAATTAGCAGCACTTCGTGCAATGCCAAACGTTTCTGTTATTCGTCCAGCAGACGGTAACGAATCAGTTGCAGCTTGGAGACTAGCTCTAGAATCAACAAAAACACCAACTGCATTAGTGTTAACTCGTCAAGATCTTCCAACATTAGAAGGTGCAAAAGACGACACTTATGAAAAAGTAGCAAAAGGTGCATATGTAGTTTCTGCAAGCAAAAAAGAAACTGCTGATGTAATCTTAATTGCAACTGGATCTGAAGTAAGCTTAGCAATTGAAGCGCAAAAAGCTCTAGCAGCAGACGGCGTTGATGCAGCTGTTGTTAGCATGCCATCTATGGATCGCTTTGAAGCTCAAACTGCTGAGTACAAAGAATCTGTACTACCAAAAGCAGTAACGAAACGTTTCGCAATTGAAATGGGTGCTACAATCGGATGGCACCGTTACGTAGGTCTTGATGGAGATGTACTAGGTATCGATACATTCGGTGCTTCTGCTCCTGGTGAGAAGATTATGGAAGAGTATGGATTTACTGTAGAGAACGTTGTTCGTAAAGTAAAAGAAATGCTTTAATGATTTTAGAAAAATCTCTCCAGCATGGGGAGATTTTTCTATGTAGTTGAGTTTTTTCGACAGAAAAAGTTTTTTCTCTCTCCGTAGTCAGACAATCATTGCAAATTTTCTCTTATATAATGTAGGGAAAAGGTTGTCCAGATTGGGAGGGGAAAAATGAAAACGTATGAATTGTATTTAATTCAAGAGGATATTGCGAAAGCTTACTTTGGTCGTGAATATTTGTTTTTTGATTTATTTGCTCGATTTTCAGAATCTGGGTCCCTTTCGGAGAAAAAAGTATTATATAAACAAATGACGTATATTACGATGCCGTTACAAGTAATGAAAATTCATCATAAATTAGAACAAGCTTTGCGTGTTCTTGGCAAATATGAAAGAACGAATTATACTCATACGCTTTATACAGGAGCTGAATACGGCGAAATAGTCGTGAAATCACAATATATTCGAATGAATACTTCTGGAAATGTATCCATGGAAACAACTTTCTTTGAGGTGCTTAGAAAGTGTGAGTTAACATTTTTAGCGATGGATTATGAAAATAAAAAGTACGGCTGGTTAAATCCTCTCAAACAAGTACGAACATATGTGTAAAAAATGTCGAATAGTATCTTGTCTTATTGAAAAGGTTTTAGTACACTGTAAGGTAGACAACATGAAGGAGGAAAAGATATGCCAATGTGGTTAGGTATTCTAGTGGGCGTAGTAGCACTAGTAGCAGGCGTGGCGTTAGGATTTTTCATTGCCCGCAAATATATGATGAATTATTTACAAAAAAATCCACCAATTAACGAACAAATGCTAAAAATGATGATGATGCAAATGGGGCAAAAACCTTCCCAAAAGAAAATCAATCAAATGATGAGCGCGATGAACAAGCAACAAACGAAATAAGCGCTAAAGGGCACTCTTACCGAGTGCCCTTTTCTTTTGGATATAATAAGTGTTTAAAACTTTTAAAAATTCTGTGTTTTTGGTAAACTGAAAACATCGCTCATTTTAAGGGAGGAGGATAAATATGAAAGTGTTTTTTAATTTAGCTTGGTTTTTTAAGCAAGAAAAACGAGCGTACATAATCGGAATTATTATGTTATTTGGTGTCGCGCTTCTTGAACTTGTAGCGCCAAGAGTACTAGGGATTGTAGTAGATGAAATTAATAATGGAACATTAACGTCTGAAAAATTGTTGAACTGGGTTATTCTATTAGTAGTTGTAGGAATTACGATGTATATATTACGTTACTTATGGCGTATTATGATTTTTGGATCTTCTTTAAAACTAGCTCGTCAACTGCGAAAGAATCTATATGAACATTTTACTAAGATGAGCCCATCCTTTTATCAATCACGTCGCACAGGCGATTTGATGGCACATGCGACAAATGATATTCAGGCGATTCAGCAAACTGCGGGGTCAGGTGTTTTAACACTTGTTGATTCATTAGCTGTTGGAGGATGTGTACTCGTAGCGATGGGATTTACAATTAGTTGGAAGTTAACGTTATTAAGTTTAATTCCGATGCCAATTGTAGCTATTTCTACAAATTATTATGGAACTTTATTGCATAGAAGATTTCATAAAGCACAGCAATCGTTTTCTGAAATCAATGATAAAGTACAAGAAAGTATGAGTGGGATGAAGGTAATTCGCTCACTTGGACAAGAGAAAGAGGATTTACAAGCGTTTCGGAAAAAATCTGAAGATGTCGTACATAAAAATATGCTAGTTGCACGTATTGACTCGTTATTCGATCCAACGATTTCCTTAATTGTCGGATTTTCATTTTTGATCGCAATTTGTTACGGTTCATTATTAGTCGTACGGGGAGAATTAACTGTAGGGGAATTGGTAACATTTACAACATACTTAGGGACACTTGTATGGCCAATGTTAGCGTTTGGATGGCTATTTAATATTATGGAGCGTGGACGTGCTTCGTATGATCGTGTGGAGAAAATACTTTCACAAACTTCAGATGTAGTGAATAGGGACAATGCTATAAACACTATAGCAAGTGGTGATGTTTCGTTCGCTGTTGATTCGTTTTCTTATAAAAAAAATGAACTATTAAACTTAAAAGATATTTACTTTAATTTAAGAAAAGGTGAAACGTTAGGAATTGTAGGACGTACCGGTGCAGGGAAGACGACGTTGTTAAAATGTTTAATTCGAGAGTATGATCATTTTAATGGTGAATTAAAAGTTGGGGAGCGGGATATTCGAGATTTAACACTTCACGGTGTGCGTTCTGCAATTTCATACGTACCGCAAGATCACTTTTTATTTTCAGCGAGTATTGGGGAGAACATTGCTTTTGGAAAGGCCGATGCTACATATAAAGAAATTACCCGGGCTGCTGATATTGCTTGTATTCATAATGATATATTTCAATTTCCAGAAGGGTATGACACTGTAGTAGGTGAAAGGGGCGTTTCACTATCAGGAGGTCAAAAACAGCGAATCTCTATTGCGCGTGCATTATTAACAAATGCTGAAATTTTAATATTAGATGATTGTTTATCAGCCGTAGATGCAAAAACAGAAGAAACTATTTTAACTGCATTGAAACGAGAAAGGGCAGAGAAAACGACGATTATTACTGCCCATCGTTTAAGTGCTATTCAGCATGCAAATCTTATTCTTGTTATTGATGAAGGTAGGGTTATGCAGCGAGGGACACATGAGCAATTAATGAAAGAAAATGGTTGGTATAAAGAAATGTACGAAAGCCAGCAGTTAGAGGCATTAGTAGAGAAAGGAGGCGTATGATGGCTGAGAAAAAACGGAGTGATTTAAGAAGGTTGCTTTCTTATATGAGGCCTTATAAAGGGTTATTAGCGTTAGCATTTTTATTTCTAGTTGGTGCAACTGTAACTGAAATGATGGGTCCTTTTTTAATTAAACAATTTCTTGATGAACACTTAGTGCCAGGTAACTTTGAACAATCAGCACTTGTAACTCTATTTGTAGTGTATATTATTGCTCATTTGTTAAAAGTATTATTTACTTATTTAGACTTATTGTACTTTCAAAATATCGCTTTTAAGATTGTCCAAGATATGCGAGTTGAAGTGTATGAACATGTTCAAAAATTGTCATTAAGCTTCTTTGATCGTACGCCGATTGGTACGCTCGTATCCCGCATAACGAATGATACAGAAGCGATTAAGGATTTTTATGTTAGTGTACTATCAACATTCGTGAAAAATGTAGTCTTTTTAGTAGGGATTTTAGTAGCGATGTTTTTATTAGATGTAAAATTAGCGCTATTTTCGCTCATATTAATTCCGATAATGTTTGCAATTATGGTGTTGTATCGACGGAAAAGTGCAGCTTTTTATTTAGAGGTACGTAATCAGCTGAGTGTATTAAATGCAAAGTTAAATGAGTCCATTCAAGGTATGAATATTGTTCAGGTGTTCCGGCAAGAAAAGCGGATGAGAAAAGAATTTGAAGAAGTGAACAATAAACATTTTAGTGCTGGACGTCGTACATTGAAACTAGATGCATTACTTTTACGTCCAGCAACAGATCTTGTTCATATTGTAGCAATTGCGTTAGTACTTGGTTTATTCGGAATCGATGCTTTAAAGAGTCCTGTTGAAGTAGGGGTTTTATATGCTTTCGTTAACTATATTCATCGTTTCTTCCAGCCGGTCAATGAGATGATGATGAAACTATCCTTCTTCCAGCAAGCGCTTGTTTCATCATCGCGTGTATTTCATTTAATGGATGATAAAGATTTAGCTCCTGTTCAAATGGGGAGTGAACAGCCACGAGTAGCTAACGGGGAAATTCAGTTTAAAGATGTTACTTTTTCATATGATGGAAAGCGTGACGTTTTAAAAAATGTATCTTTTCACGTAAAGCCAGGGCAAACGGTTGCTTTCGTAGGGCATACTGGTAGCGGAAAGAGTACGATTATGAATTTATTAATGAGATTTTACAATATTAAATCAGGAAATATTGTAATAGACGGAGTAGATTTAGAAAAGTTTGAAGAACAAGAAATTCGAAAGAAAATTGGCCTTGTGCTGCAAGATGCATTTTTATTTGCTGGAAATGTAAAGCAAAACATTCGTATGTATAATGAAGAGATTACGGATGAAGAGATAGAGGAAGCGGCAAAATTTGTGCAAGCGAATACGTTTATTGAAAAATTACCAGAGCAGTATGATACAGAAGTTGTCGAAAGAGGAGCTGCATTTTCTAGTGGTCAAAGGCAATTAATTGCTTTTGCTAGAACGATAGCAACCAATCCGAAAGTATTAGTGTTAGATGAAGCGACGGCAAATATTGATACAGAAACAGAGGAGGCTATCCAAACGGCATTGCAGCAAATGCGAAAAGGCAGAACAACGATAGCGATTGCACACAGATTGTCTACAATCCAAGATGCGGATCAAATATTTGTTATGCATGAAGGGGAAATCATAGAAAGAGGAACACATCAGGAGTTACTTAGTAAACAAGGGCTATACTATAATATGTATTTATTGCAAAATAAAGGGAGTTTACAAAAGGCCTTGTAATTACAAGGCCTCTTTTGAGATGTTAAAAGTGTATTAATGGAGTTTATGATGGACGGTGTAGTTTCAATTCCACTTTCTTCTTAAACATCTCGACAAAATAAATATATTAGAACTTTATTACTATAGCATAAACGTCGTGTCCACTAACTTAAGTTGTACATATTGTATACGGAATAAAAAATTTGATAGGAGCTTTTATATGCAAAATAGATCCAGTTCAAATGTTACGTTTATCGATGTGTCTCATTGGGAAGGGGACATTAATTGGAATGCTGTGAAGTCATCAGGTATTCCAGCGGCGTATGCAAAAGCGACGGAAGGCGTGAACTGTATTGATCCTACTTTCGTTCAAAATGTACAAGCTGCAAGAAATGCGAATGTATTAATCGGTGCATATCATTTTGCGCACCCAGAACAAAATGATGCCATTTCAGAAGCGAAATATTTTGTGAATATATTACAGAGTAATCAGACGGACTTAATTCCTGTTTTAGATTTAGAATCGCCAACGGATACTAGCAATAGTAGTTTAACGGGTGCGACTATATCGAATTGGGCAAGAAGTTTCGTGAATTATGTGAAACAAGCTACTGGGAAAAATGTAATGTTATATACAGGAGTTTGGTATATTAGTGAATTTGGAATTAACGGGTTAAGTGACATTCCACTTTGGATTTCCAGATATTCTAGTACACCGCCTGCTGATGCTGGCGGATGGACAGAGTGGACAGCATGGCAGTACACAGATTCTGGTCAAATTTCAGGTGTGGGAAATTGTGATGTATCAGCAGCTGTTTCATTAGAAGCTTTACAAGAAAATGGAGCAAGTGGTGGAGGTAATGTTTCCGCGCCTAATAATGCAACACCAGTATATGGAGTTGCTGTAATTAATGGAGATAATGTGAATTTACGAAGTGGACCATCTTTACAGTCTAGTGTAATTCGCCAATTGAATCGTGGCGAATCATATGAAGTTTGGGGAGAACAAAATGGATGGCTCTGCTTAGGGACAAATCAGTGGGTATATAATGATTCAAGTTATATTCAGTATAAACATTATGTGGCAACTATTACTGGCGATAATGTGAATCTGCGAGACGCTCCATCATTAAACGGGAATGTTATAAGACAGTTACATCATGGTGAATCATATCGAGTATGGAGTAAGCAAGATGGATGGCTTTGCTTAGGGACAAATCAATGGGTATACTATGATTCAAGTTATATTCAATATGGTGTGTAATAAAGTAAAACTTTAATTGATGAGGATTGTCCACACTGATTATTGGACAATTGACCAATACCAATGGGTTTTTACCAGCAGTTTTACTATAAAAAGGTATCTTACTTGAGATGCCTTTTTATAAAAAATATATAATTTTTACAAAGTGTATATTAAAAGCATAGTATAATATAATCGAAATATTTATAAAAATAATCGGACGTGAAATAAAGGAGAAAAAATATGGAGTATGTGCTAATAGGTGGAATTTTAATATTATTAGCTGCAGTGTTTGTACTGTTTTATAAAAATAAACAGTTAGAATCAGAGAGCCAGCAAGTAGAATTTGAAAAGAAACAAGCGATTGAAACGTATGAAAGTGAAATTGCAGCTACGATTACAGAGCATAAAGAACAACAAAGTACTTTAAAGAATATGGAACAGAAAAAATATAATGATTTACAAGTTAGTACAGCTAGAGAACTTGAAAATATGCGTATGATGAAAAATCAACTAGCTGTTCAACATAGTAAAGAACGTAGTGAAATGCAAGATAGGCATAGTAATGACCTACATATGTTTCAAAATTTAATTGCGGATTTACGAGAGTATACCAAAAATGGTGCTGAAGTGAATACACATGAAACATTACATTATATGAAACGAGGTTTTGTTGAGCAAGGAATCATACTAGAAGATGAGTTTCATATTGTGCCGAATATCTTTATGAGAAGTAATAAAGATAGACATAAACGTGACGTAAACGATAATCGAATCCATCATCTCATCTTATGTAAAACTGGTATTTATCTACTGGAGACGAAAGAATGGACAGGGAAATTAATCCATGGCTTAACGAGAGAAAATGCAGGTATATATTCATTTATGATTGAGGAAATTGGCAAGTATCAACATGAAATTGAAAAAGAAGAGACATTTGAATTTATTACGGATGGAACTTCATTAACTTTGCAAGTACGAAATGAAGGGAATCCAGCGTATAAAGCGAAAATACTATCTCAAACTTTATATAATTGTTTGGAAGAAATGCAAGTAGATATTGTAAAGGAAAAAATAAAACCGATTGTATATTTTGAAAATGAAAGTGGAAAAGAAGTTATTGATCTTTCTAATGAAGAATTGCCGAGATTTAAAGATAGAGAGCAAATTGTAACGTTTTTCAGAAATGAAGTTTTAACAAGTAAAGTAATATATACTGCTCAAGAACTACGAAAGATTAGAGATATGATTGGCCAGATGAATTATGTTGCGAAGTGAAACTTTAATTAGCAGAGCTGTTATATGTAGCACGACTTCCACCTAACATAGTAAGGCTTGAAGTGGGAGTTTCACTGCCTGTAAATAGCGGGATAAAGTAGGTGAGTTAGGTGGAGAAAGGTAAAAGCTCTATATTGTGGGGAATATTGTACATTTATTTTTGTTTGTATATATTAATGTATCTTGTGTTTATCTTTGTTATTGATATGGTTCATGTGTCATTGAGTGTAACGAGTATTTTTGTAGTAGCAATGCCTTTTATTCTACTAGTTATTATTCAAAAGGCTGTTTTACATGTATCAGCAGGACGTGATAAAGATAAGAAACAGCTGTTCATTGTAATGATGGTTGCTCTCATTCCATTGATAGTATGCACTTTACAATTAAGTTTAAATAAATACACTTCAAACTTTAATCAGGATCGGTGGTTAAATGATGAGGAAAAACGGGTATATATGATAGATGACTTATTAAAGCGGCATAAATTGATAGGGAAATCAAACGAGGAAATCATAAAATTGTTAGGGGTCCCTACGAAAACAAGCAGTTTGGAAACGGGAATTACTACACTATACTATCTTGGGAATGAACGTAGTTTCATTCCTATAGATAGTGAATGTCTTGTTTTGCAATTTGATAAAGATGGTAGAGTTATAGAGTATAAGGTACAACGAGATTGAAATAGTGAGAGGAGAAGCTATATCTTTTATAGCTTCTTTTCTATATTCCAATATAGAAAAAACAGGCAAATAGTAGTCATTCCTATCTATACGAATGAGATAGAGTTTGTTATATTGTAAATGGTTATTTAGTTTAGAAGTTTACTAGATAGTATTAAATTTTTTAGATTAGGGAGGGAAGTTAACACGAATTTCGATATAAGCGTGTTAAATAATTATTATGAAAAAAGGATTTTATAATGTTTTAGCTGCATCAATTGTATTTAGTATGGTGACGATTCCAACTTTTTCCTATGCTGACACAGTAGAAAAGACCGTAACAATTTCAACTGACGAACAAGCTTTAAAAAGTATTGAAAACCATATGAAAGATGAAGATGGGCGTGGAGAGGACAAAGGAGTAACAACTGAAGCGCAAGGAGATTTTCTTGTACATATAATAAGTTCAGCATCTTTATTTGATTCTGCTGATTTACAAAAAGCGACAGGTGTGCAGCTTTCTAATCAAGTAGTGAAAGCCGAAAAACGAAAAGGGAACGCTTACTATGTTGAAACATCATCTGGAGCTGGATGGATACAAAGTAGTGAAGGAAATGTAGAGGTTAAGGAAGTTTATCGCTTGGCAAACGAAAAGTTAGTAATTAATGAAGAGACAGCTACATATTCCGCACCATTTAATTCATATAAAGATGAGAAAGTGTTACAACCGCAAACAATTATTGCAATTGGACAAGTTGGAGAGTGGTTCCAAGTCCAAATAGATAATGAGGTGAAATGGATTTATGCACCTTCAGCAAAATTTGAAGGGACAAAGGCCTCGCTTATTCAAGACACAACACCAACACGTACAAAACGTGCAGCTGTTATGTATGCAGCGCCATCAGCAGAGAAAACAACGAATATTTACGGTGTACCATTAAAGGAAATGATTGTACCAACAGGAAATGAAAATATTCGTCCAGGCAATGCGATGAAACCAAAATACATTACAATTCATGAGACAGATAATTATAGTGTCGGAGCAAATGCTAGAAACCATGCACAATATTTATACAGTCAAGCAACAGGAACGACTGATCGTTCAGCATCTTGGCATTTTACAGTAGATGATAAAGAAATTTATCAACATCTACCATTAAATGAAAATGGTTGGCATGCTGGAGATGGAGCAGAAGGAACTGGTAATAGAGAATCAATTGCAATTGAAATTGCTGTCAATCAAGATGGTGATTATAATAAAGCTGTGGAAAATGCTCGCAAACTAGCAGCCTATTTAATGGGGGAATTAAATATTCCTTTAGAAAATGTGAAAAAACATCAATTTTGGAGTGGAAAGAATTGTCCGGCTATTATGATAAAGAATAATGCATGGGAACCATTCTTACAGGGAACAAAAGCTTATTATGATGCAAATCATAAAGATGATATTACAGGTGGTTGGTATGAAGCGGATATTCGTGAATTAGATAAAAGAGGTATTATGGTTGGAGATGGAAAGGGTTCTTACTGGCCAGAACGCCTTGTAACACGTGGTGAATTTGCGAATTTAGTTTCAAGATCATTGCAATTACCAGAGGGGAAATCGAATTTCAAAGATTTAAGCACAGCTCATTCATCACTAGTAGATGGTATTAATCGTGCAGCTAGTGCTGGGATTATAAGTGGACGAGGAAATGATATATTTGCTCCGAATGATACGATTAAACGTGATGAAGCTGTCATTATGATTGATCGTGCATTGCAATACAAAAATATAAAAGGTAGTTTAGTTTCATTACCATTTACGGATCAAAATTTAGCGTATGATAAACAGGCAGTTCAGCGTGTTTATGGATTAGGTATCGTAAAAGGGAATGAGAATAATGAGTTTATGCCAAAAGGTTCTGCAACACGTGGGGAATCCGCAGCATTTATTAATAGGATGTTAAAAGTAATAGAGAGTAAATAATGGAAAGGCATTCGCTTTGGCGAGTGCTTTTTTATTTTTCAATATGTTATAGAAAGGGGATGTGAATTTTGACTGGAATAAGGAATGAAAGTGGAGGTGATGCATATATTTAGAGGCATTGGGTAGTTTTTTGTATAAAATGAAAAGGAGGTAGGACGGTGAAATCAATACCGACTGAAGTCCTGAGTAAGGAATTGATGGAAAGAGAAGGGGTTATATCTATTACAGTGATGGAATTTGAAAAGATAGAAGTGGCCGGAGTAGTTGTTTCTGGTCCCGCTGTTATTTTGATTAATCAAGAGTAAGTACATATTATTAATATAGAAAAAGTAGAAAGAGCATCCATTTAGGATGCTTTTTGTTTGTATAGAAGTGCGCATGTGATAGATAATTGGAATATTGGAGGGGGAATATGTGGCAATTATTATAACAATGTTATTAATGGGAGTTTTATTAGGGTTTGTCGGAGCAGGAGGAGCAGGATTTATCATCGCGATACTCACTTTAGTATTCCATATCCCTATTCACGTTGCTCTTGCAACATCTCTAACTGCTATGGCATTTACGACATTATCTGGGGTAGTAAGTCATTATAGAGAAGGGAATGTTGTGTTTGTAATAGGCGGAATTGTTGGGGGATTTGGAGCGATTGGTTCCTTTATTGGTTCGAAGTTTGGTTCGCTAATACCAGCGAATCTTCTACACTGGTTTACAGCGGGAATGTTATTTTTATCTGCAATTTTTATGTTTATTCGATTAATTATATTTCAAAAAAAGGAACGGTCGTCTTTAAAAGGGCATAACGAACTTTCGAAAGATAACTTGATTAAATGTATATGTCTCGGACTGGTTACTGGAATGTTAGCTGGTTCATTTGGGATTGGTTCAGCACCCTTTATCCAACTTGGATTAATAGTTCTATTAGGATTAACAATTCAGCAATCTGTAGGGACGACAATGCTTGTTATATTACCAATCGCAATTGGAGGTGGGCTTGGATATAGTTCGGAAGGGTATTTAGATTATGTATTATTAGTACAAGTTTTAATCGGGACAATGTTAGGGGCATATATAGGAGCTAAGTTTACAAATTATGCACCTCGGATGCTTTTAAGGTTTTCAATGATTATGACACCGATACTAGCTGGATGTATGTTGTTAGTAGAGTAAAGAAAACTATTAATATATTTTACGAATGAATTATGTAAGTAATTCATATTTCCCATATAAAAGAATTTGTTTTAATATAATGAGTGTAAAGTTCGAGTATTCGAAGTATTACTTGAATTATATCCCTATCCCTTTTCTAAAAAATGCGAACAAGTTTTGCCCTATTCTATTCAATAGTTTATTGTATAGAAATATATTGTTCGATGACCATTATGGAACGTACATAATGGGTAAATCCCGATCCTTAAAGAGGATGCCCCTAATCTTCATGTGAAAATATGATCGGATAAGAAAGCTGGCCAATTTATGGTCAGCTTTCTTTTTGTTCAATGAGTAATTCTTCTTTAATTTCTGTTTGCAATAATAAAGTTTTTCCGAAGCGCCGTGTGCATTCAGCCCGTACCTTTTGGATTGCTAGTAGCTGCGAAGTGGCGGGTACTGTGACGATAGCCTGCCGAGGTTTTCGATTTTCTTCACAAAAAACACATTCCACAACATATTTAGAAATCATAATTTCATCCTTCCTGTTTGAATTTCTAAGAAGGGACTGCTCATGAAGTTGATGTAATCTTTCGTCATCGTTTTACTTTATTCCTCTTTTTTCAAGGATATATATAGAAAGATCGAAATTTAGTATGGGGGGAGATAGGATGAAAAGATGGATTGGTACGGCAGCTATATGTATGAATGAAAAGAATGAATTTTACAAGGAAAAGTAGATGAAGAAAAACGATGGACTGTGCCAAGCGGGGGACAAGAAGAGAGAGAAACACTTGAGGACTGCTGTGCTCGTGAAGTGTGGGAAGAAACGGGTTATGAAGTAAAAATTATAGAAAAACTATGTGAAAAGAAAGGGATAACATATGGGGTGCCAGTTCATGTGCATTACTATATTGTAAAGTTAATAGGCGGTAACATGAAAATACAAGACCCTGATGAGTTAATACATGAAATAGCTTGGAAAGGAATTGATGAAGTAAAAGAATTATCTTTATCTTTTCCAGAGGACCAGGAGCTTTTAAATAAATATATAAATAAAAAAGCAAGTGTTTAAACACTTGCTTTTTTTAGTGTAACCAAGATAAAAAAAGCGGAACGATAACTAAACTAGCTCCAGCTGTTAAAAGCATTGATAAACTTGCAATTGTACCTTCTATAGGACCGATTTCAAATGCTTTTGATGTTCCGGTTCCATTCGCGCTAGTACCTAGCATTATACCTTTTGCGAGCGCTGTTTTAATACGGCATATGCGTATGAGCGTAGGACCGAGTAACGCTCCAGTTAAGGCAGTTAATACGACGAAAACCGCTGTTAATTGTGACATGCCGCCAATCATTTCTGAAATAGCCATTGCAATAGGTGTTGTTACAATGTGCGGTGCTAAACTTTGTTCTATTGTAGAGTCAATTTGAAAAAAATTAGCTAGTAGTGCTGAAGTAATAACTGAAAGAAAAGAACCGACAATGACATTAATTAAAATAGCAGTGCCATGTTTTTTTAATAGATCAAAATACTTATAGATTGGCCACGCGAAAGCAACCGTTGCAGGCTTTAATAATTCTGTTAGCCAATGACTACCAGATTCGTAGGTTTCGTATGGTGTATCTAATCCGAGCAATAAAGTAATTAAAATGATTGGGCATACAAGCAGGGGAGAAAGTAAGCTCCAATTCCAGCGTTGATACATTTTTTTAGATACCCAATATGTGAATAGTGTTAATAGCAAACAAAGAAAGCCGATCATTGTGTTGATCCTTTCCGCTTTAATAGCAATTCTGTTAATAGTCCTGTTACGAGAGTGACACAAAGTGTACTAATCACGATAATTAAAATGAGATCGATTCCATACTGTGATAATGTATCTTTGTAACGAATGACAGCGACTGCAGAAGGGATGAAAAATAAAATAAGTTCTTTTAATAAAAAGTCTGCACCGTCTTGTATCCATTCTTTTTTCACTATGTTAAATTTTAATGAGATTAATAATAGAAAAATACCGATTATACTTCCTGGAACTGGGAGGTGTGCCTGTTTTGCAATCCATTCACCTGTCCAAGCGAAACAAAATAATAATAATATTTGTCCGCTTAACTTCCACCATTTCATACAGTAACCACCTCTTTCTTTTTTTACATAAAAATTGTAAAAAAGAATTAACAATTTCTACTATACGTTCATTCGAAATATTTGTCTAATATATAAATTATATGTTATTAATATATTAGATGTATTAATCGAAAGTGAAAAGGGTGTCCAAAATGGAATTACGGCATTTGCAATATTTTGTTGTAGTGGCAGAGGAATTACACTTTGGACGAGCAGCTGCTCGTTTACAAATGACACAACCACCGCTTAGTCAACAAATTCAGCAATTAGAAAAAGAAATGGGAGTTATGTTATTTTCAAGAACGAAGAGAAAGGTTGAATTAACAGAAGCAGGAGAAATGTTTTTAAAAGAAGTAAAAAAAGCGTTTGAACAAATTGAAAAAGCAGTAGAAGTTGCACAAAGTGCGCAAAGGGGAGAAGTTGGATCACTTTCAATTGGTTTTGTAGGTGCGGCAATATATGATATTTTACCGTCAATCGTCAGAGAGTATAGAAAGAAATTTCCGAGAGTGTCTGTAGCATTACATGAATTGTCAACACCGGATCAGGTGCATGCACTTCATGATAATCGAATTGATATTGGATTTTTACGTCCGCCAATTCCAACGCAATTACTTGAGTTAGAACCAATTCAAAAACTTTCGTGTACGTTATGTTTACCAAAGGCACATCCGCTTGCTGAAAAGGACGAAATACATATCGAAGATTTAAGGGATGAACCGTTCGTATTTATTACGAGACCAGTATGGCCAGCGTTATATGATACAATTCTATCACTTTGCCGTGATGTAGGTTTTAGTCCGCACATTGTACAAGAAGCAACGGAGTATCAAACTGTCATGGGTCTTGTAGCAGCAGGTATTGGAATTACGGTAATACCTGTATCAGCAAATAAATTGTATAAAACAGAAGTTGTATATAAGGAACTATGCGATTCTAATTTTGTAGCAGAAATGTCGGTGGCTTACAAAAAAATGAATAGTAATCCAGAGCTGTTAGAGTTCTTAAAAATTGCAAGAGAGAAAAAAAGGATTGAAGTGGAAGATGAGAAGGGTGAGCAGTAATCATGACGGAGAAGGGATTTAATTAAGATACACAAAACTACACCTTGTTAAACAATAAAGCGGAAATGCACCTAAATTGCATTTCCGCTTTATTGTTTTTTTAGCTCGATACTAAATAGATAAACATGTTCGTTTTCTTTTAAGAGTAGATCAATACCCGTTTCTTCATCAATTGTAGGGACGCTTATAGTTTCTTTATTTGTTGGGATTACAGCGGCTAAAATCGTTTTTTGATTGTATTTTACGTTTTTAGTAGATTGAATTGTAGTAGTTGCAGAACTATTTACGATTGGAGGGGACTCTTCAGGAACAAGCGTTGAACCACCGTCGATATTAATATACCATTGGCCTTTTTCTTGTACATCTTTATCAAATTGGAGATGTGGTGCTATGCATGAAAGCCTTATGTTCTTTTCTGAAAAATGTGATGAAGCTATGTTAGCAATTTCTTTTACTTTTTTACCATTTTGATAATAGTCAATTGTAGCATGGAGTTCATCTTTATTATTTTTGATTGTAACGTTATAAAACATTCTATTTCCTTCTCCTATAGGAGTCATTTGTAAAATATCAGATTGCTCTTTTGTTAACTTATATGGTTTAACAGTGGCACCTTCATTGTTTTTTAGTGGGATACAACTAGTGAAAAGTAACAAAGAAAGAATAAACAGTAATTTTACACGCATATAACCCCTCCTTTTTACAAATATAGTATATAAATGGTTTTATTCCTATTTTATTTTCTAGGACTAAAGGCTTAGTAAAGATTCCGATTGAAGTGCGATGTTTAAAATGTCATATTTTTATACACTAGTATTATAGAAGGAGTATGTTATGAAGTGAGGTAGGGGAAGAAATTTATGTCTTTATTTCGGTTGGCGAGAAAAAATATACAAAAATTTGCTATCAGAAGGTCAAAACAATTTATGTGGATTGCTATGAATACAATGGTTTGTTTTTTTATGATATCATTCCGGTTCAATGAAGATGTAATAAGTAAAGCGGAATATACACCTATATTTGTAAAGTGGTTTTATGCAATGTTTCTATTTGTAATTTTTTTGTGTATGTTCATTACTTATAAAATGACAGCCTCTCTTTTACAGAGTAGGAGAGAGGAGTTTAGATCGTATGAAGTAGTGAATATGAAGAGAAAAGAAATGTTATGTTTATTATGCCAGGAGCAATTATTAACTTACGGAGGAGCTTTCATTTTCGGATTAATTCATGGTATGTTATTTCTGAAATTATTTATTATTATTTTTATGAAAGTAGTAGGAATCCAAGGAGTAACAAATGCACCAATTACGTTATATGCGATAATGGTAACAGCAGTTGTTATGATAACCGTCATTATAATATCGATGTGGCAATGTTGTAGATTTATACAAAGGTTAAAAAGTGAAAAGTCATATGAAACGAGGAGAAAGGCATGAGAAATCATGGCTTTTTCTTCATTTTACACATGTTATTAATCATGATACAGTGGGAAGAACTGAAAAAAAGAGTTAAGAAGAAAGGTTGTATGGAATGATAAATGAGCAAGCGATCGTAAAAGTTGATCGATTAACAAAGCGAATTGGTTCAAAGACGTTAGTAGAAAATATTAGTTTTGAAGTGAAAAAAGGTGAAGTAGTTGGCTTATTAGGACCAAATGGTGCTGGGAAAACGACATTAATGCGAATGATGGTTGGAATGATTCGTATGACAGAAGGAGAAGTATGGATTGATGGTCAATCTGTAAAACAGCAATTTGAAAAAACTGCTGCGAAAATTGGTGCTGTAATTGAGACACCGGAATTTTATCCTTTCTTAAGCGGCTATGAAAATTTAACATATTTCGGAAGAATGAATGGCAATGTGACCGAAGAACGTATCGATGAAGTAGTGCAATTGCTAGGGATGGGACAAGTAATTGATCGTAAAGTAAAAGCATATTCACTCGGTATGAGACAGCGTTTAGGAATTGCTCAGGCGCTTATTCATGATCCAGACGTATTAATACTAGATGAACCAACGAACGGATTAGATCCTAGTGGTATACATGAAATGCGGATGTACATAAAGAAAATTGCACATGAACAAGGAAAGGCGGTTCTTGTATCTAGTCACTTACTTTCAGAAGTAGAATTAATGTGTGACAGAGTTATTATTATTCAGCACGGAGAATATGTCGCAACACAAAATATTCAAAGTGACAAAAAGGAAGAAACGGAAAAAATACATATACGTGTAGATGATGTGAATAAAGCGAAAGAAGTTTTAGAATACGATGTTTTAGTAGAAGAAAACGAATTAGTTATAAACGTGAAAGATGAAGAAATTCCAAATATTATTCGTACATTGATGGAGAAAAACATTCAAGTTTATCGTGTATATGAAGAAAGAAAAACGCTAGAAGAGCAGTTTTTAGAATTAACAGGGGGAAAAGATATTGTTTAATTTAGTTTATAACGAGTTGTATAAAATATTTAAGCGAAAGCGAACGATTATTCCTTTTGCAGTTATTGCAGTATTAATTGTTGGATTAGGATGGGTTACTGTCAAGTATTTAGAGCCAGAAACAAAAGGGTGGAAAGTGGATTATACAGAACGTACTGTAGAAATTGAGAAAAAACTCGGCATGAAAAAAGCGGATATTTTAGCAGAAAAGTCAGGGGACGAGCTTGTAAAGGAATATCAGCTTAAAATGAAGCATTTAGATACGGACATAGCACCGTCAAGTAGTTCACCGCTTTCATTTATGAGAGATACAGGTTTTATCGTATTTCCAATTTTGCTTCCGTTTATTCTCGTGTATGCAAGTACAATTTTTGCGAATGAATATAGCTGGGGAACATATAAGTTTTTAACGATCCGTCCGGCAAATCGATTTAAAATTTTAACAGCAAAATTTTTAGCGATCGTGTTATTTGCAGCGTTATTGTTTATATTTAATATGATTTTCTCAGCTTTATGTGGACTTGTTATTTATAAATTCCAACAGCCTGCATGGAGTGAATTTATTTTCCGAGATGGAAATATAATAAAACAAAACATTTTTATGGAAGTAAGTAAGTATTATGTTTTATCGTGGTTGCCAACTATTGTGTACGCAGCGTTTGCGTTTATGATTTCTGTTTTAACGAGATCTAGTGGCGGCGCAATTGGTATTTCGCTATTTCTTGCTTTATCAGGAAATATTGCGTTAATAGCAGCAACTAGATATGAATGGGCGAAATATTTATTGCCAGCAAACACAGATTTATATAGTATTTCAAAGAATGGAAGCTTTATTGATGGAGTAACATTCCCATTCGCTTCTTGTATACTTCTTCTGTATTTAATTGTATTTCTAGGGATTTCTTATACAGTATTTATAAAACGAGATTTAACCGCATAGGCAAAAGCCGTTAAGGATTAACTTAACGGCTTTTTGTATGTGCTAATTGATGAATAGCCTCTTCGGCTAATAAGGAGAAATACTCCGCGCTAATAGGTAATGCTTTTTCATCTACTGTAAAAGATGGATGATGCCATTCATGTGTACCACTTGTTCCCATAAAGACGAATGAACCTGGTGTTTTTTGTTGGTAAAAAGAAAAATCTTCTCCGGCCATTGATGGTGTAGGAGAGATAACGTTTAGATTCATTTGCTCTGCAATTTGAATAGAAAGATTAGTGAGTGTTTTATCGTTATGAACAGCAGGAGGACCTGGGTAAAATCGGAATTTTGTTTTTACACCTAGTGCATCAGAAACCCCTTTAATAATACGCTCCATTAATGCTGGAATCTTTTCACGTGTTTCAGCTTGGAATGTACGTACAGTTCCTTCTAACGTAGCTTTTTCAGGAATAACGTTCCACGTGTTTCCTGAATGGATGTTTGTAACACTAACAACTGCATTATGAGATGAACTTATATTTCGACTTACAATTGTCTGCAGTGCCATAACAATTTGAGAGGATGCGACAATAGGGTCTACGCCAGCATCTGGTACAGCTGCATGTGTACCAACTCCGTGAATTTCAATTTCAAATCGATCAACTCCGGCCATTAGTGGCCCATCTTTAATACCGATTGTACCTACTGGTAAATCAGGTTTATTATGCATACCGAAAATAGCTTGTACGCCACATAAATGTCCAGCTTCAATAACTTTGCAAGCACCATTACTGCTTTCTTCAGCTGGCTGGAATATAAAGCGTACAGTTCCGTTAAGAGAAGATTCTTTTTCCTTTAATAAATAAGCTGCACCAATAATAGCGGCCGTATGAAAATCATGCCCGCAAGCATGCATTTTACCCTGTATTTTTGAAGCGTATGGAAGGCTTGTTTCTTCCTGGATAGGAAGAGCATCGATATCAGCACGAATCGCTACAACTGGTCCATTTTTATTACCAGAAATTTCAGCGATAATCCCTGTTTCTAAGTTGGAATCCATAATAGTGATATCGGCCTCTTCTAACCAATTTTTTATCGCTTTTGTTGTTTCAAATTCTTCGTATGATAGTTCTGGATTTTCATGTAAATGCCGACGAATAGAAATAAGTTTTTCTGTTAATTGATCTGGAATAGATGCCACTTATTATGCCCTCTTTCTTAAGTGAAGTATTTATATTAATTATACAATAATAAAAGAGAGGATTCTCAAATGAAAATCCTCTCTTGTTTATCCCCGATTGGTTTAACTAATAATCAGTGGGGATGAACAAAACCCCCACTGATTAAAGTTTCACTTTATGCTGCAACTTTTTTATGAGTATGCTGTTTTCTATGACGGCCACGCATTGCATATGCAATTTGCGGGATTGCGATACCGATTAAAATAAGTGATACACCGAACCATTGTGAAGATAGTACAGCTTCTTTTAAAACGAATACAGACATAATAGTTGTAACTGGTAGTTCTGCTGCACCAAGAATAGTCGCTAATCCAGAACCGATTTTTGGAATGCCAATTGTAAAGGCAATAGACGGAATAACGATACTAAATATTCCTAATCCTAAGCCATATTTCCAAAGCCCTTGAGAAATGGCACCGTTCATAATAAATGTTGGTGGGAATACGAGCATTACTAAAGTTAAAGCACCAGCCATTAAAAGAACACCGCGCGGTAATGAAGGCACTTCAACAGCAACTTTTCCGCTCACGAAAATGTATGTTGCGAATGTAACGGCAGATAATAAGCCTAAAATGATTCCAGTCGTATCGAAATCACCTGCTGATTTTTCTAGTAAACCACTTGATAAAAATGTACCTACAAGTAAGAAAATAACCGAAATAACTTTTTCTCTTGAAGGTAATGTTTTCGTTGCGACTGCTTCAATGATAATCCCAACCCAAACGAATTGGAATAAAAGTATAATTGCAATAGAAGCTGGTACAGTTTTTAATGAAGCGTAATAAAAAATTCCAGTGAAGCTTGCCGATGTTCCTGCAACGAATAAAATTAACGCTTGTTTTAATGGAACACGGTGTCTAGAAAATAGAAGTGTAATAGTAAGCAAAATAATCCAACCGAACAAATATTGGCTACCAATTACCTCTCCGAGTGAAAATCCTTCTGCATATGCAAGCTTAACAAAAATAGCTAAAATCCCATAACTACACGCTCCTAATAAAACTAAAAGAGAATAACGAAGCATGAAAAATTCCTCCCATCTATATGAAATTGTTCCGTAACGGACATATATAACTAGAGGGAAGTATACAAAATTAAAAATAAAGGGTCAACTGAAAGAAAAGTGCGACATTTTATAGAATAATAATAAAAGTATGATATTTATGCATAATCTTGAAATTAATAATAATTAAAGTATTGTAAAATCAGCGTTACATTGTATAAAGACAGCATTTGAAAAAAATATTTTTTCAGGTCAATATGTGTGAAGTTGATTGTAATTTGCTAAGTATTTGAGAAACTGTGATACCTTTGTTATGTTAGTAACAACTAGAAAGAGCTTCATAATTCAATTGAGATTGTTCTATATAATAGAAGGAAATGAAAACGTTTTATTAGAAACTGTTTGAAAGAGTAGTTTTTCTTATTATCACGTTGTTAAAGTGAGTTCACGAATTGTTCATAGTATTTTTATGTGTTTTTGCTACAATATGTAAGGAGAGGAGTGGAATCATGCAAGATATTAGTATTTTTTTAGCGTTTGGCGCTGGGTTTTTATCATTTATTTCCCCATGTTGCTTACCGCTTTACCCGGCATTTTTATCATACATAACAGGTATGTCGGTTTCTGAATTGAAAGAAGAAAATGCAATGCTTCGCAAAAGAAGTATGATACATACAGCGTTTTTCTTACTTGGTTTTTCAATTATTTTTATTGCGATTGGATTTGGTACAAGTTTTATCGGAGGCATCTTTACGGATTATAAAGATTTAATTAGACAGTTAGGTGGTATATTTATCATCGTGTTCGGTCTTATAATTGTCGGTGTGTTTAAGCCGAAGTTTTTAATGCAAGATCGTAAATTTACTTTTAAGAATCGTCCGAGTGGTTATTTTGGTTCAGTTCTAATTGGATTGGCATTTGCTGCAGGGTGGACACCATGTACTGGCCCTATTTTAGTGTCTGTAATTGGATTAGCTGCAACAAATCCAGAATCGGCAATGATTTATATGATTGCTTACATACTTGGATTTGCTATCCCGTTTTTCGTACTTTCATTCTTTATTACGAAAATGTCTTGGATTAAAAGAAATAGTATGGCTTTCATGAAAATAGGAGGATACATTATGATTGTCATGGGGATATTCTTATATTTTAATTGGATGACGAAAATTATCGTATATTTCTCAAGTTTATTTGGTGGTTTTACCGGTTTTTAGTATTATTCTGTGAAAATGTTGGAAATACTAACGGAAAAGCATATAATGAAAGTATATTTTGCATATAGCCACAAAAAAGGATGAGAAAATATGAACATAGTTCTTTTATCAAGTATCGTTGCTGTTTGTATGGCTGTCGGTGCGATGTTTATTCGTTTAAAAGCAGCTAAGAAACCCGCAACATTGAAAAAAATTATACTTCCACCATTTTTTATGAGCACGGGAGCATTGATGTATGTTTTTCCTGAATTTCGATTAACTCCAGCGGAAATGTTAGAAGCTATTGGCGTTGGTTTGTTTTTCTCTATTTTTCTTATTAAAACATCTAAATTTGAAATTAGAGGGCAAGAGATTTATTTGAAGCGTTCAAAAGCATTTGTTTTTATATTAATTGGATTACTTGTAGTGCGAATTGTATTTAAAACATACTTAAGCCAATCTCTTGATTTAGGACAACTTAGTGGCATGTTCTTCTTACTTGCGTTTGCGATGATTGTGTCATGGAGAATTGCGATGTACCGTTCCTTTACGAAATTACAGAAGGAAATGGAAAAAGAAGACGGTTTTTATAATGAAAAAGATATGAAGCTAACTTAAAACTGTATATGTATTAAATAAAAAGACAGCGCCAAAAACGCTGTCTTTTTATTTATATTGTTAACATCCTCTGTTCCAACCGCGACGTATAAAACATTCACCATTAAAAAAACAATTTAAGTTTGGTGAGACGAATGGACCGATAAACGGAATGATGTTAGGTTCTGAAGTCTCATCAACAGGAATTGGTGGTTTAGTAGGGTCTGGTCTGAGTGTATATCTAACTCACGCAGTATTTCGGATAAGGCCATTTTGTGGCTCGCTTGTTACTTGTACGATGAAGCGAACGATAACGGATTCCCCTGGATTGACAGTTTCAATAAGAATACCAATAGCTGGATTACTTCCAGGACGTAATACGCCGTTTACTGTTACTGAATCCTGATAGAAAGTAACTTCAGGAGGTAGTGAGTCGGTAATGAGTAAATTATTTGCTGGTATAGTGCCATTGTTAGTGAAGGTAAGTGTATATGTTATGAAGTCACCAAGCTGGGCGCTATTTACATTTGCAGTCTTAATAAATGTGTTTGGCTCATTCGGGTTTACTTCTATCGTAATTGGTGTTGTTATCGTTGTCGTTGTTGTGACGGGTGGTCTAGTAGGATCAGGCTGAGAAGTATACGTAACTGATGCGATATTTGTAATCATTCTATTAGTTGGGAGTGTAATAACCTGTACTTGGAATGAAATAGTTACTGATTCTGATGGATTCAAGGTTCCAACTGGAATTCATAATGGTGATACGGATGCGCCTGCAGATATATTTGTTTTAAATGGTAGAGCACTTTCAGGACCTAACAATGCAAATCCTAACTTTTTTGCTTCACAAGTCAATAATTATTTAGGAAATTTAGATACAGTCGGAGGTTTTGGGGATAGAAATATGCTGATTGGAACAGTTGCAACGAATCGACGTGCTGAGTTTGATGTGACTAATGATGTCCCTGCTAATGGAGTATTGACAGCGGGGACAACTTCTACAACGGTTAATATTCCAAATACATTTGATTATATTTATGCCGGTGTGGTTGGATTACAAATAGATTTAGCGGAAGCTAGATTAACAGCCGTAAAATCAGTAACTGTAAGTTGAAAAAGATTGCCATAAGCTAGCAATCTTTTTTTTACGAAGGGTATTTTGTTAGTAAAGATTGATAATTAGAATAATCAATCTTTTTTTCTTGTAGTTTTTTAACTAAAAATTTATGATCACGCTTTGGTGTGGCGATAATATATCCTTTAATAATTAAATCTTGTGTAATTTTAGAGGCATTTTCTTGTAATGCTAGTTCCCCAATTTTACCAGCAATTTTTGATTTAGCAACATCACGAAATAGTTCAGGAACAGGGCTTACGAGTTCTTCTAATAATTGTTTCTGCTCGTTATCCCATAAGTGTCGTGTTTGATCAATGTAGTGTGCTTCCCAATCTAAAATAGACATACCGTCTTCTTTCGGTAATCGTTTTAAAAATTTTCTGAACATAAAGTATCCACCGATAGACATAAGTCCTAATAAAATTACAGTCCATAATACAATGAACCAACTGAACCATCCTTCGAGCAAGTATATCCCCCCTTAATGATTGCGGTTTTCTTTTATTCATATTATAAACAGTGAGATTCATAGAAAGCAAGAACGCTTGGTCAATTTGACCAAGCGTTATAGTTTAAACGAAGTATAGTTGTTCAACACATAAATTATTATTATCGTCTTCAACGTACTCAATAATAAGTGTGCCAACTTTACGATCTTTATCTTCAGTTGTGAAAATAGAGTAAGAAGTAAAACGCGCTGTTGATAGGCCGCTTATATGTGTAGGTAAAGAAATGTAGTCGTTATCGCGGAAGAATTCCATTAGTTCAATATCTTCAAATTCTTTTCGGTCAACTTGTTTGTTTGTATAGCGGCGTTGAAGTTGTTTTAAAGATGCATTCCAAGAAATTGCTTTTGTGTCGTATACCATTGTTCTATCTCCTTACTGTATGTAATTATTAAGAACATATGTTCTAATTTAGTATACTCTTTTTATAAGAAAAGGGAAAGCAAAAAATAATGTAAGCTTGGATTTCCAAGCTTACATTATTTTGCGTCCGTCATAATCTCTATTTTTTATTATAAGTTACATAAGAATAAGAAACAAGGTGATATATATTATGTTGATAGTTTTCAAAATTCTGTATATTATCAATGTATTATAAGAAAAGGGAATGAGAGGGATGGTATACGTAATTTCACTTCAAGGACCGATGGCAAGTGGAAAAACAACATTGGCCAAAAGCTTAGAGCGATGTGGGCTTTCAGTTATATATGAAAATCCTTATCAAATTGTAGAAAAGCGAAAAAATTAAATTTGGATATGTGTACAAAAGAGGGATTTATTACAAATCAAAAAATGTTTATTGAAGCAAAAATAAAAGAGTTTCAAAATGTGAAAAGTTCAGTCGTGATTTTTGATCGTGGGCCAGAAGATATTGAATTTTATACACTCTTTTATCCGAAAGTGATAGGGAAAGAGTGGGATATAGAAACAGAATTAAAAGATGAATTGTATAAATTAAGAGAATGCCGTTCGGATGCAATTTTTTATTTAGACGTTTCGAAAGAGAATGTATATGATAGAAAAAATAATGATATGACAAGAAATCGAAGTACTTTTGAGGAACAATTTAAATTAGTAGAAACTGAAAAAGAATGGTATAAACAATTTCCTGTAACTTGTGTGGACACGAATACATTAACAGTGGATGAATTAGAAGCATATTTTATGGGCTGGTTAAAGGAGAAAGGACTATGAAAAAAATATTATTATTCGTATACCCAACATTTGCGGAGTTTGAAATTACAGTAGCAACAGCATTGCTGAAAAAGAAATATGAAATCATTACTGCGGGTTTAACAAAAGAATTGATTATAAGTGAAACAGGCTTGCAAGTACAACCGCATATAGAATTAAGTGAAGTGCGTGTAGTAGAATATGAGGGGATTATTATTCCAGGCGGAGATGCAATACATATGAAGGATGCGGAAGTACTCTTTTCAGTCATCCGTCAATTTCACGAACAAGAAAAATTAGTAGCTGCTATTTGTGCTGGACCGTATGCGCTAGCAAAAGCAGGCTTATTCAAAGAAATCTCGTATACAGTGACTATCGATTATAAAAAAATAGATTGTTTTCCAGTAGAAAATTTTGTGTATGAAGAAGTTGTGCGACACTCAAATATTATTACAGCACAAGGACATGCTTTTGTACCATTCGGAATAGCAGTTGCTTCTTATTTTGGAGTAGCGAACGAACATAATACAAATTTTTATGGTGGCAAGGGCAATATGATGATGGAGAATCTTTTACCGGAAAACGTGTAAAAGCTAGCATTTGCTAGCTTTTTTCTTTTTTACATTGATAAATCGCTATCGTTTTCGGATCGCGCCATATACCGTTGTGAAATGATAATTCATTTTCTATTTCTTCTTTTAGCCATTCCTTCATTTCAGTGTGAAGATATATATTATCAGGTATATTCAGGGACGGAAACATGCTAGAAATATAGTTTATAATTGGAGAGGCATGATGGAAAACGAGTGCATTATGAATAATTGTTTCTTCAACAGTTGAAAAAACAGATTGTAGTATCTCTTTACCATTTTCTGAACAAAATGGAGCTACCGCTACTGATGTTTTTGGTAAGTCAAATGCGTCTAGCATGCTGTTACACATTTCAACTATACGAGGCATTGAAACTTTGGAATTTGTTGTAGCTAAAAGTGCGCCGCCGGGACGAATTACTTTATGGAATCCTTGAATTGTTTTTTCGACATCTTTCATGTGGTATAGCATATGCCTTGCGATTACCCAGTCATAACAATTAGCGTCGAAAGGAAGTTTACTAGCATCGCCCAGTTTCCATTCAATTATTTTATTCTTTATTGCAGCTTCAGAAAGCATAGTTTCCGATTGATCAAAGCCGGTTAGATGTCCTTTATGACCGTTTGTTTGTAAAAGGGAAAGGAATTTTCCATTAGCGCATCCGACCTCTAATATTTTTTCTTCTCCTTGGAGTTGTAAATGTTCCATGACGACTTCATCTACATTCACTCGTTTCTCTTCAAAATGTTTATGCGTATTGATACGTGTTTGTAAATGGTTGCTTACGCTGTATTGGCGTTTTACATCATTCATTTTTTCACATTCCACCTTTATGCAAAATTGCTGGATTGCATGTGTTAATACGTCTGTTTTATTTAAACTTTCGTAATGGAGTGCTGCTTCAAATCTTTCAAGTAATTTTTCTTCAATTCGAAAATGAATATCTTTTCGCTTCGCCACTGAAATTTCGCTCCTTTGCATCTGTTAGTGAGACTATAGCACGCTTGAAAAATTTATGTAAATAATTTGTGTACACAAATTGAGAAGATGAAAAAATTGTTTGAATATTATTTTAAACTATTGACGATTTAACCGTTTTCATATATTCTTAAATTAAGTAATATTCAAATAATTCAAAAGAAATGAGAGAGTCACATGCTTCTTCAAGGAACACATCGAATTGGTCGTATGGCCATGCTGTTGGCACTTGCGGATGAGAATGAAAGCCCTGTATTATCTATTCCAAAAGGTTGGAAGTATTGTACGGGGAAAGTGGGTTCTATGAATTCGCAAAAGGTTGTAGCAGCAATGGAAACAGCGGCGAAAAGCACCCAAGTTATTGAAACAGACGTTTACAGAGAAACACATGCACTTTATCATGCAATAATGGAAGCATTGTACGGAGTGACGAGAGGTCAAATTCAGTTAGCAGACGTTCTTCGTACAGTAGGACTTCGCTTTGCGATTGTGCGCGGTAGACCATACGACGGAAAAAAAGAAGGCGAATGGGTTGCTGTTGCATTATATGGAACGATTGGTGCACCTGTAAAAGGATCTGAGCATGAGGCGATTGGTTTAGGAATTAATCACATATGATTTGCCCATAGTCTATTAGTTAGAAGGGGGCCTTACTTTTTTAGGACAGAAGTCTGTCTTAAAAAGATAAGGTCCCCTTTTGCCTTTATAAGGAGGAAAAAGAATGATTACGCTAACAGGACACACATTGACAGTTGAAGAAATGAAGAGGTTGTTACTTGAAGGTGAAGGTGTAACAGCTTGCCCAACTAGTATGCAAAAGGTGGCAGAGTGCCGCGAAGTTGTCGAGAAAATTGTAGAGGACGGAAAAGTTGTTTACGGTATTACAACTGGTTTTGGAAAGTTTAGTGATGTGCTTATTCAAAAAGATGATGTAAAGGCACTTCAGCACAACTTAATTCAATCACATGCATGCGGGATAGGCGACCCATTTCCTGAAGAAGTATCACGCGGTATGTTAATTTTACGAGCGAACACGATGCTTAAAGGAGTATCTGGTGTTAGACCGCTTGTTGTAAATATGCTTCTTGAGTTTGTAAATCGTAAAATTCACCCAGTCGTTCCGCAACAAGGTTCACTTGGTGCGAGTGGCGATTTAGCACCTCTATCTCATCTTGCTCTCGTTTTATTAGGGGAAGGTGAAGTGTTCTACAAAGGAAAACGAGTTCATGCGATGGTCGCTCTTACAGAAGAAGGACTTGAACCTATTGAACTTGAAGCAAAAGAAGGTCTTGCGTTAATCAATGGTACACAGGCGATGACAGCGCAAGGAGTTCTTTCTTATATAGAAGCTGAAGCAACGGCTTATCAATCTGAATTAATCGCTTCTATGACAATTGAGGGATTGCGCGGCATTATTGATGCATTTGATGAAAATGTTCATAAAGCGCGTGGTTATAAAGAGCAAGTAGAAGTAGCCAGCAGAATTCGTGACATTCTTCATGATAGTAAATTAACAACAAAGCAAGGAGAACTTCGGGTACAAGATGCATATTCACTTCGTTGTATCCCACAAGTACACGGTGCTTCTTGGCAAGTTTTAAATTACGTGAAAGAAAAATTAGAAATTGAAATGAATGCAGCGACAGATAACCCACTTATTTTTGATGGCGGGGAAAAAGTAATTTCAGGTGGTAACTTCCACGGACAACCGATTGCATTTGCCATGGACTTCTTAAAAGTTGGAATGGCAGAACTTGCAAATATTTCAGAGCGTCGTATTGAACGCTTAGTAAATCCGCAATTAAATGATCTACCACCATTTTTAAGTCCAGAGCCAGGACTTCAGTCTGGTGCAATGATTATGCAATATGCAGCGGCTTCACTCGTTTCAGAAAATAAAACGTTAGCACATCCGGCGAGTGTAGATTCAATTCCATCGTCAGCTAACCAAGAAGATCACGTGAGTATGGGGACAATCGCTTCACGTCACGCACATCAAATTATTCAAAATGCAAGACGCGTTCTTTCTATTGAGATGATTTGTGCGATGCAAGCAGCAGAATATCGCGGTATTGAAAACATGAGTACAGTAACGAAAACGTTCTATCATCAAGGCCGTCAGCAAGTACCTTCTATTACAAATGATCGCATATTCTCAACGGATATTGAAAATATCACGCATTGGTTAAAAACGAATTATTCGATAAAAGAAAGATTGGATGTAAACGCAGCACTATAAAACAAGAAAAGGGAGAGATTGAAATGGAAAAAGTACAACAAACAATTCGTGCGGCAAGAGGTACTGAGTTACAAACGAAAGGGTGGGTTCAAGAAGCTGCACTTCGTATGTTAATGAACAATTTAGATCCTGAAGTTGCTGAAAAACCAGAAGAATTAGTTGTATATGGTGGAATTGGCCGTGCAGCTCGTAACTGGGAAAGCTACAATGCAATTGTTGATTCATTAAAAACGTTAGAGAGCGATGAAACGTTACTTGTTCAATCAGGAAAACCAGTTGCAATTTTTAAATCACATGAAGATGCACCTCGCGTTCTGTTAGCGAACTCAAACTTAGTACCAAAATGGGCGAACTGGGATCACTTCCGTGAACTGGAGAAAAAAGGTCTTATGATGTACGGCCAAATGACAGCTGGTAGCTGGATTTACATTGGAACACAAGGGATTTTACAAGGAACATATGAAACATTTGGTGAAGCGGCACGTCAACATTTCGATGGATCATTAAAAGGTACAGTAACACTTACTGCTGGTTTAGGTGGTATGGGTGGTGCGCAACCTCTTGCTGTAACGATGAATGGCGGTGTTGTGATCGCTATTGATGTAGATAAGCGTAGTATCGATCGTCGTATTGAAAAGAGATATTGTGATCTGTATACAGAATCATTAGAAGAAGCATTAACTATTGCAAACGAGTATAAAGAGAAGAAAGAGCCAATTTCAATTGGGTTGTTAGGAAATGCAGCAGAAATCTTACCTGAGTTAGTGAAGCGTAATATTACGCCAGATTTAGTTACGGATCAAACATCTGCTCATGATCCATTAAACGGTTATATTCCAGTAGGTTACACGTTAGAAGAAGCAGCGAAACTTCGTGAAGAAGATCCAGAACGTTACGTACAATTATCAAAAGAAAGTATGAAAAAACATGTAGAAGCAATGCTTGCTATGCAAGAAAAAGGCGCGATTACATTTGATTACGGAAATAATATTCGCCAAGTTGCTTTTGATGAAGGTTTGAAAAATGCATTCGATTTCCCAGGATTCGTTCCAGCATTTATCCGTCCGTTATTCTGTGAAGGAAAAGGACCGTTCCGCTGGGTAGCGCTTTCTGGTAATCCAGAAGATATTTATAAAACTGATGAAGTAATTTTACGTGAGTTTGCTGATAACGAGCATTTATGTAACTGGATTCGTATGGCTCGTCAACAAGTTGAGTTCCAAGGTCTTCCATCACGTATTTGTTGGCTTGGTTATGGTGAGCGCGCAAAATTTGGCCGCATCATTAATGAAATGGTGGCAAATGGCGAATTGTCAGCACCGATCGTTATCGGTCGTGACCATTTAGATTGCGGATCAGTAGCATCTCCAAACCGTGAGACAGAATCGATGAAAGACGGCAGTGATGCAGTAGCAGACTGGCCAATTTTAAATGCATTAATTAACAGTGTAAACGGTGCGAGCTGGGTATCTGTTCACCACGGTGGTGGCGTTGGTATGGGTTATTCACTTCACGCTGGAATGGTTATTGTTGCAGATGGAACAGAAGCAGCAGCAAAACGTATTGAGCGCGTATTAACTTCTGATCCTGGAATGGGTGTTGTCCGTCACGTAGATGCTGGATATGACTTAGCTGTTGAAACAGCGAAAGAAAAAGGCGTTAACATTCCGATGATGAAATAAGGAGGAGAAAACATGCTGGACACTTTACTAATAAATATCGGTCAATTACTAACAATGGATCAAGAAGATGGCTTGTTAAGACGGGAAGCGATGAACACGCTTCCTGCTATTGAAAACGGCGTAGTTGGAATTGAAAACGGCGTAATTACTTTCGTTGGAACAGCGGAAGAAGCAAAAGGGCTTCAGGCGAAAGAAGTTATTGATTGCGGCGGGAAAATGGTTTCTCCTGGTCTTGTTGATCCGCATACTCATCTTGTATTTGGTGGATCTCGTGAAAATGAAATCGCGCTGAAATTACAAGGAGTTCCGTACCTAGAAATTTTAGAACAAGGCGGAGGTATTCTTTCAACTGTAAATGCAACGAAGCAGGCGTCGAAAGAAGAACTTGTTCAAAAAGCGAAATTTCATTTAGACCGTATGCTATCTTTCGGTGTGACAACTGTAGAAGCGAAGAGTGGTTACGGATTAGATGATGAGACAGAATGGAAACAATTAGAGGCAACTGCGCAATTACAAAAAGAACATCCAATCGATTTAGTTTCCACATTTTTAGGTGCTCATGCAGTTCCGAAAGAGTATAAAGGTAGATCAAAAGAATTTTTACAATGGATGTTAGACTTACTGCCAGAAATGAAAGAGAAGCAATTAGCTGAATTCGTCGATATTTTCTGCGAAACAGGTGTGTTCTCTGTAGAGGAATCAAAAGAATTTTTATTAAAAGCGAAAGAGCTTGGCTTTGATGTGAAAATCCATGCAGATGAAATCGACCCTCTTGGTGGTGCGGAAGCAGCAGCTGAAATTGGTGCAGCATCAGCGGACCATTTAGTTGGCGCTTCTGATAAAGGAATTGAAATGCTTGCAAACTCTAATACAGTAGCGACTTTATTACCAGGAACGACTTTCTATTTAAATAAAGAAAGTTTTGCACGTGGACGCAAAATGATTGATGAAGGTGTAGCGGTTGCTTTAGCTACAGACTTTAACCCAGGTAGCTGTCCAACTGAAAACATTCAGCTTATTATGAGCATTGCGATGTTGAAACTGAAAATGACACCAGAAGAAGTTTGGAATGCCGTAACAGTTAACTCTTCTTACGCAATTAATCGTGGTGATGTAGCTGGGAAAATTAGAGTTGGTCGTAAGGCGGATTTAGTTTTATGGGATGCTTACAATTATGCTTACGTACCGTACCATTACGGCGTAAGTCATGTAAATACAGTATGGAAGAACGGTAATATCGCATATACAAGAGGTGAACACTCGTGGAGCACGGCCACTATTTAAAGAAAAATGCAAAATTTATTGATCGTGAAGTAACGAAATGGAGTGAGATGATTAAAGATTGGGAGGAAGGCGTAGAAATATTCGGTGCAGCCTTAATTGGTGCACCCCTTTCTAAACCATCTATTAGTCATTCAGGGGCATGTTTTGCACCGAAAACAATTCGTACGATGTTAGATGCATATAGCACGTACGCAATTACAGAAGAACACGATATGAAAGAAAGTGTTCTTCATGATTGCGGTGATATTACGATGCATGTGACAGATTTAAAAGAAAGTCATAACCGAATTGCGAAAACAGTTGGTCACTTGACGAAAGTAAACCCGAAAATGATACCGATCGTTCTTGGTGGTGACCACTCGATTAGTTTCCCGAGTATAACAGGTTTTGCAAATAGTAAAGGAAAGGTCGGTATTATTCAATTTGATGCCCATCATGATTTACGCAATTTAGATGATGGTGGTCCATCAAATGGTACACCGTTCCGTAGTTTACTAGAAAATGATGTGATTACAGGAAAACAACTCGTTCAAATCGGAATTCGTAATTTTTCAAATGCACGTACGTACCATGAATATGCAAAAGAGCATGGCGTGACAGTGTATACAATGAAAGATGTAAGAGAGCGAGAAATAAAAGATCTTATTTCAGAAAGTATTGAAGTATTAAGAAAACAAGGTGTGACTTCTATTTATATTTCTCTTGATATGGACGTATTAGACCAAGCGTTTGCGCCAGGCTGTCCAGCAATTGGTCCTGGTGGAATGGATAGTACAACTTTACTTGATGCAATTGAATTCCTTGGTAAAGAGCCACTCGTTCAAGGGATGGATATAGTAGAAATTGATCCAACTCTTGATTTTAGGGATATGACGAGTAGAGTAGCTGCGCAAGTGATTATGAGTTTTCTTTTAGCGCGAGAAACGATTAGTAAACAGGTTAGTATATAAGCGAAGAATTGTGCGTGTGAAGTTTTGAAGTAACCGCTTTTGTCTTTCATGTTGCACATTATATAAAAATACATCGCTACTTATATGTAGTGATGTATTTTTTGTTTTACAAGGTATATAAAATTGGAGGAAAAGGTAACAAAAATGCGGGTTTTTTAGTGTTTCTGTACAGATTGAATTTTTATGTGTAAATAAATTGACATGGAAAATATTTTTGTGATATTATAAAAATTTTGCTAAAAAAATAAATGTGTGTTATGCTTGAGAAGGTTACCATATATGGAGGTGGATTATTTGTTTCAAATTGGCGATAATATTGTTTATCCAATGCACGGAGCAGGTATAATTAAAGCCATAGAAGAAAAGGAAATTTCAGGAGAAAAACAACAGTATTATGTTATAAAAATGTCGGCTAGTAATATGGAAGTAATGATTCCTATGGGGAAAATATTGAATTCAAATATACGACCAGTTACAACTCTAAAGGCATTAACACACATAATAGATGTTTTTCAACATGGAGAATCAGATAGATTACTTACGTGGAAACAAAGGTATAAATTGAACACTGATAAAATAAAAACGGGTAAAATACAAGAAGGTGCTGAAGTTGTACGTGATTTATTACGTATGCAGAAAGAAAAAGCACTTAATGCAAGCGAAAAGAAAATGTTAGATAACGCACATGAATTTTTGATTAGTGAACTGGGATTAATTGAAGGTATCACAGAAAATCAAATAAAAAGCTTTTGTTAAGATTCATTGTAGATAATGTATTACATCCCAAAAAAGATCTTGAATTTTTTGGGAATATAATTATAGAGAATCAATCATTTCAAAGACATTCAACTCTTTCAAACCACTTTTAGAGCATTAACCTCTTTTGTTATTACTACAATCTAATCCATTTTTATTTTTTAATTTCTTTTACGAATGTTCGAGGTTTAATTAAATAACTCGATAAAATAGTTACTTGATTTTTGCAATCCTGATTCACACTGGCACGGACGAGGAGCCGTAAGGATGAAAGAGAGGTAGGGCTTTCATTGTTTTAGGTATATAAGTTATTATTTTTAGAAGAATACTGAACCACTCCCACTTCTATTGTTAAGAGATTTTCCATATGTGAGGAGATAATAATTGTTTATTTTCTTTATGTAAAAGAGATAAACGAATTGTTAGCCTTATATGGTCAACTAAAAAAGGTTTCCTAATTAGGAAACCTTATTAATTTTTGTTTTTATCATTCTGTTTGTTTAATATTCGAATTTATAATGGCAAAGACGTATAAATTGACGTTACTATCTAAAAGTAAGTATGATGCGATTGTAGTAAGAATTTTTTAGGGGGAAGAAAAATGACAAGTTCAAATAATAAAGCAGCGAGTATTTATGAAGGAACAAATATAAACGCTTGGGGCTCTTTTGAAAATATTGAAAAGACGAAGTTGTTTGATCCGATTCAAATAGGTTCTTGGTCTCTTCGTAATCGTATAGCAATGGCACCGATGACGAGATGTTTCGCGGATAATGAAACAGGAGTAATTGGTGCTGATGTAGTCGAATACTATAGAAAACGTGCTGCTGATGGATTGGGATTAATTATTACAGAAGGAATTGTTATTAGTCCGAGAGCAAAAGGGAATCCAGGAGTACCAGGTATTTACACACAAGCGCAAGTCGATTCTTGGAAACCTGTTACAGAGGCAGTACATAAAGAAGGCGGAACGATTATTGCTCAAATATGGCATGTTGGCCGTATGAGTCATCACGAAATAATTGGTGGTCAAATGCCACAAGCACCGTCTGCAATTGCTGCGGAAGGGAATGTTCCGCGTTTTCGTAAACCGTTTGATACACCAGAAGCAATGACGTTAGCAGAAGCAAAAGAAGTTATCGGTCAATACGCACAAGCTGCGAAGAATGCGATAGAAGCTGGGTTTGATGGAGTAGAAATCCACGGTGCACACGGATATTTAATTGATCAGTTTACTTATGAGTTTGCGAATAAGCGTACTGATCAATACGGGGGAGACTTAAAGCAAAGGTTAACGTTTATGAAAGAAGTAACGGAGGCTGTAATAGAAGTGGTTGGAGCTGATAAAACACTTCTTCGCTTCTCTGCTTTCAAAGGTGATAATCCTACTTATATGTGGGAGAACCCTGAGCTTGCAATTGAAACGTTTGTAAATATGTTCAAAGAAGTTGGATTAACGATGATTCACCCTTCAACGATGAATTATACGCAAGTTATTGCTGACGAAATGAATTTTCATCAATTAGTAAGAAAGTATTGGGATCGTACTATCGTAGGAGTAGGTAATTTAAATCCGAAAGAGGCAGAAGAAGCACTGCAAGAAGGAACAATTGATGTAGCGGCATTTGGAAGACCATTAATCGCTAATCCGGATTTTGTTCATCGAATTAAAAATGCTGAAAGTTTAGTTGAATATGATGCGAAAGAGCATCTTGCTACGTTAATTTGAATAAGGATAAAAGGAGAACACATGAAGTGTTCTCCTTTTATTATGGAATTTCATAGGGGGAAGCGGGATGAGTGAAACTCTACTCGTTATTATTAGTATATTGCTCTTTTGGATGTTACTTTTAATTGTCTTTTTTATTATTACATTTTTTATAAAAAAACGGACGCACCATTCTATATTAAAACTGCATCCATACTTAGGAAGAATGCGCTATTTACTTGAAAAGATAGGACCGGAATTCCGGCAATACTGGTTTGATCATGACACGGATGGAAAACCTTTTTCACGTTACGATTTTCAAAGTGTTATGTTCTTAGCGAAATATCGTTCTGAAATACTTGGTTTTGGATCGAAACGAGATTTTGATGCATCTGGCTATTATATTGCTAATACATTGTTTCCGATTTTAACAGATGAATTAAGTGTAAATCTCACGAAAGAAAGTGAGGGGAAAAAGTATGTAATTCATAAAGAAGGATTATTTTCAAGAAGAGAGAAATTGACAGCGGATACAACAAATCTTTGGTTATATGAAGATGACGATGCAATTATAGTTGGTGAAAATCGTAAATACCCATGGAAGCTACATGGAATGTTTGGAGCATCAGCGACATCTTACGGTGCGATTGGAGAGAATTATATTTTAGCTAGCGGTTTTGGTGCGAAAATGGCAGGTGGATCGTGGATTAATACTGGAGAAGGGGGTGTAATTCCAGAACATTTACATACAGGTGCGAATATCGTTGCACAAATTGGTCCAGGGTTATTCGGATACCGTGATGAAGACGGGAATTTTTCAATGGAGAAATTTATGGATAAAGCGAAAGAAAGTAATATTAAGGCGTTCGAGTTAAAATTTGGGCAAGGTGCTAAAATACGTGGTGGCCATCTAGAGGGACAAAAAGTAAATGAGAAAATTGCTTCTGTTCGGAACGTACGAGAAGGGGAGACGATTAATTCACCGAATCGATTTTCATTTTTAAAAAATGCAGCGGATACACTTTACTTTATTCAAAAGTTGCAAGAAAACGGTGGTAAGCCAGTCGGGATGAAAATCGTAATTGGACAGCAGAAGCCTCTGGAAGATTTATTAAAAACAATGAGTGAATTAAATATTTATCCAGATTTTATTACAATTGATGGTTCAGAAGGTGGATCGGGTGCTACGTATAAATCGATGGCAGATAGTATGGGACTTCCGCTTATACCCGCATTACTTACATTTATTGATACAGCAAATCATTTTGGTGTTCGGGATAAATTAAAGGTGTTTGCCTCTGGGAAATTAGTCACACCAGATAAGGTGGCGATTGCTTTAGCTATCGGTGCAGATGCCGTAAATTCAGCACGTGGATTTATGATGGCGAGTGGCTGTATTATGGCACTTCAATGTAATTCAGGACAATGCCCATCGGGGGTTGCAACTACAAATCCACACTACCAAAAAGCATTAGATCCGTATGAGAAAAAATGGCGAGTAATGAACTATGTTATTAGTATGAGATATAGTTTGTTTTCATTAGCGGCAGCAGCAGGGGTAAAGAGCCCACGCCATTTAACAAGAGAACATATTGTATTTAAAGATGAGATGGGGAGGGTAGTTGTTCTGTCGGAATTGTTTCCTGCTGTAAGTGAGAAGTAAATATATAGTAGAACAAAAAATATTGGTAAAAGTCATACATTTGTATGGCTTTTTTGATTATAGTAGTATGGGTATTAGTTATCAGAATATTGCTTTTGATGAAAAAGTGAAACGATATACTCATTGACAATAAAAACTAATTAGATTATAATAAATCTCGAATTCAAGATAAATTTTAAGGGTAGTCAAAACAATAAAAAATTATTTTAAATAATGTTAAACTAAGTATATTGTAAGAACTGTAATTTTTTTGTAAATTATCTCGAATTCGAGATAATTTCTGAGCTGAATGAAATGTGTTAGTTCTTTAGAGAAATACCTCAATTTTGAAAAAGATAGTATTGCGGATTGAACTTTATCATATGGACAAAATGAATAATGAAATTTAGCGAATAAACGTTTTTTGTAATGAAATAAAAAAGGAGTGGAAGAAATGGGAAAGAAAACAATGGGAATCCATCATATTACAGCAATTGTAGGACATCCACAAGAAAATGTAGACTTTTATGCTGGTGTATTAGGGTTACGTTTAGTGAAACAAACAGTGAATTTTGATGATCCAGGTACGTACCATCTTTATTTTGGTAATGAAGGAGGAAAACCTGGAACAATTATTACATTTTTCCCATGGGCAGGTGCTCGCCAAGGAATTATTGGAGACGGTCAAGTAGGAATTACTTCTTATGTTGTGCCAAAAGGTGCAATGGAGTTTTGGGAAAATAGATTAGAAAAATTTGATGTTTCGTATACAAAGATGATTCGATTTGGAGAACAGTATATAGAATTTGATGATCCACATGGTTTGCATATAGAATTAGTTGAAAGAGAAGAGGGCGAATTAAATAATTGGAATTTTGGAGAAGTCACACCAGAAGTAGCAATTAAAGGATTTGGCGGAGCTGTTCTTTTATCTGCACAACCTCAAAAAACAGCTGAATTATTAGAGCATGTTATGGGTCTTGAGAAAATTGGAGAAGAGGGTGAATTTGTTCGATTCCGTTCTTCTGCTGATATTGGAAATATTATTGATTTAAAATTATCAACAATCGGACGCGGTCAGATGGGCGTTGGTACAGTTCATCATATTGCTTGGAGAGCGAGCGACGATGCTGATCAACTAGATTGGAGAGAACATGTATCTCGCTTTGGGTACGGTGTAACTCCTGTGCAAGATCGAAATTATTTTAATGCGATTTATTTTAGAGAACACGGGGAAATTTTATTTGAAATTGCAACAGACCCTCCTGGTTTTGCCCATGACGAATCTTTAGAGACGATGGGTGAGGATTTAAAGTTACCGGAGCGATATGAAACACATAGAAAACAGATTGAACAAACACTTTTACCATTTGAAGTGAGAAATTTAGACTAAAGTGATTGGAAGGGGAAAAGAATTATGATGAAACATGTTTTTCAAAAAGGAAAAGATACGTCAAAACCAGTATTGTTATTACTTCATGGTACAGGTGGTAATGAGTTAGATCTATTACCGCTTGCAGAAAGAATTGATCCAAAAGCTTCTGTATTAAGTGTTCGTGGAAATGTATTAGAAAATGGTATGCCTCGTTTCTTCCGCCGATTAGCAGAAGGTATTTTTGATGAAGAGGATCTTGTTTTCCGTACTAAGGAATTAAATGAATTTTTAAATGAAGCAGCAAAAACATATGAATTTGATAGAGATAATATCGTAGCTGTTGGGTATTCAAATGGAGCAAATATTGCAGCGAGTTTATTATTCCATTATGAAAATGCATTAAAAGGTGCTATTCTTCATCATCCAATGGTCCCAAGAAGAGGGATAGAACTTCCTAATTTAGTAGAGAAAGCGGTGTTTATTGCTGCTGGAACAAATGATCCAATTTGTTCACCTTCTGAGTCAGAGGAATTGAAGATGCTATTAGAAAACGCAAATGCTAATGTAACAATGCATTGGGAAAATAGAGGGCATCAATTAACGATTGGTGAAGTAGAGAAGGCAACAGAATGGTATGAAAAAATGGTTTCACAGGCATAAATGATAGACTAAAACGGGTATAAAATCTTTATGATTTTATACCCGTTTTTTGTTGTAATTTAAGGGATTAAAAGAGAATAGGAAAACTATGTTAAAATATAAAGAAAAGTAAAGGGGTTCCTGTTTGTTAATGAGCAGGAGTGTGGATTTTTCTAATAATGAGGGGGAAACTATTAGATGGAAAACTACGAAAATGAAGAAATGCTAACGGGAGGGAATGTTTCAAACGTATATCGTTCGGAAGATACTGTTCGACGAGAATTAAAGAAAGGCAGTACGAAAATTCATAAGCTATTAAAACATTTGGAAAACAAAGGTTTTAGTTATGCACCAAAGTTTTTAGGTATTGATGATAAAGATAGAGAGATATTATCATTTATTGAAGGGAAAGCCGGTAATTATCCTTTAAAAGAGTACATGTGGTCTAATGATGTTTTAAAAGAAATAGCGAAGATGCTCCGTCTTTATCATGATGCTGTGAGTGATTTCCCGTTATCAGATGATTGGAAACCGATGGATAATACTCCAAATAAAATAGAGGTTGTATGCCATAATGATTTTGCAATATACAACATTATTTTTAATAACGAAAAACCAGTAGGTATTATTGATTTTGATGTTGCTGGTCCTGGACCAAGACTTTGGGACATAGCCTATACTCTTTACACCTGTGTCCCATTAAGTAGAGTTTATTATAAAGAAACAGGTGAGGTAGTTTATTATAGTTCATTACAGCATGCGGATCGTATAAAGCAAAGGGTTAAATTATTTTTTGAATCTTACGGTGGGGGTATGGAAGAAGATTATCTGGAGATGGTATTGCTACGATTAGAGGGATTATGTAAATACATGAAAAGAAAAGCACTAGAAGGCGATATGAACTTCCAAAAGATGATAGATGAAGGGCATCTTGAACATTATGAAAATGATATTCAGTTTATTCGTAAACATGGAAAAGAGTGGATTTAATAAAATAAATCGTATACAAAAATAAAGCTCAGAGTCATATAGGGACTTTGAGCTTTTTAACGTATTAGTGTAGATGTTTTCCACAATAACCCAACTACTTATAACAGATGTCTTTTACTATATTAATGTAGCATAGTTAAGAGTTTGTTACAGGCTGGGCTGTAGCAATCGGTAATTGGATATCGACAGTTGTTCCTATGTTTAATTCACTGGAAATGAATAATTTACCGTGATGCTCTTGAATGATTTTATAGCACATCATTAAGCCGAGGCCAGTTCCTTTTTCTTTCAAGCTATAAAAAGGTTCGCCAAGACGAGCCATGCGCTCTTCAGGAATCCCACAACCTTCATCAATAATGCGTATTGAAACAAAATCATTTTCTAACGAAGCTGTTTGAATGAATATGTTACCACCATCAGGCATCGCCTCGATTGCGTTTTTTAATATGTTAATAAAAACTTGTTTTAATTGATTACTGTCACATTGAATGTCAGAAATATAATCGAAATGATCCATGATGATATGAACGCTATGCATAATTGCTGTTGGTAAAATAAAAGTTACAACTTCTTCAATTAATGCCTGTACGTTGCATGTATGAATAGATAACACTTGTGGTTTAGACATCGCCATAAATTGGCTTGTTATAGATTCCATTTGTGAAATTTCACTCAACATAACGTCCACATACCATTTATTTTCCTCATTTATTTCTGGATGCAATAATGTTAAAAATCCTTTTAATGAAGTGAGTGGGTTTCTAATTTCATGGGCAATTCCAGCTGTCAGTTGTCCTACTACTGCAAGCTTTTCGGATTTTCGTAATAACTTTTCAGTTTCTTTTAGTTCGGTAACGTCCCTTCCCATCACTATAAGACCTTTGCGTGAGCCATCAGGGTGGAAGAGTGGGACCTTTGAAATACTTAAAATTAGGTCGAAATCATCTCTATGTATAATAAATTCCTCTCCGTGAAGAATTTGTCCTTTTTGCCATGTTAGTTCATCAACTTCTTCACAATGCAAAAAAGCTTCCCGATACGCTTCGTTATATTGAATGAGTTCATTATCTCTTTTTCCATGATAAGGAACGTTATGGAAATTGAAACAAGAAAGTGCATAGTCATTCGCTTCAAGCCAGCGCCCTTCATGATCCTTAAAAATAACAAACGCAGGCATTGAATTCATTAATGTGCGTAATCGTTTCTCACTCTCTTGTAATGTTTTCTCAATTCTTTCTGATTTTTCAAGGGGTTTCATAATGGCGTATACACCTGTTAAACGGTTTTCAACAAAAATAGGAACTAATTTTGTTACGACATCTAGTGAATATCCGTCTTTATGATAAATAGAGACGATATACTCTTTTTGATTGTCAGCTGCAGTATTTTTTATGTATTGTAGTACTTGATCAAAAATATGTGCTTCTAAAATAGAAGTGATTATTTTTCGCTCTAATTCGCTAGAAGTATAACCCAATATTCTTTCAGCAGCGGGGTTAATATGTAAAATAACTCCTTCTAAATTCAATGAAATAATACTATCAGGATTATGTTCAAAAAGAGATGCATACATTTCTGCTAAAGAACGATTTTGTATATGGTTTCGCAAGCGTCCAGATACGTTCGGATGACGCTTTTTTTGAGTAGATGAATATTTTTTACGACTCATAATATTTCCTCCGTACAACTAGCATCTAAAAAGATTAATCTAGTACTAACTATAATATAGGTGCAATGTGTATTTCTATAAAAAATGGAAATTATATAATAAATTTTCTTTTTTATTTTTAGTGTAAGGTAAAAAAAGGTGATAATAAGAGAATCTTATATTGCTTTATTAATTTTTTCTAAGTTACATGAATGTATTTTCGTTATAACATTAGAATAGAAGAGGGGGAAGGAATATGAAAAATTATATTCAAGGAATTGATCATGTACAAGTAGCCGCGCCCGTAGGATGTGAAGAAGAAGCACGAGAATTTTATGGTAATAAAATTGGTATGGAGGAAATCCCCAAACCAGAGGAATTAAAGAAGCGTGGTGGGTGTTGGTTTAAGTGTGGAAATCAAGAGATTCATATCGGAGTTGAGCAAAACTTTAATCCAGCTAAAAAAGCGCATCCAGCTTTTTATGTTTTGAAAATTAATGAATTTAAACAAGAGTTAATAAAGCAAGGTGTTGAAATAATAGATGATAATGCACGACCAGATGTGATTAGATTTTACGTGTCAGATCCGTTTGGAAATCGAATTGAATTTATGGAAAATAAAAACTAGGTGGAGGTCCACCTAGTTTTTTACGCTTTTCTAAACAATCCTAATACTTCAACAGTCTCCGTAATATTAACGAATGCATGAGGATCAATTTCGGAAATCGTTAGTTTCATACTTGCTAACTCTTCACGAGAAACGACTGTCATAAGTACACGTTTTTTCTCGTTTGAATAAGCACCTTCACCATCCAGTAATGTAATTCCGCGTACTACAGTTGAAAGAAGCTTTTTTTTCATTTCTTCTGCTTGATTTGTTACAATCATAAGTGTAACTTTACGATGCTTCGTATGAACGGCATCAATTACTTTACCAGTTACATAAATTGAAAGTAAGCTTGTAAGGGCAACATCCCAAGTGAAGAAAAATCCTGCAATGACAACAACAACAGTATTTAATACAATAAGGAATCCACCAAGTTTAATATCTCGCTTACGAGATAACAACATACCGATAATATCAAATCCACCAGTTGAACCATGGCAGTTAAAGACAAGACCAATACCAGCTCCGGCGATGACACCGCCAAATACAGATGATAAAAGTGGGTCTGTTGCCACGACTTTTACAGGAATATAATATAGTGCAACAGATAATACAATTACAGAGACAACTGTGTTAAAAATTACTTTTTTTCCAAGACCTATGTATCCTAAAATAAGGATAGGTAAGTTCAATACAAAGTTAATAATACCTGTGTTCACAGGGGTTGCAATTCCTAAAATAATAGCAATTCCACCAATTCCACTACTCAAAATTTTATGGGGGATAAGGAAAAGATTAAAGGCAATTGCAATAATAATAGAACCAAAAATAACACCAAGAAATCTGACCATCTCTTTCCCGTCCTTCACTAAATAATCATATTATTTCAAGATTATATATGAAATTGAAAGTTTTGGGTAAAAACAGTTTATTTCGGGAAGTCGGAGTAGTCTAAAAAGTTTGATTTTTTAAAAGTGGAAGGGGATACAAAAATGGAGATAATGACGTATCAACAGAAAAGCCCTTTAAAACAAGAATGTGAGGATTCATTTTTTTGTAATGAGCATAACATGATGTACGGTGTATGTGATGGCGCAACACCGCTTGTCCCGTTTCGTGATGAAAAGGGACATAATGGAGCATACATCGCTTCGCATTTATTTGTAAGTCATTTTACTTCATTACGGGAGATTAATAGTTTAAAAGTTGAAGTGGCAAAAGCGAATGCGTTATTACAGAACAAGATGCTAGACTATAAGGTTGATACGAGAAAAAAAGATCATTTGTGGTGTACATGTGTTGCGGCAGTTCGAATAGTTGACGAAAAACTGGAATATGCACAGCTAGGTGATTGTATGATTGTCGCAATCCTTCAAAATGGAACGATGCAAGTATTAACGAAAGATACAGTTCAAGGAATTAGTAAACGTGCAAAAAAGAAGAGAGAAGAGGATCGAAAAAAAGGTTTACCAGTCCCGGAAGAACAAATTTTTCAGGATGTTCGGGAACAGTTGAAATACAATCGTTATCTTGCAAATATGCCAAATGGCTATTCAGTCGCAAATGGTATGAAGGAAGCGATGACCTATTTACAACATGGAGAATTACATGTAGCTGACGTAAGTGGGATCTTTATTTGTTCAGATGGATTGTTCCACCCAGAGTGGTCGTTAGAACAAACTGTAGCATATATAAGAAAGAATAGTATAAAAGAATATGTAGCAATCATTGAAGAGTTAGAAGGGGAAAATAGAATAAGACCAGATGATAAAACAGTTATTATGATTGATTTTTAAGGGGAGGAAGTTCAAATGGAAATTAAATGTGTAAATTTAACATTTCAAGATGAATTAGTTCCTTTAGAGAAAGTAAATAAACTGATTATCCACCATACGTCAGAAGATGGATGGGATGTGTATAAAACTCACGAATTTCATCAAAAGGTAAGAGGATGGAGCGGGATTGGTTACAATTATTTTATTGAAGAAGATGGAGCTGTGGTCGAAGGGCGAGGTTTACATATTGGAGCACATGCGAAAGATAATAATAGTGACACAATTGGAATATGTATGACGGGAAATTTTGATAAATATGATCCAACTACCCCGCAAATGAATTCATTATATTCTTTATGTAAAATGTTTATGAAGCAGTTTGCCATAGAGAAAGGAAATATACTCGGCCATAGGGAGTTAGAAGGGGTTACAAAAACTTGTCCAGGAAATCGCTTTTCTATGGTAGAGTTAAGAAAAGTATTATCTTAAATATAGAGGAGTAACGAATGATGATGAACATAAAAATACCAAATGATAAAAAAGAAGAGCTTGTAGCACAAATTCAGCAATTTTTCGTTGAAGAAGATTTAGATGAGATTGGACGTTTCCAAGCAGAACGTTTAATAGAAGAAATGATAAAGTTAGTAGGACCATTTGCATACAATCAAGCAATTGGAGATGCAAGAAAACTTGTAAGTGAGAAATTAACGAATATTGAAGAAGATTTATATGTGTTAGAGAAGAATGAGGGTAAATAAAAAAGAGCCAGATGGCTCTTTTTTATTTGTTTTCTTTATGTTCTTTATATTCATGTATTTTCTCTTTTATATTACCGACAGTATCTTTTGCATTACCTTTTACTTTATCCCATTTTCCTTCGGCTTGTAATTTTTTATTGTCAGTTACTTTCCCAACAACTTCTTTTACTTCGCCTTTTACCCTATCAATGGCACCTTCTACTTTTTCTTTTAAACCATAATCATGTTTAGTCATACATTTCTCCTCCTTGTAGTTTGATTAGAATTCTCTTTTCATATTGCAAGTTGAATGATGTATCTAGTAATAGCGTAACAAATCCAGTTTGAATATTCAAATGATTAATAGAATAGAAAAGTAATTGTCATAAAGTGAAACTTTAATCAGTGGGGGTTTTGTTCATCCCCCACTGATTATCAGCCCTCACCAATCGGGCTTTTACGGGCAGCCCGACGAATAGTGGGATAAAATGTATAAGGTTGTAATAGAAAGAATGTTAATTACATGTCTTTTGCAGTCCATATCGATTTCGTATAAGCGATTTTCATATGGGCACGTTCCATATTATTTTGACTGCCGCTACCAAAGCGAGCTTGTCCAACTATTAAATTGCAATTGGATTCAACAGCGGTCTCAATCCGTTTTTGAATTAATGCAGTATGACAACCTTTACGTTGAAATTCTGGTAAAGTAGCAGAAGCAGCTAGTGAGGCGACACCTTTATTTATGTAGAGTACCCCTATACTAGCTGGAGTGTTTTGAACTTCGGCTATGAAAAAATGCCACCCAGGCTGATTGTAAAGAATTTCATTATTTCGACGAACGCCATCTTTTGTAAATGAAGGCATGTTAAAGCCCTGAACATAAATGTCTGCAAAAGTATGAAACTCATTTTCTTTCAGTTTGCGTACTGAAATGTTAGAAGGGGGGAGCGAAAAATCTTGTCCCGGTATACTATATAAAGCGGTATGGAAGCTAGATTGGTAAAAGTCTTTTTGAGATAAGTATTGAAATAGTTCAGTTGTGCCTTGAGCCGGTGTAATTTCAAAACGGCAAGGGATTTGTAGTGATTGATAATAAGAGATGATTTCATCTATCTCGTCTGTATTTGTAAATGCAATGCCCTTTACTGTGTTAAAAGTAGGACCAGCGATTATTTTTGATGAAAAGGCAGTAGCACTCCCAAACTTTTTCAATTGTACTTGCATTGGATTTTCTGACATCGCTTGTAATGCCTTTAATCTAGAAGATAGCATATCTATTTCTGCGTTTTCAATTTCTTGTGCTGCATTGAATGTCATAATAGTACTCATAAGATTCCTCCGTCAATTAATATAGTTCATAGTACATATACGATTTTCGTTCTGAGATTCCTGTTGAAATGTAAGAGAATAAGAGGTTTTTTGGAAGGGAAATGGAAGTTAACTGTCGAAGGGAGTGGAAACAGATTAAAGGTGGTGCTCTCATGAAACAGAAAGACGTGCAGACATGCTCTCATTGCGGTTCTCAAAACATAGGAGAAGGTGAGTTTATCGGTTATGCACAAATACGGAAAAAGGAGACGATGTTCACATCTTCACCAGTAGATGCTTATATTTGTACAGATTGCGGGAATATCCTTTCATTAAAGGTGCGGAATTATGAAAAGTTTAAGCAGAAGCCGTTATGATTGTTGAGAAGTGGTAATATAAAATGTCGTATACGAAACATATTACATTAAGTTAATTTAATAAAAGTGAAATTTTACATATATATGAGTACGCCTTAAAAAAAGAGATAAAAACATATACTGTATGAGATGCTCATCATTCATTACATGACACAGAAAAATATATAGAAGAAAAAGTAGTCATCTTAGAATGGTTCATAACGAAAACTCCTTTAAATGAATAAAGGAGTTTTTTGGGTTTTTTTATAACAATAATTACCTTTAATTGTTATAATTGGTTATTGGGAGGGGTTGTTTTATTAACGCCATAATCATAGAAGAAAAACAGCTAAAACGTATACAAAACCGCCATATAACATAATCGCAACCGTAAGTTGACAAAGTGCAACCGCAGGAAGATAGAGATAGGGGCAATGTTTACATACAATTTAGTTAAGAAAACAAGGGGGGACACACATATGGGATTTGGTGAGAAACTTTTTAAATTAAGAAAGGAAAAAGGCCTTTCTCAAGAAGCATTAGCTGAGAAATTAAACACGACAAGGCAAGCGGTTAGTAAATGGGAAAACGGTCAAGGTTTTCCAGAAACTGAAAAGCTAATAATGATTGGAAATGTATTTGAAGTATCGCTTGATTACTTATTAAAAGAAACTGCTGAGCAAAGTAATGAAAAGGAACATGGTTATTATGTAAGTAAGGAAATGGCAGAAGGGTATATAGTATATGGGCAAAAAATTTCTAAATATATCGCATTAGGGTTTAGTTTGCTTATTTTATCTACAATACCGTATTTATTATTTAAAGAAGATCCAACAATGTCTACATTCCTTATCATTATTATTGCTGTCCTTGGAATTGGAGCGATTATGGTACCTGTAACGATAGAAGAGAGTCGATACAATGTATTGAAAAAGGAAGAACTACTATTTGATCCAAACTTTTTAAAAGAATTGACAAAAAGATATGCGACTATTAAAAAGAAATATGCTGTAGTAGTAATTGTTGGACTTTGTTTCATAGCAGCGGGTGCAATACCATTTTTGTTTGAGAAAAAGCATATCACTTCAGGAGAGTTAGTACAATATTATCCCTACTGTGTTGTTCTTATTGCTATAGGTTTCTATCTTTTCGTTCGCGTTTTAGGAGTGTTAGAAACGTATAAAATTTTAGTTGAAAATGAAGAGTACAGTAATCGTTTCATTTTCAAATTAAAAAAGAAAGTAAGGAAAAAGGTAGATAGTTTTTAAATAGGAGAGAACCATGTTTTGTATCGTATGTATTCAAAACATGGTTCTTATTTATTAGAATTATTTCCAAAGAAATAATTCAGAAAATACAGAAAAATGTCGTAATTATTTGTAGAAGTCTGTTATAATGAACGAAATGAAAACGCTTTAAAGGGAGGATGTAAACAATATGATGATGAATGTACCTCTAACAATTAGTTCTATGATGGAAAGGGCAGAAAAACTATTCCCAAAGAAAGAAATCATTTCACGGACACATGATACAGTTACGACATTAACGTATAAGCAGCTAGGGGAAAGGACAAGAAGACTTTCAAGTGCGTTAAAAAAGCTCGGAATTAAAGAAGGCGAGCGCATAGGAACGTTAGCGTGGAATCATCATCGACATGTGGAGGCATATTTTGCTATTCCAGGTATTGCTTCTGTTTTACACACAATTAATATTCGTTTATCTCCTCAACATATTTCATACATTATTCAACATGCAGAAGATCGTATTTTACTTATTGATGAAGATCTTGTACCACTCATTGAGAATATTCAGTCTGAATTATCGACTGTACAAGCATATATTATTATGACTGATAAAGAGGAACTCCCAAAAACTACACTTCAACCTGTATATCATTATGAGAAACTTTTAGAAGAAGGCGACCCGGATTTCCAGTTTGCTAAAGATATTGATGAAAACACACCTGCTGGTATGTGTTATACGTCAGCGACTACAGGGAATCCAAAAGGTGTTGTTTATACACATCGCAGTACAGTGTTGCACTGTATGGCACTCGGATTAGCGGATACGACGGCTTTATCGGAAAGTGATGCAGCAATGGCTATTGTGCCAATGTTTCATGTGAACGCTTGGGGACTTCCTTTTGCGGCTACTTGGTTTGGGGCAAAACAAGTTCTTCCGGGACCGATGTTTACGCCGAAAATTTTATTAGAAATGATTCAAACTGAAAAAGTAACGATAGCTGCAGGTGTGCCGACAATTTGGCTTGGTGTTTTACAAGAGTTAGAAAATAATAGTTTCGATTTATCTAGTATAACGAGATTACTATGCGGAGGCGCAGCTGCACCGAAAAGTGTTATTAAAGCGTTTGAGCAAAAATATAATGTTCCTTTCGTACATGCATATGGAATGACTGAAACAAGTCCACTCGTAACGCTTGCACGTCTAAAAAGCTATGAAACAGATTTGGCGTATGAAGAACAACTTGAGATAAGATCGAAACAAGGATATCTTGTCCCTGGTGTAGAGATGAAAGTAGTCGGTACAAATGGGGAAGTGAAGTGGGACGGTACGGAGATGGGAGAACTATGTTTACGAGCGCCATGGATCGCTGCAAGCTATTATAACGATGATCGTACTGTCGAAGGTTTTCGAAATGGGTGGTTATATACAGGAGATGTCGTTACGGTTGACGAGGAAGGGTGCGTAAAGATTGTTGATCGTACGAAGGATGTTATTAAAAGCGGGGGAGAATGGATTTCCTCAGTTGACCTTGAAAATGCTCTAATGGCACATGACGCTATATTTGAAGCGGCTGTCGTTGCAATCCCACACCCGCAGTGGCAAGAGCGTCCAGTTGCCTGTGTTGTACAAAAGAAAAATAGTACTGTTACAAAAGAAGAACTATATGAATTTTTAAAACCACAGTTTGCGAAGTGGTGGTTACCAGACGATATTGTATTTATGGAGGAAATTCCGAAAACATCTGTTGGGAAGTTTTTAAAACAGGCGCTTCGGAAAGAACTTGAGCATTTGCATAAAGAGAAATAATTGAACTTATATTTGTTAACTTAAAATAAAATAAAGTTGACAAAAGGTGAATAGAAAGATAATATAACCCCTATAATATGTTACCTGAAATGGATTTTAAGTTTACAAATAGGAGAAGCAAATATGAATACAAAAAACTTAGTTTTCGTCGCTTTATTTAGTTCTATTATGGGAGTGTTAGGGTTAATACCTCCGATTGCTCTTTCTATTACACCTGTTCCTATTACATTGCAATCGCTTGGAGTCATGCTTGCAGGTGGATTGCTAGGATCACGTCTAGGTGCACTAAGTCAGCTTATTTTCTTACTTATTGTAGGAGTTGGAGCACCACTACTTGCAGGTGGACGCGGGGGGCCTGGCGTATTTGTTGGGCCAAGTGCAGGATATTTACTTGGTTATATTGCAGGAGCATTTGTAATTGGTTATTTAATTGAACGTTTACGTGAAGTTTCTATTATAAAAGTATTATGCATTAATATAATTGGTGGTATTTTCGTAGTTTATGTATTTGGTATCATTGTACAAGCTTTCGTAATGGATATTTCCGTATGGGAAACGATGAAAGTGAGTGTTGTATTTTTACCAGGTGATTGCATAAAAGCGATTATAGCAGCAATTCTTGTGACAAGGTTACATCGTTCATTGAAACATATTATTACGCCCGCTTTGAAGAATAGAAAATATACAAATGCGGGATAAGAGAGAAGAAACACGCTAATTGCGTGTTTCTTTTTATTATTTTGTAAAGAAAGGACGTCTCATATGGGGATTACAAAAGAATATAAACAGCATGCCTCTTTACAACCGAATAAAATAGCGATAAAGGAAAATGATAGAGTATTAACATATAAAGAGTGGTTTAATTCAGTTTGTAAAGTAACAAACTGGTTGCGCGCAACAGAATCGAAGAATAAAACTATAGCAATTGTACTAGAAAATCGTATAGAATTTTTACAACTATTTGCTGGTGCTGCTATGGCTGGATGGATTTGTGTACCATTAGATATAAAATGGAAGCAGGGTGAGCTAAAGGAAAGGCTAGCCATCAGTAATCCAGATATGATTGTGACAGAACGGTACAAGTTAAATGATATATCGGATGAAGAAGGAAGAGTAATTGAAATTGATGAATGGAAAAGAATGATAGAGAATTATCCAACTACCAATCCACCTTTAGAAAATGTAGAAAATGCTCCTTTTTATATGGGATTTACATCAGGATCGACAGGGAAGGCGAAGGCATTTTTACGTGGACAACAATCGTGGGTTCATAGTTTTGAGTGTAATGTACATGACTTTCATATGAAAAAGAAAGATTCTATTTTAATAGCTGGGACGTTTGTTCATTCTTTGTTCTTATATGGAGCAATAAGTGCATTGTATTTAGGGCAAATCGTACATATTATGAGAAAATTCATTCCAAATCAAGTGTTGGCTAAGTTAGAAACTGAAAATATTTCGGTCATGTATACAGTACCGACGATGCTTGAGTCTTTATATAAAGAAAATAGAGTAATAGAAAATGAAATGAAAATTATTTCGTCAGGAGCGAAATGGGAAGCTGAAGCGAAAGAAAAGGTGAAGAATATGTTACCTTATGCAAAAAGATATGAGTTTTATGGTGCGTCTGAGCTAAGCTTTGTAACAGCATTGGTCGATGAAGAGAGTGAAAGAAAACCGAATTCAGTAGGGAAACCTTGTCATAATGTACAAGTTCGAATATGTAATGAAGCAGGAGAAGAAGTACAGACAGGCGAGATAGGAACTGTGTATGTGAAAAGTGATCAGTTTTTTATAGGATACATAATAGATGGTGTTTTAGCTCAAAAGTTGACTGCAGATGGCTGGATGACAGTGCAAGATGTAGGTTATCAAGATGAAGAAGGCTTTATATATATTGTTGGAAGAGAGAAGAATATGATTTTATTTGGAGGAATCAATATTTATCCAGAAGAAATAGAGAGTGTGCTACAGACACATCCAGCTGTTGATGAAATAGTTGTAGTTGGTGTAGAAGATAGTTATTGGGGTGAAAAGCTTGTCGCTATCGTAAAAGGAAGTGCTACAAAGCAACAATTGAAGAGTTTTTGCTTACAACGATTATCATCTTTTAAAATACCGAAAGAATGGCACTTTGTTGATGAAATACCTTATACAAATAGCGGGAAGATTGCTCGTATCGAAGCAAAAAGTATGATTGAAAACCGGGAAAAGATATATGAATAGGGCGGTTATTGTAGAAGCGAAAAGAACACCTATTGGTAAAAAAAACGGGATGTTGAAAGATTATGAAGTTCAGCAATTAGCAGCACCACTTCTTACGTTTCTAAGCAAAGGAATTGAGAGAGAAATAGATGATGTCATATTAGGAAATGTCGTTGGACCAGGAGGTAACGTTGCAAGATTATCTGCTTTAGAAACAGGGCTCGGTTATCATATACCTGGTGTAACGATTGATCGGCAATGTGGTGCAGGATTAGAAGCCATTCGTACTGCGTGTCATTATATCGGGGGCGGGGCAGGTAATTGTTATATCGCTGGGGGAGTAGAGAGTACAAGTACGTCACCTTTTCAAAATAGAGCACGGTTTTCGCCTGAAATAATTGGGGATCCAGATATGGGATTAGCCGCTGAGTATGTTGCAGAGCAGTATAATATAACGAAAGAAATACAAGATGAATATGCTTGTCTTAGCTATAAAAGAACGCTGCAAGCATTAGAAAAAGGATATATACAAGAAGAGATATTACCTCATTATTTTAATGGATTATTAGATGAATCTATAAAGCGAGAAATGAATTATGAAAGAATGATTAAGAGAACGAAACCTGTATTTTTACAAAATGGAACGGTAACAGCAGGAAATTCGTGTGGTGTAAATGACGGGGCATGTGCTGTTCTTGTAATGGAAGAGGGGCAAGCCCGGAAATTAGGATACAAGCCTGTTCTTCGTTTCGTTCGCAGTGCTGTAGTTGGAGTGGATCCAAACCTTCCAGGAACTGGTCCGATATTTGCAGTGAATAAATTATTAAATGAAATGAATTTAAAAGTAGAGGATATAGATTATTTTGAAATAAATGAAGCATTTGCTTCAAAAATTGTGGCATGTGCAAAGGAGTTACAAATTCCGTACGAAAAATTAAATGTAAATGGTGGTGCAATTGCGCTCGGGCATCCGTACGGTGCGTCTGGAGCTATGCTTGTAACGCGCTTGTTTTATCAGGCTAAAAGAGAGCATATGAAATATGGAGTTGCGACATTAGGAATTGGGGGCGGGATAGGGCTTGCTCTATTATTTGAAAAAATAGAAGACTAGCTCCTACACTAGTTTTCTATTTTTTGAGGAGTATAAACATTGCTACCAGGTTTTGCTTTTATTTCATTCCAAGCAGCGATAGCATCAGCTTTTGATTTTCCTTTGTTATTTGGATCTTCGAAAAAATCACGAGTAAAGCGATTGTATTCAAACTGCGCGCTGATAGTAGTTTTGTATGTAGGATCTTTTTTTCGTTCGTTTTCTTCATACCAAAACGTTATCGCGTCTTCATATGTTTTTCCGATATTCTCTTTGAAAAACTTTTGAAGTGCTACTGTAAAACGAAAGTTCCCCCCAATTTTTTCTTTGAAAAAAACACGGACGTCTTCGCTACAGCGGTGATTTTTAGTAATAATCGTTTGAAGGGAAAGGTCTTTATAAGAGAGAGAAGTTTTACTTGTCTTTTGACCAGAGCTGTTTTTTAATATTTTACCAGTAGTTAAATAATGGGAGATACGCTCGGTTATCTCGATCTTAGAGCCACTAGCTGGCAAATCATGTTCACGACAAAATGTTTGCAGTTCTGCTTTTAACCAATAATAGTTTTGGAAATCTTCAAGTGATATAGACTTTGTTAAAGGTGGACGCATGAATGTAACAACTTCTTTCTTCCATAATTTTCTTTAATTATAAAACGTACGTTCTTTTTGTGGAAGGATTAATTTGTAAATATAATGGGAAGAGGAGATTACATATGGAAAATGTAATGCAAGTTCGTGTTACCGGAATTTTAACTGAAGATGAAAAGGTGTTACTAGTAAAGCAAAAAGTTGCTAATCGGAATTGGTCTTTACCTGGAGGAAGGGTAGAGAACGGTGAAATGTTAGAAGCAGCGATGATTCGAGAAATGAGAGAAGAAACAGGGTTAGAAGTTAAAATTAAGAAGCTACTCTATGTTTGTGATAAACCAGATGCTAGCCCATCTTTATTGCATATTACGTTTCTGCTTGAAAGGATTACAGGGGAAATTACGTTACCATCAAATGAATTTGATCATAATCCAATTCAAGATGTGCAAATGGTACCGATCAAAGAATTGAGTAGATATGGTTTTTCTGAGAAGTTCATTAAACTTGCATCTGAAAAGTTCTTGAACGCAGGAAGTTACCAAGGATTAAAACAAAATATTGGTTTGTAAACATAAAAGGAGGCTATTATTTTGGAGCAGCCTCCTCTTACTCTATAAGTTGTGTTTATTGTCGTATTTCGTTGGACAATCGATATTTCTTATAGGATCGTTGATATATTTTGATTTATGATAGATATATTTGAAAAATCGTTAATATAATTTCATTTACTGTATTACTATGTACGAAGCAAAGCAGCAAAGAGGATATCATCGAGTTCAATGACATCCCACTCATAAAATGATCTACACCGCTGATTGTAAAGAAGAAACAAGTTGATTTAAAAACTTGTCCCCAGTCATAATCGCTTTCCCGCCGCCGCGAGCACTTTTTTTATTTCCGCCACCTTTTCCTTTAATTGTAGGAAGGGCATCTTTTAAAAGTGTATTCATATCGAGCGTTACTGTTTTTCCGCAAGCGAGAATACATTGTAATTTGTCCTCATTTTCAATAACGAAATACGTAATTGCATGCTCTTGTTGTTCTGTAATAATAGCAGACAGTTTTGCAATTTCTTGCATAGGGCGGTTTGTAAATACTTTAGAAATAAGTATTCCACCGTGTATTTTTTCTGGCTGTTGCAATAGTTCATTCGCTTCTGCAAATAATAGTTTTTCATTCATTGTTTGTAGTGCTTTTTCGTTTTCTTTTTGGGATGTAAGAAGTTGGGATACTTTTGCTGGAATATCAGCTTCACTACTGTTTAATTGTTTAGAAACATCTTTCATAATTTGTTGTTGTTGCCCCATTAATTTTAGTGTGCGCCAGCCAGCGATAAACGTTAAGCGTATAATACCTTTATTGCGCTCCCATCCTAGTACTTGAATAGGACCTACTTCACCAGTGTGTTTCGGATGCGTTCCGCCACAGCCGTTGTAATCATAGTTTTCGATAATAACAACGCGTATATTTTCTGTCATAGTCGGTTCTTTGCGAAGAGGTAATGTTTTCGCTTCTTCTAAGTTCATCCACTCTATACGGATCGGATGGTTTTCAAAAACAATTTTGTTGGCAATTTGCATAGCCTTTTCAACTGTTTCTGCATGCAGATTTTCTGTTTCTAAATCAATTGTTATAGTTTCTTTTCCAAGATGGAACCCGATTGTCGGTATGTTAAAGTGATCCCAAAAAGCAGCAGATAAAATGTGCTGAGCTGTATGTTGCTGCATATGATCAAAACGGCGCTCCCAATCTATTTTACCCTCTACTTCTTCTGTATGTAATTGTTCTACTATGAAATGACGAATTTCTCCATTTACTTCTTCAACGTTACTTACCGGAATACCATTTAAAGTTCCAGTGTCGTGTGGTTGTCCGCCGCCTGTTGGATAAAATGCAGTTTCACTTAAGACAACATATAAGTTTCCTTCTGTACAATAATCTTGCTTTATAACTTTAGTAGTAAAGTCTTTCTTATAAGCGTCGATGTAATATAATTTTTGCTCCAATTCTCTTTCCCCTTTCGTGTTAGCTAGTTTCATTGTAAAGCAATTGAAATTAGTTTCCTAATATTTCAGAAGAAAGAAACTATTTTTAGAATTTTCTTGCTATAATAAGAAGAAAATGCGGGGGTGGAATGAATATGTTATATGAAAACGGCGTAGATAAACTGCTTAGTTTAAGCAGAAATATTTCTGAATTATATCGAGAACTAAATGAAATGACCCGGATTTTAACGGATTGTAACCGAGAAAGTGTGAAATTTGATCGGTTATATGTAAAGGAGTTACTTTGGAAGAAAGAAGATGTACTAGAAAAATATGACCAACTACTTGTACAACTTTGTATTAATGAATGCTTTGATTTAAAAAGTGTCATTACAGGAGAATATAAGTATACATACGAAGAAGTAGAAAGCATAGTTTTACAATTTAATGAAACGTATAATGTCGCGATTTTAATTAAAGATGTTTGTAAGGAATTACAGTTTACATATGGAATTGATATGGATATAACGCGAACAGCTCGGGTACAAACACCTCAAGTATAAAAAGGGAAAAGAAAGCAGATCCTTTGCTTTCTTTTTTTATGTAAGAATAGGGAGAGTAGGTTTGAAGATGAAGGGGAAGTTACAAAATATTCATCCGTTAGGAATGACAATTATAATAGGGACTTTATTTGCGAGGTTCGCCACGTCAATGAGTATTCCATTTTTAGCAATTTATTTAACGACTGTTAAAGGGGTATCAGCTGGAATGACGGGTGCTATTATCGGAACGAGTGCACTTGTTGGAGTTTTTGCTAGCTTTATCGGAGGGAATTTATCGGATCGATTCGGCCGAAAGATGATTATAATATGTTCCATGATCGTTTGGGTGTTTGTATTTATAGGTTTTTCAGTTGCAGATCATGTTTTAAGTTTCTTTTTATTAAATGCTTTGAATGGATTATGTAGGTCCTTTTTTGAACCGACGTCAAGAGCATTATTATCAGATTTAACGAAACCAGAGTATCGGTTACTCGTCTATAACTTGCGATACGGTGCAATAAATGTTGGGGTTGCGATTGGACCAATTGTTGGATTACAGCTCGGAAGTGCAAAATCAACAATTCCTTTTTTAGTAGCCGCTGGAGTTTACATTTTATATACAGCTATATTGGCGTTCCAATTTAAGAAGTATCCACTGGAACGAAAGAAAATAAATAAAGAAAAGCCTGTTACAATGTTAAATGCAATTCGTATTTTGCGAAAGGATGTAGTATTTTTAGTTGCTTTAGTCGGGATTATTTTGAGTAATAGTGGTTTTTCGCATTTAACCACGACAGTATCTCAATATTTTGCAAATGCACATATATTTCAGGATGGAGTGAAGTTGTTTTCATATATGCTAGCTTTAAATGCAATTACAGTAGTAGTTATTCAATACCCTGTTATTCAAATGTGTAAAAAGTATACGCCATTAGCGTCTATTATGGTTGGAACGTTATTTGTGAGCGGGGGATTGTTTGGATTTGGACTAGTAGAATCCATGTTAGGGGCAGCTATTTGTACAATTATTTTTACATTTGGAGAAGTTTTAATGTTTTCAATGACAGATGTATTTATTGATGAGATCGCTGATTCCAATCTGAAAGGAACATACTTCGGAGCGATGGGCTTTTCAGGAATTGGAGTAGTAATTGGTCCTTGGTTTGGAGGAGTACTTCTCGATTATTACGGGTACCAAAATGGATTTGTAGTATTTTCAGAGCTAGCTATATTTTCAACTGTAGCATTTCCTGTACTTTTAGTTACAAAAAGCTTATTGAAAAAAAGATATGATAGAAATTCTAATATAGAAATGCATGCGAAATAAAATAAGCCCCAGCAAGTTACTGGGGCTTATTTTTGTATTTATGTTAACTCTCAATTTGAAAAAAGAATCTTCTTTTCATGCTTATCGGCAACTTCATTTTTGGAAATATGAATGGCTAAAAATCCATTCTCTAAGCAGGCTAGCATCTTCTTATAAATAATATTAGCGGGTAAAGGAATGGTCCGCTGTAAAGAAGTATTTTTATGAAGTATGCATATGTTTAGGCCTGTCTCCATCTTTTTAATGAGTACATTTTGTTCAGTCACATTTGGTACATCTGTTTCCAAAATGTATTCTTGTTCTGTTTCACAAAGGTCAATATGAATTTGATTTGGAAAACTAAAATTACTACAAGAATCAGAACAAAATTGATCCATCCATTCTTCGAAACCATCAACATGAAAAAGACAATCCTTCTTTTTCTTGCCCATGTAAGACACCCTCCGTAAAATCTCAATTCATACTATGTTATGCATGAATGAACCAGGGGTGAAGAATAAATGGAAAAATATAAACATTGTATGTGGCAAAGGTAGCTAGTGTGAATGTTTTGTTTTACATATCATGATGCGCATGATTTTTTTGGCGTGAATGGTTACGGTTTTTTACTTTATGAGATCCGCTTAATGGTTCCGGTTGTCCTTTTTTTTCTTTCGATTCACGATTGTTTTTTCCCATTGTATGTGACACCTCCTCTTTCTATTTAGAATGAGAGAAGTTTGCGAATTTATACGAGAATGTTTTTAGAAAAAAGGGTAAAGATAAATGGGACTAACTATTACAGAAAGGGGATCATATAATGCCATATCATAAAGATAAACAACAAGCTTTTCAAGCTGCACAGCAAGGAGTTACACAAGCAGAAAATATATTCAATAACATTGTGAAAAATGATCCAAACTACGGTCATGATTTAAAAGAATTACGCCAAGAGGTCCAGGAAGCGTATGAACAGATTCAAAATGCGCTAGAAGTAGCTTCGGAAACACAACGTCCACAACTTGAGCAATACGAAAATAATCTCCAAAATATTATGCGAAATGTAGATCAATTAGAAAAGTAAATGAGGTTGTTGTGAATTCAACAACCTCAAAACTTTTAGCGCTAATATGCAGAAACAAAAAATTATTCTATTAATTTTTTCCTTAATTTGTGCAGTACATATATTTCAAGTGGATAAAGTGGAAGCTAAAATGTTGTTAAGAAAAGAGTTAGAGCCAACAGGCTATGTAACGTGGGAAGTGCCAAATAATGAAAAGGTCATTGCAATCACATTTGATGATGGACCAGATCCAACTTATACACCACAAATATTGGATTTATTACGTCAATATAAAGCTGAAGCGACTTTTTTTATGATTGGATTTCGAGTTCAGCGTAATCCATATCTAGTAAAGAAAGTGCTAAAAGAGGGGCATGAAATTGGAAATCATACGATGAATCATTTGTATGCGAATAATTCATCAGATGAAAAATTAGAAAATGATATTTTAGATGGAAAGAAATACTTTAAAAAATGGGTGAAAGAACCTTTGTTGTTCCGTCCTCCAGGCGGATATATTAACGATGCTGTATTTAAAACAGCTAAAGAAGCTGGTTATCAAACTGTTCTATGGTCGTGGCATCAAGACCCTCGTGATTGGGCGAATCCAGGTACTGAGTCCATTGTAAATCATGTTGTGAAACATGCTAAAAGTGGAGATATTGTACTGTTGCACGATGGAGGAAGTGATCGTAGCCAAACAGTGGCGGCGTTATCGAAAATTTTACCTGAGCTTAAAAAGCAAGGATATCGATTTGTAACGGTTTCGGAGTTATTACGTTATAAGCATTAGAAAAAAACCAAAAGGCAGACATACCTTTTGGTTTTTTTGTTACTGATTCTTTTTACGTTTCTTATTATTTTGTCGCTCTGCTGGAGTTAACGCCTCATTTGCAAACTCTTCGTTATAACCAGCACCTTGCCCTTGTGCGGATGCAGCATTCATTCCTGAAATAGTATGATTTGCTTTTCGTTTACTCATTTTTCTCACCTCTATAATGTTTTTTATAGATAAAACATGAGTTGTTCATAACATATATGAACGTAAAGTAAAGCGCTGAAAGAGTACTTTACTTTATGGTAATAGTATTCATAAGGAGCATGAACACTATTCAAATTTAGAAATATAAAGAAAACTTATGATAATCCATAAGTTTCTTATTATTTACTTATTTAGAAAGTTGTAATAAGATATTATCGTAAGGTATTGAAAAGTTTGTCTACATTTTATATTCAGACAACTTAGTCACGTTTAACAGGGGGGAAACATAATGGTCAAACATAATCCATTTCAATCACGTGCAACTTTCGAAGTAGATGGAAAAACGTATCATTATTATCAATTGAAAGCGCTTGAAAACGCAGGGGTTGGCAACGTATCTCAATTACCATATTCCGTGAAAGTTTTACTTGAATCTGTACTTCGTCAAGTAGACGGACGTGTAATTACAGAAGAGCATGTTACAAATTTAGCGAAATGGGGAACGAAAGATGTTCAAGAAATCGATGTTCCGTTTAAACCATCTCGTGTAATTTTACAAGATTTCACTGGTGTTCCAGCTGTTGTAGATTTGGCTTCGCTTCGTAAAGCAATGGCAGATATGGGCGGGGATCCTGATAAAATTAATCCAGAAATTACTGTAGACCTTGTAATTGATCACTCTGTACAGGTTGATAGAGCGGGTACGGCAGACGCGCTTGCATTCAACATGGACTTAGAGTTTAAACGTAATGAAGAACGTTATAAATTTTTAAGCTGGGCACAAAAATCATTTGATAACTATCGTGCAGTTCCACCAGCAACAGGTATCGTACACCAAGTAAACCTTGAATATTTAGCACCAGTTGTTCACGCGGTGAAAAATGCTGAAGGCGACTTAGTTGCATACCCAGATTCATTAGTTGGAACAGACTCACATACAACGATGATTAACGGTATCGGTGTTCTTGGATGGGGCGTTGGTGGTATTGAAGCAGAAGCGGGAATGCTTGGACAGCCTTCATACTTCCCAGTACCTGAAGTAATCGGTGTGAAATTAACTGGCACACTTCCAAGTGGTACTACAGCAACTGATGTTGCATTAAAAGTAACACAAGTATTACGTCAAAAAGGTGTAGTTGGTAAATTCGTTGAGTTCTTCGGTAATGGACTAAAGAGCATGCCTCTAGCTGACCGTGCAACAATTTCAAATATGGCACCAGAATACGGCGCAACTTGTGGATTCTTCCCAATCGACGATATTTCATTAGAATACTTACGTTTAACAGGTAGAGATGAAGAGCAAATTCGCGTTGTTGAAGAATACTGTAAAGCAAACGGTTTATTCTATACAGCAGACAGTAAAGATCCAATTTACACTGATCTTGTTGAAATTGATTTAAATACAATCGAATCTAACCTTTCTGGACCGAAACGCCCACAAGATTTAATTCCACTTTCAGATATGAAAGATGCGTTCCACAAAGCTGTTGTAGCACCAGTTGGAACACAAGGACTTGGATTTAATGAGCAAGAATTCGATAAAGAAGTGAAGGTTACATTAGAAGATAAAGAAGTAACGATGAAAACAGGTGCAATTGCAATCGCTGCAATTACAAGCTGTACAAATACATCAAACCCATACGTATTAATTGGGGCAGGTCTAGTTGCGAAAAAAGCAATTGAAAAAGGACTTGTAGTACCTGAATACGTAAAAACATCATTAGCACCAGGATCTAAAGTTGTTACTGAATACTTAGATAAATCAGGTTTAACAACATATTTAGATCAATTAGGTTTCCAAACAGTTGGTTACGGCTGTACGACTTGTATCGGTAACTCTGGTCCATTAGCAGAGGAGCTAGAAGAAGCAATCGCAGCAAACGATTTATTAGTAACATCTGTTTTATCTGGTAACCGTAACTTCGAAGGTCGTATTCATCCGCTTGTAAAAGCGAACTACTTAGCATCACCACCACTTGTTGTGGCATATGCACTTGCAGGTACTGTTGATATTGACCTGAAAAATGATGAAATCGGTAAAGATACAAATGGCAATGCTGTTTACTTCAACGATATTTGGCCATCAGCTAAAGAAATTGAAGATGTAGTTCAAAGCGTTGTTACATCTGAACTGTTCAAGAAAGAATATGCACAAGTATTTAACAGCAATGAGCGTTGGAATGAAATCCAAACTTCAAATGAAGCTTTATATACTTGGGATAATGACTCAACTTATATTCAAAACCCACCATTCTTTGAAGGTTTATCTAAAGAGCCAGGTGAAGTTGAAACATTATCAGGTTTACGCATAGTTGGTAAATTTGGTGACTCTGTAACGACAGACCACATTTCACCAGCAGGTTCAATTGGTAAGCATACACCAGCGGGACGTTACTTATTAGAAAACGGCGTACAACCAGTTGACTTTAACTCTTACGGTTCTCGTCGTGGTAACCATGAAGTTATGATGCGTGGTACATTTGCAAACATCCGTATTAAAAACCAAATCGCACCAGGAACAGAAGGCGGATATACAACATATTGGCCAACTGGTGAAGTAACATCTATCTATGATGCTGCTATGAAATATAAAGAAGATGGAACAGGTCTTCTAGTTGTTGCTGGTAAAGATTACGGTATGGGAAGTTCTCGTGACTGGGCTGCGAAAGGTACAAATTTATTAGGCATTAAAGCAGTAATCGCAGAAAGCTTCGAGCGTATTCACCGCAGTAACTTAGTATTAATGGGCGTATTACCACTTCAATTTAAAGATGGCGACAGCGCTGAAACGTTAGGTCTTGTTGGTAACGAGTCATTTGAAATTCAAATTGACAAAACAGTTAGACCACGCGATCTTGTAAAAGTAGTTGCAACCGATGCAGATGGCAATGAAAAACAATTTGAAGTAGTAGCTCGTTTCGATAGTGAAGTTGAAATTGACTACTACCGTCACGGTGGTATCCTGCAAATGGTTCTTCGTGAGAAAATTGAAGAGTCTAAAGTGTCGAACTAAATAATTGAAATAAACGATAAGGAAGCTAACAATTGTTAGCTTCCTTATTTTATGGAAAGGGATGAAACCATTTGGTTTCATCCTTTTCTTTTTACTATAAAAATGGAGGGAACATCATGAAAGAATATAAAAGAATATTGTTACCGTTACAGAAAGAAAAATTATTAGTAATAGCAGCTGTATGCAGTGGACTTTTTGCAGCTATTTTAAATTTATCTCGGCCACTATTTATGGGGCTAATTGTAGATAATCTTATTCAACGAGAGCTGAAGGGAGCATATCTTTACATTACTTTGTTTACAGTTAGCCGCTTGTTAATGTGGGTGAACAATCTTTCATTTGATTATGTAAGCTCAAAAGCGAGTCAGCGAATATTAAGAGAGAAGCGTATAGATGTATTGCGTCATTTTTTCCTATTACCGTTTGAAGAGAGTGAGAAAGTCAAACAAGGAGAGTTAGAAACGTTAGTCGTGTCTGATATTCCAAACTGGGTCAGATTATATGGCTCTATATTAATAGAATATATACACGCTATTGCGCAATTTATAGGTGCGTTCATAGCACTACAACATATAGATACAAAGTTCATATTGTGGGTAACTCCATTTTTATTTTTAAGTGCAACGGTTCCGATGTTGATGGGGAAAAAGGTAAGAAATATTGCAAGCATTGCTCAAAAAAATCAATCAAGTGTTGTAGAGATGGTGTCACAGTTTGTAAAAGGTATACAAGATTTACGGAGTTTACAAAAAGAAAAATGGGCAATTCACTTATTTAAAGGAGTAACAGCACAATCTTATAAAACGGAAGTAAAGAAGATGATGATGCAACATTGCATTGGAATAGTTGGAACGGTGATTGAAACGGTCACGTATATAGTTGTTCTTATTATAGGAGCACAAAAAATAATAAAAGGGGATATGGAAGTTGGATCGCTCGTTGCAGTATTAGCTACAATTGAGATGCTTTTTTTCCCTGTTCGTTATGCGAGTGATTTATTGATGATGACGCAAGTCGCAATCGCTTCGGCAAATCGAGTTTTTTGTTTTTTAGATATACAGGCTGAATACAGAAATGTAGAAAGAGCGATGGGAATCAGATTAACAAATGTTTCATTTCAAGAGAACGGTGAAGAGAGATGTAGAATTAAAAATATTCATTTGCAAATTAATCCTGGCGAACTCGTTATCATTGTGGGGGAAAGTGGTGCAGGTAAAACGACGCTTTTAAAATTAATCGCGGGCTTATATAAACCATCTAATGGTAGTATTGCTTATTATGGTAATAAAGCTTGTATGACTACTATATGGCAGGAACCTCGTTTTTTTCGAACGACAGTAAAAGAGAATATGTATTTCGGAGAAGAGTGCCTAGAAAAACAATTAGAAAAAAATATTGAACTTGTAAATGCGAAGCCGATTATTTGGAGGTTATCTGAAGGTATTCAGACTGTACTACATAAAAGCGGAGAAGAGTTTTCGGGAGGAGAGAGAAAGCGTCTGGCGTTATTGCGAGCGATTGTATCAAATCCGAATCTCATTATTTTAGATGAACCAACTGCGGGATTAGATCCGAACAATCAAGAAGTGGTTTGGAATATACTGAAAGGGCTAGGAGGGAATGTAACGAGAATTGTGACGACACATGATGTTGAGAGGGCGATGATAGCGGATCGAGTTGTCGTCATGAATAATGGGAGTATTGTGGAATGTGGGGATCCTAGAGAATTATTAACTTGTAAGTCATTGTTTAAAGAGATGCTAATAAAAAGATAAGAGCTATATAGCGCTCTTATCTTTATTCACTCTTATTAAGTTGATACGTATAAGACTCAGTATCGTTAGTGCTAAACTCTTTGACTAGAGTAAGTTGATTTGTATCCGGATTATATTTGAAAATTTTGACCGTATGTTCGCTACTTAGTGATGGATTATATTCTTGAATAGCAAATGTATTTTCAGCAATCTGTGTCATATTACTGGTTGAAACGTTTTCTATGGCATCATGATTTGTAGAAATTTCAACGACTCTTTCACCGTTGAAAAATAAAAGAACGATTACTAAAACAACTAAACATATTCGTATATAGCGAAGTTCTTTACTAATAGGATGTTCTCCCAAAACAATCATCCTTTCTATAACTATTGTATAGTAGTGGTGGTAGTCATCGTGAAGAAACTAAGAATACCGAGACCGGCTAAAAGGATAAATGAGATTAAAGCGATATAGAGACAAATACGTCCAACTTGCTTTTTTTCAGGATCTTTACTGAAGAGCGAGATGATCCAAGTGATAATCCCGATTGGGGAAAATATAAAACTAAGAATATATAATAGTATTTTTTCAAATAGATTCATAAAAATCCCCCTTTTTGAAAGTTCTACATGTGCAGTTTTTTACGTATTAGTGCTGCTGTTATGTAGGAAAGTACAGAATAAACAGCACTATAACTAATCCAAACGTCTAAGTTTTGTAAAGTTAGGTGTATATCAAATCCCGAGACGATAATGAAAAAATAAGTGGAACAGTAAAAGAAATAATAATAGCAGCCCATTTGAATTTGTATAGCAAGCCGCTAAAACAAATACATAGTAATGGTAAAGTGAAGAAAGCAAAAGTAAAAGGGTTGATAAGTAATTGTAAAATACATATCACCTCGCGGGTTTGGTATTTATTTCTAATTATATGATAAAAAGGTAAATATTTCATCTAGACTATAAATGTTCTAACTATTTTGAATGTGAATATTTCCAAGCTTGTCCGTATAAGCTAAAATAAGGTATATAGTATTTTGTGATTATGTTATAAGAAGATAAACACGTTAGGGTGATATAAGATGTGGCGGAAGCTTACGATTATTGTAGTGTTACTTTGTTTAGCGGGATATGCAGCTTATGATCAGTTTGGTAAAAAGGATCAAGTAGTACAAGAAAAGCCAGCAAAAAGTGAAGCTGCTATGAAAGAGATGATCGCAAGGAACGGTATTGAAATAGGAAAGAGTGCACCAGACTTTGAATTGACAAAATTAGATGGAACGAAGGTAAAGTTATCGGATTTAAAAGGGAAGAAAGTTATTTTAAACTTTTGGGCAACGTGGTGTGGACCTTGTCAGCAAGAAATGCCTGATATGGAGGCTTTCTATAAAGAACATAAAGAAAATGTAGAAATTTTAGCAATAAATTATACGCCTTCAGAAAAAGGAGGGGGAGAAGAAAAAGTAAGAAATTTCGCTAAAGAAAAAGGGATTACTTTTCCTATTTTAATGGACAAGAACATTGATGTGACAACAGCGTATAAAGTAATTACGATCCCAACTTCGTATTTTATAGATACGAAAGGTGTTATTCAGGATAAGTTTATTGGACCGATGACGCAAAAAGAGATGGAAAAACGGATTGCTAAATTAAAATAACGGCGAAAAGGTAGAGATGGAATATAATCGTTTCTGCCTTTTCTTTTTCAAGTAGTGAAAGCTTCGTGATATGATAAAAGAAATATAAATGTTTAGAGATAAAGGAGTGTCTGGAGTGGGGAATGTATCCTTACCGTTAGATTATGTTGTAATTGATTTTGAAACAACAGGATTTAACCCTTATAATGATAAAATTATTCAAGTTGCAGCAGTGAAATATCGTAATCATGAACTAGTAGATCAGTTTGTTTCCTATGTGAATCCGGAGCGTCCAATTCCGGAACGAATAACGAGTTTAACAGGTATTACAAATTATCGCGTTTCGGATGCACCGACGATTGAAGAAGTGTTACCTTTATTTTTAGCATTTTTACATACAAATGTTATTGTGGCACATAATGCCTCTTTTGACATGCGTTTTTTAAAGAGTAATGTAAATATGCTTGGACTACCTGAGCCGAAAAATAAAGTTATCGATACTGTATTTTTGGCGAAAAAATATATGAAACACGCTCCTAACCATAAACTTGAAACGTTAAAACGAATGCTTGGAATTCGCTTAAGTTCTCATAATGCATTTGATGACTGTATTACGTGTGCGGCAGTTTATCAAAGGTGTGCATCAGTTGAAGAAGAAGGAAAAAGAAAAGCGAAGAAAGAAGTGCTTGATGAAACAATAGTATTTGAAGCGGTAAAAGAAATGCTTGTACGAAATAACCGTGATATTGAATGGATTCGTTGTATGAGTGTAGGAAGCTATTTAGATATAAAAGCTTTTTATCCGGTTATGAGAGTAAAAGTAAAAGGGCGAAAGAAATACATATTAACAGAAATATTAGAAGATGATGTGAAAGAAATATGTACGAGTTTAAAATGTGAACCTGCGTTAAAAAGTGAAGTTGGTAATACGAGAATTATGCTTAATAACTTAGAGGATGTCTCGAAATTAGAAAGTTATATTTTAGAACAGTATGATTTCGTATTACGAGCGCTGCGTGATTATAAAGAAAGTGAAGTGAATGCAGAAGAAAAATTAAAAGAGTATTTAAAAGTTTTGGTATAAAAAATTCCGTGTGCTATTTTGAAGTGAACCCGAATCGTGGTATAGGAAAAAACACCTCCTGAATTCGCATACAAAGTATGTAAATGTAACGGAGTTGTTTTTCATTTGAAGAGCAGAGTACATTACTGAGAAGAAGTAATGTGATTGATTTGATATTGAAAGGCCCCCACCATTTTAGTCCTATCTAAAATGGTGGGGGCCAATTTGGTTTCTAGTTAGTCGCTTATTAAATGTAAAGCTGTTTAGTTATCTTACAAATTTTCTTTGAAAAGTTCTGGTAAAAAATTACTGAATTCACTCATTTCTTCTACATTGTGTTTATATAAACCACTTAGATTAATAAATGGTGGTAATCCTTTCGGAAAAATGAATGTAGAAGTCATTACTGTACCGTTCTCGGATTTTTCGTATTGATGTATTACTTGTGAAATTACATCGTCATTATCATCTAAACACGAACCCATTAAAACATGGCTGTAATGGGTATTTATAGGACAATCTTTAGGGTCTTCCCATCTGATTCTTAGCGGGAATTCTAGTCCATCCCCAGCAGATTCGATTGAAGCTGATATGGCTCCTACATGCCCATGCACTTTAGGGTCAACTAGCCACTTAAAATCAACATGTTCTTCTGGGTGCCATAGTTTATATCGTTCAGAGTTATCAATATTATCCCACCACCAGTCAATCATTTCTGGTGTTACGTCATTCAATTCATGTTCAACTACTATTGATACTTGGTTTTTCATTTTTGTACCTCCTATTTTTTAAAAAACACAGTGTTTGTTATTTATATTTATTATTATAGTTTGTGTATTTCATACGTTCAATAAACAGAAATAGCCGATCTGTTGTATTCTGAACACTTTATAAAAATATGTCTAAAAAAATTTAGGAGGGGGAAAATTGGCAAAAGCATACACTGATTTACGTATAGCTCGTACTAAGGAAGCAATACGTGATGCACGAATTAAATTAATACATCATTGTATACGGTTAAGGATATTACAACTAAAGCCAATATTAATCGAGGGACATTTGCTTGGAATTCAAAATATTTTCCGAATTAAGATATGGATGAAATGGTAACGTATCGATCAAATTTATCGATTTAACAACCTGTAGGAAATAATATCCTTTTGGAAATATACCAAAAGTACTAAGGGAATTGGAGCAGATGGTTTAGGTGTTTTGATCTGTGTCCCGATTTCGGGGGCATTTTAATTTATTATACACGGAGTTTTTTTAGGAGTACTAAAACATAAAATTTTCTTACAAATCTGATTAAAGAGTTTTTCATTTGCTCATACTATGTAGTAAGAAAGCGAAGGAGAAAGGGTGAGCAGCATGAGAAGAAGTCGCCGTAAATCGTTTGAAGAACTTGTAAATGAAAATAAACAACAATTATTAAGCGATCGCGATGCAATCGATCGAATTGAAGAACGTATTGAAAAACGTTATGAAATGAAACTTTTTAAGCAAGCTGAATAATTCTTAACGCTAGTACGATACTAGTGTTAAGGAGGCGATAGTAATGGGTAATCCGAAAAAGAATTCAAAAGACTTTGCACCAAATCAAATTGGAACACAATCGAAAAAAGCTGGTGGCAATAAAGGGAAGCAAATGCAAGACCAAACTGGTAAACAACCGATTGTTGATAACGGTTAAAGTAAAGGAGAATATTGCATTCTCCTTTTTTTGTATAAATTTGAAGGAACATAGGTAATTTAAGATGGTATGTATAAAGAATTAGGAGGGAAGTACATGCCGAATCCAGATAATCGAAATGACAACGCTGAAAAATTACAAGAAATGGTACAAAATACGATTGATAATTTTAATGAAGCAAAAGAAACAGCGGAACTTTCTAATGAAAAAGATCGTGCTGCCATTGAAGCGAAAAATCAAAGACGTTTAGAAAGTATTGATTCATTAAAAAGTGAAATAAAAGATGAATCTTAACAGAATGTACAAAAAAGGCTGACGGAAGTCAGCCCTTTTTTGTAATCGTAAAGTTTTCAACGAGTAAACGCCAATTTTGTGGGAATGGCAAGCCAATCTTCCAGTAACTAATACCGCCAATGCCTTGTTCTTTCATTAAATTGAATTTACTTTGAATAGACCTCGAATCTTCAAACCAAACTTCATGTTGTACGCCGTTTTCGTCAAAGTAATTAAAATGTGGAGCTTGAGCCGTGAAATCATAGCGGATAGGAACATTGTATTTACGAGCTAGTGCAACAGCTGCGACAGAGCTAATCGCTTTTGCAGGTGGATTTCCTTGTTTGAACGGAAGTTTCCAATCGAAACCGTATAAATTCTGCCCCATCATAATTTTTTGTGGTGGCATTTGAGATTTTGCATATTGAAGTACTTCTTTTACTGGACCAATAGGAGAAATAGCCATCGGTGGCCCGCCTTGCCAACCCCAGTCGTATGTCATAATGACGACAAAATCAACAATTTGCCCTTGTGCTTTATAATCGTGAGCTTCAAAAAACTTTCCTTTTTGATTGGAACTTGTTTTTGGTACAAGCGTTGTACTTAATGTGTACCCGCTAGGTAAGCGTGTTTTCACATTTCGTAAAAAACGATTATAGGCTTCGCGATCTTCAGGTGCCACATTCTCGAAATCGAAATGAATGTCTCGCATGCCATATTTTTCAGCTGTTTGCAAAATGTTAGTAATAAACTTGTTTTGAATTGTTGCATCGCGTAAAATAACCGAGGTTAGGTCGGCGCTGAAATTCCCATTTTCGATATTGGTAATAACGAGCATAGGGATGGTTTTACCTTGCGTTGCAATATTAGCGATTTTCGCTGTTTCCGTTGGTTCTTTTAAAGTGCCGTCTCTTTTTGCTTCAAAGCTGAAGTAGGCTAAATATGTTAAAAATGGATTAATAGCACGTGTAGCATTTACTAAACTTTCTTTTATCGGTATTGTTGAAGGCTGTAAATAAGCGATGGATTCTACTGCTCGTTTTGTACCTTTTGGTATATATAATTGTTGTCCGACATGGAGAATAGATTTTAATGAAAGATTATTAACTTTAGCTAAGCTAGCGAGAGGAACGTTATACGTTTGAGAAATTCGATATAAGCTGTCACCAGGCTGTACATAATAATTATTTCCTTTTGTATTAACGATAAGTGCCTGACCAACAACAAGTGTTTCAGCTGGATTTAGTCCATTGTCTTTTACAATTTCCTCAGGTGTAGATCCGTACTTTGATGCTAAACCATAAACACTATCACCGCTACGAACAGTTACAATTTGGATCATGTGTTTGCCCCTTTCGGTAAAAGATTCACTGTTTTTATTTTATTTTTGATTCCACTGTATTATGATTAAATGTATGCAAGGTAGCAGAAGTGAAAGAAGGCGAATAGAAATGTTTGTAGCAGAATATGAAGTTGAAATCCGCTATGCGGAAACAGACCAGATGGGTGTTGTTTACCATTCAAACTATTTAGTGTGGCTGGAACTTGGGCGCACTAAACTTATACAAGAATTAGGATTTTCATATATTGAAATGGAGAAAGAGGGAATTATTTCTCCTGTATTAGACTTGCAAATTTCATATCGCAAAGCGATGCGTTACGGAGAAAAAGCAATTGTGAAAACGTGGATTGATACTGTGAGCCCGCTTCGTGTTGTATATGGTTATGAAATATATAACGGTGATGATGAGCTTTGCATTACTGCAAGTACAACGAATATTTGTGCAAAAAAAGAAGGGTTCCGCCCTGTATCATTTAAAAAATTATATCCTGAGTGGTATGCGAAATATGAGGAAATTAAAAAGAAATAAAAAAAGCGTGGCAGAAGCCACGCTTTTTTTATTTTTCATAATTAAATTGAGGGAAATCATCACCGTCGTTAAGGGTAACAGATAAATTATGTCCATCGAAGAACCACTCATCATCGCCTTCAATAAAGAAGTTAATACCTTCTTCTTGAGTTTGAACAGCAGGATGTGCAGGGTCATCTTTACGAATACCTAAAGAAAGTCCTTTTTGCACAGTACTGCAACCGCCGTATTGTACGAAAAGGCGTAGTGTTTCACCCGATTGTAAGTTTAATTCGTTTTTATACCATTGTGCTGCTTCTTTTGTTACGGAAAGATTCATGTATAGTTCCTCCAGATTATGTTACTTTTTCTTTAGTATAAAAAATAACGCAAAAAGACGCTATTAATATGCTTCACGTTTTCTTTTTGCGTTATGTGGGTTACGATCTTATTTTTGCTTTTTTGAAAAGTTTGCTTTCGGTTCAGTTTTATTTATAATTCGTCCGATATTTGCACGGTGTTTATAAATAACCATACCTGCTAATAAACACATCGCAATAATGAAGATTTTATCCCCGCTAACAATGGATGCAATAACAGCAACGACAGCTGTTACCATAGAAGAAAGTGATACGTATCTTGTTGTAAATAAAAGGCTGAAAAAGACAACAGCTAATAGTGCAAAAACAACTGGTGAGTAGCATAATAGCACGCCAGCAGAAGTTGCAACTGCTTTACCACCGCGGAATTTCGCGAAAATTGGATATACATGTCCAAGAACAGCAGCTAAGCCGAACCATAGTGGGTGAACATCTAATCCGAAAATAATCGGTAGACTTGTTGCTAATGTACCTTTTAAAATATCAGCAATTGTAACGATGAAACCTGCTTTTTTCCCTAATGTGCGGAATGTATTTGTTCCGCCTAAATTACCGCTTCCGTGCTCACGAATGTCGATTCCATAGCCGATTTTTCCAACGACTAATGCAAATGGAATCGAGCCAAGTAAGTAGGCAACGATAAATAAAAGATATGTAGTAACCATAAGTTCAGTCTCCTTTATTCAAATGTGTTGATAAAGGGTAAAAAGAGTTTTTCCCGTTTATTGTACCATACATTTGTAAAGAGCACATTTCTTTTTTGTAAATGAAAAATTCATTATTTCGTGAAAAAAAATTCACAGGAATGTTACATTTCTTACAGAAACAATAAGACTATATGTTGTAACATTTTAATCAAGAGACACCAACATATTGATGGAGGGTTATGGATGTTACAACAAAATACACGTGGAGAAGAATTAATGAAAGTGTTTGGGACAATTGTCCACGGTAATGAACAAGATTTAATGCAGGAAAATGCAAATGTAGATGGCCGATCTCCAATGGGAGTGATGGGAACGTTCGCATCTGAGAGTGCAAAGTACTATGCTGTAGCAAATTTACTATCAGATCAAGTGAAAAAAGCGATAAATCAAAATATATTATATCCACATGATTTGGATTTTTATGCAACAGGAACGACGACTTGTTCGCAAATTCCTTTAGCACAAATGCTTGCTACCGGTTTTCATACTGGACATGGACATATGAGACAACCGCAAGACATTAAAAGTGCGTTGGCGCTTTCTTCAATTATTTTTCAAGCGAATCAAAACATGCAGCATGGTGGTCAATCGTTTGCACTCTTTGATATTGATTTAGCTCCATATGTGAGAAAAACCGTACTGAGACATAAAAAACGACTACAGTCATATCCGCTTACGAAAGAACAAATAGAAGAATTTGCATGGAAAGAAACAGAAAATGATACGTATCAGGCATGTGAAGCGTTCATTCATAATTCAAATAGTATGCATAGTAGGGGCGGTGGACAAGTACCGTTTATTTCTATTAATTATGGAACAGACACATCAAAAGAGGGACGGTTATTAGTTAGACAGCTTTTAAAAGCGACACAAGCTGGTCTTGGTAAAGGGGAAACACCAATTTTTCCTATTCAAATTTTTAAAATGAAAAAAGGTGTGAACTTTGAAGAATCTGATCCGAACTATGATTTATTTGAATTAGCGTTAGAGACAACGGCTGAACGATTATTCCCTAACTTTTCATTTTTAGATGCGCCATTTAATGCAGTGCATTATGATGGACGACCGGAAAGTGAAGTATGTTACATGGGGTGCCGTACTCGTGTGATGTCTAACATACATGGAGAAGAAACAGCGATTGGAAGAGGGAATTTATCATTTACGTCTATTAACTTAGTGAAATTAGCGTTAATTAGTGGTTCAAAAGAAGCGTTTTTTGAAGCATTAAATTATTACTTAGATTTAGGAATTAAGCAATTATTAGAGAGATTTGAGTATCAATGTACGAAGCGAGCGAGAGATTTTCGATTTCTATATTCACAAGGTGTATGGCGTGGTGGGGAAAAGTTACAGCCTGAAGATTCTGTAGCATCCATTTTAAAACAAGGGACGTTAAGTCTTGGTTTCATCGGTCTTGCGGAGTGTTTAGTAGCTTTAACAGGAAAGCATCATGGAGAAGATGAAGAAGCATGGAAACTTGGGTATGAAATTATTTCCTTTATGAGAGATAGAATGGATAAAGCGACAGAAGAACATGAATTGAATTTCTCAGTAATTGCAACTCCTGCAGAAGGGTTATCAGGGAAGTTTGTGAAAAAAGATAGGGAAGAATTTGGTGTGATTAGCGGTATAACGAACCATAATTATTATACGAATTCATTCCATATCCCAGTTTATTATAACATTCAAGCGATAAATAAAATACGTTTAGAAGGACCTTTTCATGCTCTATGTAATGGAGGGCACATTACGTATATTGAACTAGACGGAGCAGCGATGCATAATCAAAAGGCGTTAAAACAAATTGTACAAGCAATGGCAGAGCATGGCGTTGGATACGGTTCAATTAATCATCCGGTTGACCGTTGTAAGTGCTGCAGTTATCACGGAGTTATAGGTAATGAATGCCCAAGCTGCGGAAATGAAGACGAGGCTAATATAGAAAGAATCCGCCGTATAACAGGTTATCTTGTAGGCGATATGTCGAAGTGGAATAGTGCGAAACGTAGTGAAGAGATGGATCGGGTGAAGCATAAATGAAAGTGATGAATATCATTCATGATAGTGTAGTAGATGGGGAAGGGTTGCGGACAGTCGTGTTTTTTGCGGGCTGTCCGCATCGTTGTATTGGTTGTCATAATCCGAAATCGTGGAATGTTTGCAACGGAACTGAAATGACAGTAGAAGAAATTGTGAAAGAGATTGAAAGTAACCCATTAACTGATGTAACATTTTCAGGTGGAGATCCATTCTTTCAAGCTGCTGAAGTGAAAAAAGTAGCGAAAGCTGTGAAGGATTTGAAAAAAAATCTATGGATTTATACAGGTTATACGTTAGAAGAGATACAGAGTGACCAAAATAATGATATGATAGAATTGTTACATTATGGGGATGTTTTGGTCGATGGAAGATTTGAATTTGATAAAAAAGATTTAACACTTCCATTTCGCGGAAGCTCCAATCAACGTATTATTCGATTGAAAGAGTAAAAAGGCGGGATAGGTTATATGAATAAAACAGTATTGCTTGTTGAAGACGAAAGAAGATTACGTGAAATTGTTAGTGATTATTTTCGTAATGAAGGCTTTGAAGTAATCGAAGCGGAAGACGGAAAAAAAGCGCTAGAATTATTTGCTGAACATACAATTGATTTAATTATGTTAGATATTATGTTACCAGAAATAGATGGTTGGTCTGTTTGTAGACGAATTAGAAAAGAGTCAGCAGTGCCAATTATTATGCTGACAGCACGTTCTGATGAGGATGATACATTACTAGGATTTGAACTAGGTGCAGATGAGTATGTAACCAAACCTTTTAGTCCAAAAGTGTTAGTAGCTCGAGCAAAGACATTATTGAAACGTGCGGATGGTGCGGTAGGCGTAACTGAAGAAAATGCTATGTCTTTAGCTGGAATAGAAGTGAATCGACTATCTAGAACAGTTTTAGTAGATGGAGAAGAAATTATATTGACACATAAGGAGTTTGAGCTTCTTGTTTATTTAATGGAGAACAAAGGAATTGTGTTGTCGCGTCAACATTTATTAGATCAGTTATGGGGATATGATTACTACGGTGATGACCGAACGGTTGATACACATATTAAAAAACTGCGAAATAAGCTAGGAGATAGAGCGAAGCATATCGGTACTGTCATTCGAGTGGGTTATAAATTTGAAGAATAACCTTTAAGTTACTATGCACTTTAGCTTCGGGATATAGCAAATTTATACTCTCCTTTGTAGGTGGAATGTACAAAAAATACTTTTCTTGTCTACAATGATAGATAGGAGTATTTTTTTAATTGGATTTCACGATGAGTTCACAAGAAGGACACAAAAAGTGACTATACTGAAAGTACGAGTTCACCAGAGAGGGGAAATAAAACATGGGATATTACGACGGACCGAATTTAAATGAAGAGCATAGTAAAACGAGAGAAATGAAAAAATCAGGTAGTAAAAAAGGATACTTTTTTACAGGTTTAGTTGGAGCTGTAGTCGGGGCTGTTACAATTAGTTTTGCAGCACCTTACATGCCATGGATGCAAAATAATGGCGCGGCAGTTTCATCATTCAATTCTAATCAACAAGTGGAAGGTACGCTAGCTCCTGTTGTTAATAAAGCGAAGGGCGAAACTGATTTGCCAGGTATGGTTGAAGGGGCAAAGGATGTTGTAGTTGGTGTAATTAATATGCAGAAGACTATTGATCCGTTTGCGATGCAACCGGCAGAACAAGAGCAAACAGCTGGTACAGGATCAGGTGTTATTTATAAAAAATCAGGAAATAAAGCATATATTGTAACAAATAACCACGTTGTAGATGGTGCAAATAAACTTGCTGTTAAATTGAGCGACGGAAAGCAAGTTGATGCAAAATTAGTTGGTAAGGACCCTTGGTTAGACTTAGCAGTTGTAGAGATTGATGGATCTGCTGTTAATAAAGTTGCAACTTTAGGTGACTCTAGTAAACTTCGTGCTGGAGAAAAAGCAATTGCAATCGGTAACCCACTTGGATTTGACGGTAGTGTAACGGAAGGCATTATCAGTAGTAAAGAACGTGAAATCCCAGTAGATATTGATGGGGACAAACGTCCAGACTGGCAAGCACAAGTTATTCAAACAGATGCAGCGATTAACCCTGGTAATAGTGGCGGTGCATTATTTAACCAAAACGGTGAATTAATTGGAATTAACTCAAGTAAAATTGCGCAGCAAGAAGTTGAGGGGATTGGTTTTGCAATTCCAATTAATGTCGCAAAACCAGTTATTGAATCGCTTGAAAAAGACGGAGTGGTGAAACGACCAGCTCTTGGTGTAGGTGTAGTTTCATTAGAAGATGTGCAAGCTTATGCATTAAACCAATTAAAAGTACCAAAAGAAGTAACAAATGGCGTTGTATTAGGTAAAATTTATCCAGTATCACCAGCAGAAAAAGCTGGTTTAGAGCAATATGATATTGTAGTAGCATTAGATGATCAAAAAGTAGAAAATGCACTTCAATTCCGTAAGTATTTATATGAAAAGAAAAAAGTAGGCGAAAAAGTAGAAGTTACATTCTATCGCAACGGTCAAAAAATGACGAAATCAGCTACGTTAGCAGATAATTCAGCTACTAAGAATCAGTAAGGTGAAACATTAATTAGTAAGGTTATCCGCAAATAATGGATAAAAGAAAGTCTCTTTCATGTTGAAAGAGACTTTCTTTATCGGATATACTAAGGGAATAGGAGGGATTAATTATGATAATTGAAAACCCAACCCGTACGGAAATTGGTGAAGTATTGAAGAAAAGCAAAACGATTGCAGTTGTTGGATTATCAGATAAGCCAGAACGTACATCGTATATGGTTTCAAAAGCAATGCAAGATGCGGGGTACCGCATTATACCGGTAAATCCAACAGTTGATGAAGTACTTGGAGAAAAGGCAGTTCCTTCACTAAAGGATATTAAAGAACATGTTGATATCGTAAACGTATTCCGCCGTTCAGAATTTTTAATGGATGTTGCGAAAGAGTTTGTAGAGATTGATGCAGATGTTTTTTGGGCACAATTAGGAGTACAAGATGAAGATACATATAAACTTTTACAAGAAAAAGGCTATACTGTAATAATGGATCGTTGTATTAAAGTAGAGCATGCGATGACAAAGTAGTTTATGTTTTGTTAACGGAAATGTTAATTTCGCCCCTTATATATGATGGGGTAGATGAACGAGGTGTTCATCATGAGATTTTTTAAAGGCTGTTTTTGGGGATTGTTACTTGTTATCCCGTTTTGGATATTGATCATTTGGATCATGATAAAGGTTTGGAATGTGTAATCTTGGAATACATATCCATTTCTCGTTGACAAACGATTATTTTTCTGAAATAGTAGCCTAGAGGAATCCTTGTGAAAAAACAAGGATTTTTCTATTGAAAATGGTATATAAAATAGATAAGATAACTTGCCAAAACTATAGTCGAGGCGTTATTCTATAATAGAAACATATGTTCTGATTTGATTAGGAAAGGGGCAAGGAGTTTGGCGAAGCATCAGTTCCAATATAATGAAGATGCAATTCAAGTGCTAGAAGGACTTGAAGCCGTTCGAAAACGCCCGGGTATGTATATCGGGAGTACGGATAGCCGTGGATTGCATCATTTAGTATATGAAATAGTAGATAACTCCGTTGACGAAGCGTTAGCGGGATTTGGCGACGAAATTTCTGTCGTAATACATAAAGATAATAGTATTAGTGTTATTGATAAAGGGCGAGGAATGCCTACGGGAATGCATAAACTTGGGAAACCAACACCTGAAGTTATTTTAACTGTACTTCATGCTGGTGGTAAGTTTGGTCAAGGTGGCTATAAAACAAGTGGTGGTTTACACGGTGTTGGGGCATCAGTTGTAAATGCCTTGTCAGAATGGTTAGTAGTAACGATTAAACGTGACGGAAGCATTTATGAACAACGCTTTGAAAATGGTGGTATTCCTGCAACGACGTTAGAGAAAATTGGGAAAACGAAAGAGTCTGGTACGACAATGCACTTCAAACCAGATACAACGATTTTCAGTACAACAAATTACAATTATGAAACGTTATGTGAGAGATTACGTGAATCTGCATTCTTATTAAAAGGAATGAAAATCTCGATAAAAGATGAACGTAATGATTTAGAAGATGTATTTCATTATGAAACAGGAATTGAAGCTTTCGTTTCATACTTAAACGAAGAGAAAGATTCGATTCATCCAGTTGTATACTTCACTGGTGAACAAAACGGAATTGAAGCAGAGTTAGCATTCCAGTTTAATGATGGCTATTCAGAAAATATTCTTTCGTTTGTAAATAACGTACGTACAAAAGACGGGGGAACACACGAAGCTGGATTTAAAACAGCAATGACACGTGTGTTCAATGAGTATGCTCGTAAAGTTTCACTATTAAAAGAAAAAGACAAAAATTTAGAGGGTACAGATATTCGTGAAGGTGTAGCGGCTATCGTTTCTGTACGTGTGCCAGAAGAAGTACTTCAGTTTGAAGGGCAAACGAAAGGGAAACTAGGTACAAGTGAAGCTCGTTCTTCAATTGATGCAATTGTATCTGAGCATTTAGCTTACTTTTTAGAAGAAAACCCGGATGTTGCTACACTTCTTGTGAGAAAGGCAGTTAAAGCAGCGCAGGCACGTGAGGCTGCTCGTAAAGCGAGAGAAGAAGCGCGTACTGGTAAGAAGAAGAAAAAATCAGAAGGTACTTTAAGCGGAAAGTTAACCCCTGCGCAATCGCGTAATCCGCAGAAAAATGAATTATATTTAGTAGAGGGTGACTCTGCCGGTGGTTCTGCGAAACAAGGGCGAGATCGCCGTTTTCAAGCTGTATTGCCATTACGTGGTAAAGTAATTAACACGGAAAAAGCAAAGCTTGCTGATATTTTTAAGAATGAAGAGATTAATACGATTATATACGCAATTGGCGGTGGCGTAGGGAATGAGTTCGCTGTTGAAGATATTAACTACGATAAAGTTGTTATTATGACCGATGCGGATACGGATGGAGCACATATTCAAGTGTTACTACTGACGTTCTTCTACCGCTATATGAAACCACTTATTGAAGCTGGTAAAGTATTTATCGCACTTCCACCTTTATATAAAGTAAGTAAGGGAAAAGGGAAAAGTGAAGTAATCGAATATGCATGGTCTGATGAAGAATTAGATGGTGTAACAAAAAAGGTCGGTAAAGGCTATATGTTACAGCGCTATAAAGGACTTGGTGAAATGAATGCCGACCAATTATGGGAGACAACGATGAATCCTGAAACACGTACGTTAATTCGTGTGAAAATTGACGATGCATCAAGAGCTGAGCGTCGAGTTACGACATTGATGGGTGATAAAGTAGAACCTCGCCGTAAATGGATCGAACGAAATGTACAATTTGGTATGCAAGAAGAGGGAAATATTTTAGAAAATGAAATGATTATGGAGACGGAGGTGGAATAACATGCAAGCAGAGAAGTTTCATGACCTCCCGCTTGAAGACGTGTTAGGTGATCGCTTTGCACGTTATAGTAAATATATTATTCAAGATCGCGCGCTTCCAGATGCGCGTGACGGTTTAAAACCGGTACAAAGACGTATTTTATATTCTATGTATGTAGAAGGAAATGTACATGATAAAGCGTTTCGTAAATCAGCTAAAACAGTAGGTAATGTTATTGGTAACTACCATCCACACGGTGATTCCTCTGTATATGAGGCGATGGTACGTTTAAGTCAAACTTGGAAAGTACGTAATGTTTTAGTTGAAATGCATGGTAATAATGGTAGTGTTGATGGCGATCCAGCAGCGGCAATGCGTTATACAGAAGCACGTTTATCACCAATCGCATCTGAGTTATTACGTGATCTTGATAAAGAAACAGTAGAATTTGTGTCAAACTTCGATGATACGAGTGAAGAACCAGTTGTATTACCGGCAATGTTCCCAAACTTATTAGTGAACGGATCGACAGGGATTTCAGCTGGTTATGCAACAGAAATTCCTCCGCATCACCTTGGAGAAGTAATTGATGCGACGATGATGCGTATTGATAAGCCGGATAGTACTGTTGATGATTTATTAACAGTTATTAAAGGACCAGATTTCCCAACAGGTGGTATTATTCAAGGGATTGATGGTATTAAAAAAGCGTACGAAACAGGGAAAGGTAAAATTATTATTCGCGGAAAAGCAGAAGTTGAAACGATTCGTGGTGGGAAGCAACAAATCGTTATTACAGAAATTCCGTATGAAGTAAATAAAGCGAACCTTGTTAAGAAAATGGATGAATTACGTCTAGACAAAAAGCTAGATGGAATTGCTGAAGTGCGTGATGAGACAGATCGTACAGGTCTTCGCATCGTTGTAGAATTAAAAAAAGAAGTAAATGCTGAAGGTATTTTAAATTATTTATATAAAAATACAGATTTGCAAATTCCATACAACTTTAATATGGTAGCGATAAATAATCGTCGTCCGACACTTATGACATTAACTAAGATTTTGGATGCATATATTGGGCATCAGAAAGAAGTTGTTACAAGACGCTCACAATATGAATTAAGAAAAGCAGAAAATCGTCAGCATATTGTAGAAGGTTTAAAGAAAGCATTATCGATTTTAGATGAAGTGATTGAAACGATCCGTGCTTCTAAAGATAAGCGTAATGCGAAAGATAATTTAAGTGCGAAATTTGGATTTACAGAAGCACAGTCAGAAGCAATCGTATCGTTGCAACTATATCGTTTAACGAATACAGATATTACGGCGCTAGAACAAGAAGCAAATGAGCTTAATAAGAAAATTATAGAGTTACAGTCGATTTTACAAAGTGAAAAAAGACTACTTCAAGTTATTAAAACAGATTTGAAGAGAGTAAAGAAAACATATAGTGATGATCGCCGTGCTATTATTGAAGAACAAATTGAGGAAATTAAAATTGATGTGGAAGTTATGATTCCGCAAGAAGATGTCATCGTTACTGTAACGAAAGAAGGATATGTGAAACGAACAGGCTGGCGTTCACATAATGCATCGAACGGGAAAGACTTCGGTATGAAAGAGGGTGACATCTTACTTGAGCGTTTCGATACAAACACGACAGAAACCGTTCTTTTATTTACGAACAAAGGAAATTATATTTATCTTCCTGTATATGAAATGCCAGAAATTCGTTGGAAAGATTTAGGTCAACACGTTGCGAATCTCGTTTCACTCGAGCGGGATGAAATGATTATCTGGGCGACCGTCGTACCCAATTTTGAAGAAGAAAAACGATTTATCGTATTTGTTACACGAAACGGTATGATTAAGAAAACCGAATTAAACCAATATAAAGTACAGCGCTATTCAAGAGCGTTCGTCGCTGTAAACTTGAAAAAAGAAGATGAAGTTGTTGATATATTTGCGACAGATGGAACGAGTGATATTGTTCTTGCAACTCATGGTGCATATGCACTTATTTTCCATGAAGATGAAGTAAGTCCAGTTGGTGTAAGGGCCGCTGGTGTAAAAGCAATTAATTTAAAAGAAGATGATTATGTCGCTTCTGGTAAACCGTTAAATGGTGAGAAAGATCAACTTATTCTCGTGACGCAGCGAGGTGCTGTAAAACGTCTAAAAGCATCAGAGATTGAGAAATCAACGAGGGCGAAGCGAGGTCTTGTTATTTTCAAAGAGTTAAAGCGTAATCCGTACCGCATTGTCGGTATTGAAATTGTGCGAGACGATGAACTAATTTACATGAAGACAGAGAAACACATTGTAGAAGAAATTGATCCGAAAGCGTATCGAAATAAAGACCGGTATAGTAACGGTAGTTTAGTATTAGATGTTAATGATACTGGTGAAGTTGTAGAAACGTGGACGAAGAAAAGACCGGAATAAAGGAAGCATCTTGCTATGAATAGTAGCAAGATGCTTTTTTATAAGCAAATCATTATGTATATAAAAATAATCTTGTTATAATAGTGGAATGAAATCGTTCTCATAAAGTGAAACTTTAATCAGTGGGGGTTTTCTTCATCGCCCATTGAATATTAGCCTTCACGAATCGGGCTTTTACGAGCAATTGATCCCTCACCTAACTTCTGTGCTTTCGCTGAATTTTGAGGTAGGGGTCTTACTGCCCGCAAGTAGCGGGATAAATGGAGGGGCAACATGAAAAAAATAGGTGTAGGGATTGTAGGATTTGGATTTTCTAGTACAACATTTCACATCCCGTTATTACAAACGATAGAAGAATATGATATTCGTGCTATCTTATCATCAAAAGAAGAAGTAGTGAAACAAGCATTACCAAATGCTGAAGTTATTGGCACAATTGAGGAATTAGTAAATCGTGCTGATATTGACTTAGTAGTTATTACTTCACCGAATACAACTCATTTTCCATATGTAAAAGAAGCGATTGTACATGGTAAGCATGTTGTTGTGGAAAAACCATTCGTTGTTTCAATTGAAGAAGGAGAAGAACTTATTTCATTAGCGAAGCAACATAATGTCGTTTTAAGTGTGTATCACAATCGCCGTTTTGATAATGATTTCTTAACGATAAAGAAATTGTTAGAAGAAAAAAGAATAGGGAATGTATACGCATATGAAGCGCATTTCGATCGTTTCCGCCCACATGTACGTGATCGCTGGAGAGAAAAGAATTTACCGGGATCGGGAATTTTATATGACTTAGGCTCACATTTAATTGATCAAGCATTATCATTATTTGGGAAACCAGATGCGATACATGCTGATGTAATAAAGCAACGACCAGGTGCAGAAATTGATGACTACTTCCATGTTGTACTTCACTACGGAGTAAAGCGTGTCATTTTACATAGTAGCAGTTACGTAAAGCAAGCAGGTCCACATTTTACACTGCATGGAGATAAAGGTTCTATCGTGAAGTATGGTATGGATTCACAGGAAGAACAATTAAAAAATGGAATGAAGCCAGGCGATAACGGTTATGGAGCAGACTCTGAAGAGAATTTTGCTACTATAGAAACAGAAGAAGAATTAGTACGTATGCCGACAGAAGTCGGCTGTTATGAAATGTATTATAAAGGTGTAAGAGATAGTATTGTAAATGGTGAGAAACTACCTGTAACAGCAGAAGAAGGTTTAGATGTTATTAAAGTGATTCAATTAGCTATTGAAAGTAGTGAAACGGGTAGAGTCATTTCGGTAAAGTAAAAAAGACACGAATTTCGTGTCTTTTTTATTTTTGTGGAACAGAAAGACCGTAAAAAAACATAGTGACTATATCTTGTATATGTTTTTCTCGATCTCCTTCAAGAAGTTGTGCCCCGAAATCATCGCCTAACTTAGTGAACATTTGAATGTAAAGTAACATCATTTCTTTTGAAAGGTGTGGATTAATTTCATTTTTTTGCTGTGCTTGTTCTAATATTTCTAAATACCAAGGCAGGATTTTTTCGTTTTGATAACTATAAATAAATTCTCTGAGCGCTTCGTCTCTTTGCATCATTTGTAGAAACATATCAGGCTGAAATAACCCGCCAGTATTCATTTTTCTTACAATCATTTTTTGCATCATATCATGAAAAGGTAAATTTTCTTCTGCAAGATCTTTATAATATTGAAATTCAGATATTATAAATTCTTGTATAAGCTCCCTAAATAACGCATCTTTACTTCCAAAATGATTATAAATTGTAACTTGAGAAACGTTTGCTTTTTTTGCAATATGTTCTATTTTCACTTCATTAAATCCACGTTCTGAAAATAATTTAAAGGCCGCATCTTTAATGGCACGTTTTTTCTTTTCTTTCACTTTTTCAAAGCCGTTCAAAGCAATCACCTCATTTAAAATATACAAGAAAAAATAATTGAAAACAATATTTTTGAAATATGGACATATAAATATTTCAAAAAGTTGTTGCGAATATGAAAGATGAGGAGTACAATAATTTTGAAATATCACACATTAAATATTTCAAAAAATGAGGTGGGCTTATGATTTTAGTTCAAAATGTCACAAAACAGTTTTCAAATGGGAAAGGCTTGTTTGATATTACATTTGAAGTGAAAGAAGGGGAAGTTTTTGGCTACTTAGGACCAAATGGTGCTGGGAAATCAACAACAATTCGTAATTTAATGGGATTTATAAAACCGACAGCTGGTAAAGCGACAATTTTCGGATTAGATTGTTGGGAAGATGCTGCGAAAATTCAAAGAGAAGTTGGCTATTTACCAGGAGAAATTTCTTTTATTGAAGGAATGAATGGATTAGAGTTTTTAAATTTGATGCAAGGAATGCGTGGGCTGAAGGAAACGAAGAGACGTGATGACTTGATAGAGCGTCTGCAATTCGATGTGAAAACACCAATTCGAAAAATGTCTAAAGGAATGAAACAAAAAGTAGGGATTGTTGCTGCATTTATGCATGATCCAGAAGTACTAATTTTAGATGAACCGACATCAGGACTCGATCCACTTATGCAACAAGTGTTTATAGATTTAATATTAGAGGAAAAACAAAGAGGGAAAACGATTCTTATGTCATCGCATATTTTCACTGAAATTGAGAGAACTTGTGACAGAGTAGCTATTATTAAAGATGGACGTCTTGTAACGGTAGAAGATATTCATGATTTACAAGGAATGCGAAGACAAGTAATAGATGTAACAGTATCATCTCAAGAAGAAATAGAGTCTCTTAAACAATGTGATTTGCAATTTGAAGGAGTGAAAGGTAGAGAGGCGTCAATTATTGTGCAAGGAAATTATCAAAATGTTTTACAAATACTTTCAAACTACAATGTAACTGCACTACAAACGAGAGCGACGGATTTAGAACATTTATTTATGCATTATTACGATAAGAAAGAAGGGGTAAAGCATGAATAAGCAACTATTTTTAGCTAGTTTGAAAGAAACGCAAAAAAGTATTTTGAGTTATGCTACTGGTGCAGCTCTTTATTTATGGTTATTAATTTGGATATTCCCATCGATGGTTTCAGCGAAAGGGTTAAATGAATTAATAAGTGCCATGCCTGATAGTGTGAAAAAAATTGTTGGCATGGAAAGTCCAATTCAAAATGTAATGGATTTTTTAGCTGGTGAATATTATAGCCTATTGTTTATTATCATTTTAACAATTTTTTGTGTCACGGTTGCAACGCATTTAATTGCTCGTCATGTAGATAAAGGCGCAATGGCATACTTGCTAGCAACACCTGTATCTAGAGTGAAAATTGCAATCACGCAAGCTACTGTTCTCATATTGGGGTTACTAATCATTGTAATTGTCACTTATGTAGCGGGTATATTAGGTGCAGAATGGTTTTTAAAAGATAATAACTTAAATAAAGAATTATTTTTGAAGATAAACGTAGTTGGAGGGCTAATATTTTTAGTCGTTAGTGCTTATTCATTTTTCTTTTCTTGTATATGTAATGATGAAAGAAAAGCACTAAGTTATTCAGCAAGTTTAACTATCTTATTTTTCGTATTAGATATGGTAGGTAAATTAAGCGATAAGTTAGAGTGGATGAAAAATCTATCATTATTTACGCTGTTTCGTCCGAAAGAAATTGCTGAAGGAACATATAATATATGGCCGGTAAGTATAGGCTTAACTGTTGGAGCGCTTTGTATCTTCATATTAGCAATTGTAGTGTTTAGGAAGAGGGATTTACCGTTATAGAGTAGAAAGTCCACTATATGAGTGGGCTTTTTTGATGAGGAGGAAACTAGTGGATCATTTATTCCGGGTTCAGCTAAATGTACATGATATTGAAAAGTCATTATTGTTTTATGAAGAAATATTTGGTTTAAAGTTGTATAAAAGAAGTATGAATGCAGCACGATTTAATCACGATCAGTTTTCTCTATTATTAGCTAATGATTCAACATTGAATGCAAATCACTATTTTTACAATCGAAAAGAAATGAAGGGGAATGGCTTTGAGCTAATTATTGTTGTCGACCGAATTGAAGACGTATATGAACGTTGTAAAGAGAAGCGATGCACAATACAAGAAGAGATTCAAACTTATCCATGGGAGATGAGGGGATTTAAGGTTCTGGATCCAGATGGATATTTCCTTAGGATTACATCTGAGTAAAGGTAAACATGAAGAATGTTTACCTTTTTTTTATGGAAATATTCGAAAAAATGAACCTTTTTCTAGGCTCAACCGTCTAATACATGTAAAGTTAAATTTGAAGTGAGGATGAAACAGGAGGAGCAATTGTGAAAGTAATCCCTTTATATAAAATGATTGTAAAAGAAGAAACAGATGTTTCCTTAGCGAAAAAAGGTGATCATGAAGCGTTTATGGTCCTTATACATACAGAAAAATTGAAGATGTATCGTATTGCAAAGGCTATGTTACGTGATGAAACAAATATAGAGGATGCGATACAGACGACAATTTTAAAAGCCTACGAAAATATAAAAAAATTAAAAAAAGAAGAGTTTTTTCAAACTTGGTTAATTCGAATTCTAATGAACGAGTGTAACAATATTATCAGGTCGTATAAAAAGGTAATTGTGACAGAAGAGAATGATTACAATATGGGTGCATGTGATCAGTATGAAGATATAGATTTGTGTAATGCGATTCAATCGTTACATGAAGAATTAAGAGCTGTTACGGTGCTTTATTACTATGAGGATATGAATCAAGATAGTATTGCGAAGCTTTTAGAAATACCAAAAGGAACAGTGAAATCGAGATTGTCACGTGCGAGAGAACAACTGCAAAAACGATTAAAGATGGAATAGGGGGTGTATAGGATGGATAATGAAAAATTATTTGATGAGAAATTAAAAAAGAGAATAAAAGAAGAGAATGTTATAGTACCGCCAGAGTTAAATGAAAAGATTAATAGTACACTACATAATCTACCGGTAAAAAAGAAAGGTTACAGAGTTTATATGATGGTTATGAGTGCTGCTGTTCTAGCACTTTCAATTGTGTCTATGTCGGAGTTTTCTGATCAAATTTTTGCTCAAAACGGCGGAGTATTTGAATATGTAAAGAAAAAGGCGTTTTCAGATTATGAAAATGAAGAAGAAATAAAATTGAACGTAAATTATCCAGATAAAGAAAAGATTCATCAAAAGATGCTAGATTCCATTGATCATTTTAAAAATATTTCAGGACAATTTGAGGAATATTCTAGCTCATCAAGAATTGCTACAACATATAAGTATGCGATTGATACGGAGAAACAAAGAGGTACTTCTTCGAAAGAAGATAAACTAACGAAAAAACGAACAATTATATATAATGAGGGCACGAAAAAAGAATTTGATGATGAGAATTACACATATAAAGAGACGAAATGGAGCCCTAAAGAAAGAAACAATGAACTATTAAAATTAAATCCTACGGAAAGGTTATTGAGAAAATCAGGCGAGAAAAAAAGATATGATGATGAATATGTAGGATTCACGAAGTATAGTATTCAATCAGAATTTGCTGATCTATTAATTCGATATAAAGATTGGAATTATAAAGAAACGAAGTATCTTGGACTTGATTGCTACAAAATAGAAGGAACAATAAATATAGAAATGCCTGTAAGTACATCTGAAGATTTAAGAGGGAAATTTGAAATGGTTGTAGAGAAAAATACAGGGATTATGCTAAAGTTCCTTAGTTTCCATGAAGGTATGATTCAATATTCGATCACGACTGAATGGATACAAATAAACAAAGGATTGAAAGAGACTGCATTTCAAAAGGATAGCGCTAATTATGAAAAAATGAAAAACATTTTATCTGAATAAAAAGGGGGTAACTATATGGAGAATAACTCTTCTTCAAGAGAAAAGAAAAATAAACGAAAATATAAAAAGACAACGATAATAAGTGTATTGTTAGGAGTATTGCTATTTGGCGGAGTTGGGTACGGTGCTTATGTATATATGAAAACTTCTAATCTCGTACAAAAATCTAATTTGAACTTATCGCGTGGTGAAAAATCAAATTTACGTGAGAAAGCTGTAAAGCCAATTACACACAACGTATCAATGTTAATTATGGGAATTGATGAAAATCAAGAACGGCAAAAGGGCTATAATGGTGCATTTCATACGGATGCATTATTGTTAGCTACGTTTAATAAAGAAGATAAGACAGTGAAATTAATCAGTATACCAAGAGATACTTATACATATGTTCCAATCGAAAAGAAAAAAGATAAAATAACACACGCATATGGAAGTGGTTTCGTTAAAAACGGAAAAGATGGAGGGCCACAAGCTTCCGTTGAGGCAGTAGAGAAGTTACTGCAAGTACCGGTAGATTATTTTGTGAAATTTAATTTTGGGTCATTTATTAAAATTGTTGATGGGCTCGATGGTGTTGAGGTAGATGTCCCGGTTGAATTTACTGAACAAAATAGTAAAGATGAACCTGATACGATACACTTGAAAAAAGGGGTTCAGAAATTAACGGGGGAAGAAGCACTTGCTTTGGCGAGAACTCGTCATATTGATAGCGATGCAATGAGAGGACAGCGCCAACAACTTGTTATTGAGGCGATTTTAAGTAAATTAAAAAATGTAGGGTCTATTACAAAAGTTGAGAAAATGGTTGAGGCCGTCGAGGGTGATTTTAAAACAAATTTAGCACTGGATGATATTTTATCTTTTTATAAATATGGTTTAGATTGCTCAGTTGAGAAGATTCAGCTAAATGGTGATGATTTATATTTACCAAATGGCCCAAATGGGCAACGGGTATATTATTATAATCCTAATAAAAAAGACTTACAAAATTTGAGTAATACACTCAGAACACATCTTGGATTAAGTGAGAAACAAATTGAGGAAAATTAAAGCAGATCTTATATCTGTTTTTTTTGTTTAATAGTATATCTTTTATGTTTAATTGTTATATACTATTTGAAAATTATACATAATAGTGTAACATAATAACGGGGGTTCAAGTTAAATAGCAAGGGGGCTATCACATAAAATAAATGATTGTCATCGGTAGAAATAGTATGGGAGAAATGAAAAAAACAGGAGAGTATTGAAAATGAAAATTGTAAAGAATTTAACATTCCAAGTTATTGTGGCAATTATTTGTGGTATTGCAGTAGGAGCGATTTGGCCTAGTGTTGGACAAGAAATGAAGCCAATTGGTGAGACGTTCATTAATATGATAAAAATGGTCATTGCACCAATTATCTTTTTAACAATTGTGCTTGGTATTGCAAGTATGGGAAGTATGAAAAAGGTAGGACGCGTTGGTGGGAAAGCGTTATTATATTTTGAGATTGTTACAACTTTTGCTCTTGTCATTGGTATTATCGTAGCGAATATCGTACGTCCTGGAGATGGATTAGATCCTTCAAAGTTAAAGGGCGGAGATGTTTCACAATATGTACAAAGCGGGCAAGAAATGCAATGGATGGACTTCTTTTTACATATCGTGCCTTCTAATATGTTTGAGGCATTTGCAAAAGGTGATATATTACAAGTGTTATTCTTCTCCGTTTTATTTGGTGCAGGGTTAACGATGTTAGGGAAAAATGGACAACCTGTTATCGACTTTTTTGAAAGATTATCGAAAGTATTTTTTAACATTTTATCAATTGTAATGAAATTAGCACCGGTTGGAGCATTCGGTGGAATGGCGTTTACAATTGGTAAATATGGTTTAAGTACACTTATTCCACTTGGTAAATTAATGATTTGTGTATATGCGACAATGGCATTATTTGTTTTTGTTGTTTTAAATTTTATTTGTAAACTGTATAAATTTAGTTTGTGGAAATATTTAGTGCATATTAAAGAAGAATTACTTATTGTTCTGGGGACATCATCATCAGAATCAGTACTGCCGCGAATGATGACAAAGATGGAAGACTTCGGGTGTTCGAAGCCGGTAGTAGGTTTAGTCATTCCGACAGGCTATTCTTTTAACTTAGATGGAACAACGATTTATTTATCAATGGCTACTATATTTTTAGCTCAAGTCTTTCACGTCGATCTTTCACTAGGTCAACAATTAACTATAATAGCTATTTTGTTAGTTACATCTAAAGGGGCAGCAGCAGTAACGGGCGGGGGATTTATTGTACTAGCATCTACTTTATCTGCGATGAATGTTATTCCGTTAGAAGGGCTAGCACTTTTACTAGGTGTAGATCGTTTCATGTCAGAAGCACGTGCTATCGTCAATTTAATTGGCAACGGTATTGCGACTGTAGTTGTTGCAAAAAGTGAATATGAATTTGATGATGAGAAGTATATGAAAGTAGTAGAGGAAATGAAAAGAGAGAAAATGGCCGGATAAAAAGTCAGCTTTGCTGACTTTTTTTTATTTTTGTAGGAAAAGAGTTTCTAAAAATATACATTCTTTATTAACAATAATTCACAGATATTTAATGTGTAAATATAATAAAGACTATTAAAATGGCACATTTATATGAATGAGCAATAGAATTTGAACATTATATGGAATTTTTATGAATATTACTGTAAGAAAATAATTTTTTAAAAATTTTTAATAATAATACTTTACAAATTTTAAAAAATTAGTAGAATAAGAAGTAGTAAGAATCGTCTGATAAATATATAAAGAAAAACAGAATTATCAGAAAATTCTTAAATAGATATCGTTTAGAATTAGGGAGGGTACAAAAAATGAAAAAGAAAAAAATGAAAAAACTAACGGCAGTTGTAGTACCGGTTTTAGCAATGAGCATGGCACTAACAGCATGTTCTACATCAGGTGGGGATAAGAAGACAAGCACAAATTCTAGCTCTAGTGGAGATAGTAAATCAGAAGGAAAATTAGCAGCGAAACAAGTACTAAATCGTACAGAAACGAATGAGATTCCAACAATGGATACTTCTAAAAATACAGATACATTAGGTTCTCAAATTTTAGGAAACACAATGGAAGGTCTATATCGATTAGATAAAGATAACAAACCAACCCCAGCTGCGGCAGAGTCAAGCACGAAGAGTGAGGATGGTAAAAAATATACATTTAAATTACGTAAAGATGCAAAATGGTCAAATGGTGATCCTGTAACAGCGAAAGACTTCGTATTTGGATGGCAACGTTTATTAGATCCAAAAACAGCTGCTGAGTATGCATTTATCGCATTCCCAATTAAAAATGCAGAAGCGGTGAATAAAGGTGAAAAACCTGTAACGGAACTAGGAGTAAAGGCAGTAGATGATACTACTCTTGAAGTTGAATTAGAACAAGCAGTACCATACTTCTTAAACTTAGTAGCATTCCCATCGTACTATCCATTAAATGAGAAGTTCGTGAAGGAAAAAGGAGATAAATACGGTTTAGAGTCTGATACAACAGTTTATAACGGACCATTCGTTCTTACTGATTGGAAACATGAACAAGGCTGGAAACTAAAGAAAAATGATCAATATTGGGATAAAAAGACTGTAAAATTAGATGAAATTAATTACAGTGTAGTAAAAGAAGTAGCTACAAAGGTAAACCTATATGATACAGGTGCAATTGATTCTGCACTTTTATCAGGAGAATTTGTTGATAAGTATAGAAATAATAAAGATGAGTTTGGGACTTATTCACAAGTAAGTACTTACTTTATTCGTATGAACCAAAAACGTGGTGGACAAGATACACCATTAAAGAGTCAAAAATTACGTGAAGCAATTGCCTACTCTATTGATAAGAAAAATTTAGCAAATGTTATTTTAAATGATGGATCTAAACCAGCAGACTTCTTAGTGCCGAAAGGATTAGCAACTGGACCAGATGGTAAGGACTTCCAAGAAACGTTTAAAAACGGTATCAAACCAGATGCGAAAAAAGCAGCTGCTGCATGGGAAGAAGCGAAAAAAGAACTTGGAAAAGATCAAGTTACAATTGAGCTATTAAACTATGATACTGGTAATGCGAAAAAAGTTGGAGAATATGTTAAAGATCAAATCGAGAAGAATTTAAAAGGTGTAACAGTTAATATTAAACTTCAGCCGTTCAAGCAAAAACTGAAATTAGAAACAGAGCAAGATTATGATATTTCATATGGCGGTTGGAATCCAGATTATGCGGATCCAATGACATTCTTAGATATGTTTGAGTCTAAGCATTCTCATAACCAAATGAGCTTCTCTGATCAGAAGTATGATGAAATGATTAAAAAAGCTGGTGGAGAATTAATGGGCGATGCGAAGAAACGTTGGGAAGAGCTAGGACAAGCTGAGAAATTACTTCTTGAGAAAGATGTAGCAATTGTGCCTTTATACCAACGTGGTGATGCATACGTTCAAAAATCGAATGTAAAAGACGTTGTTCACCATAACATCAGTCCAGAGTATAGCTTCAAATGGACTTATATTACTGAAAAAGATGGAAAGTAATAGAATTTAAAAAAGCATTCCAAAAGTAGCTAATCTACTTTTGGAATGCTTTTTTTAGTGTAATTAAATAGAGAAGAATAAGGGGTATAGTATGTAAATACAGTAGATGAGGGATAAATCATACTAAATTACGAAGAAAAAATCTGAATATTTAAAATAAAACTATTTACAAACACGGAAAATAGAGTAGAATAATATTAGTTATAATTTTCTGAAAAATAAATCCTTAGCAAGGGGTCTCTCAAGGGTTGGTATTGTACATATAATTGGGGAGGGTATAAAAATGAAGAGAAAAAAGATGAAAAAGTTAACAGCAGTTGTAGTACCAGTTTTAGCGATGAGCGTTGCATTGACAGCGTGCTCTGGGTCAGGTGGAGAGAAGAAAACGACTACTACATCTAATAGTGGGGAAGAAAAAAAATCTGATATTAAATATGCAGCGAAGCAAGTATTGAATCGTACGGAAAATCAAGAAATTCCGACGATGGACACTTCTAAATCTACTGATACGTTAGGGGCACAAATTTTAGGGAACACGATGGAAGGGTTATATCGTCTTGATAAAGATAATAAGCCTATTCCAGCTGCTGCAGAATCAAGTACGAAAAGCGAAGATGGTAAAAAATATACGTTTAAACTGCGTAAAGATGCGAAATGGTCCAATGGAGACCCTGTAACAGCGAAAGATTTCGTATATGGATGGCAGCGCTTACTTGATAAAAATACAGCTGCAGAATATGCGTTTATTGCCTACTATATTAAAAATGCAGAGGCAATTAATAAAGGTGAAAAACCTGCAACGGAATTAGGTGCAAAAGCGGTAGATGATTATACACTTGAAGTAGAATTAGAAAAACCAGTACCATATTTCTTAAACTTATTAGCATTCCCGTCATACTATCCATTAAATGAAAAGTTTGTAAAAGAAAAAGGAGATAAGTTTGGTTTAGAAGCAGATACAACGGTGTATAACGGACCATTCGTTATGTCTTCATGGAAACATGAACAAGGATGGCAGCTGAAGAAAAATGATAAATATTGGGATAATAAGACTGTGAAATTAGAAGAAATTAATTACAGCGTTGTAAAAGAAGTGGCTACAAAAGTAAATTTATATGATACAGGATCAATTGATTTCACACTACTATCAGGAGAGTTTGTAGATAAATATAAATCGAATAAAGATGAGTACGGTGAGTATGCAGAATCAAGTACATTCTTCTTACGTTTAAATCAAAAGCGTAACGGACAGGATACACCGTTAAAGAGCAAAAAACTGCGTGAAGCAATTGCTTTATCAGTTGATAAAAAGGGCTTAGCAAACGTTATTTTAAATAATGGATCAAAAGCAACAGATCAATTGGTTCCAAAAGGGCTTGCGACAGGACCTGACGGTAAAGATTACCAAGATACGTTTAAAAATGGTCTGAAACAAGATACGAAAAAAGCAGCAGCTGCATGGGAAGAAGCGAAAAAGGAACTTGGAAAAGATCAAGTTACAATTGAATTACTAAGCTATGATGATGGAACTGCGAAAAAGATTGCTGATTATGTTAAAGATCAAATTGAGAAAAATTTAAAAGGTGTAACGATTAATACGAAAATTCAGCCGTTCAAACAAAAATTAAAATTAGAGTCAGCGCAAGATTATGAAATCTCTTATGCAGGCTGGAGCCCAGATTATGCGGATCCAATGACATTTATTGATATGTTTGAATCGAAGAGCCCATATAACCAAATGAGTTATTCGAATCCGAAATACGATGAAATGGTGCAAAAAGCAGGTAATGAATTATTATCTGATCCGAAGAAGCGTTGGGAAGCGTTAGGAAAAGCAGAAAAATTATTCCTTGAAGAAGATGCAGGATTAGTTCCTTTATATCAAACAGGAAGATCATATGTAATGAAACCGAATGTAAAAGGCGTCGTTAAACATAACATCAGTCCAGAATATAGCTTTAAGTGGGCGTATGTAACTGAGGATGGCGGGAAAAAATAATATAGAGGCATTTTAAAAGTGGCTAAGCTGCTTTTGAAATGCTTTTTTGTATGAATAGGAGAACAAGGCACATGGAAATTTTGAGAAATGTTGAGGTTGCTTTTAAAATTCTACTGTAGGAAATTAGAAAAGAGTTCAACAATTGGATAGATAAATGATAGCAGAGAGTTCATATTGATGAGAAAAATATAGAACTTAGTAATAGAGAAGAATAAGAGGAGGTATGTTTACATATAGTAGATGGGGGATAATTCATATAGTAGTAATAGTAAAATAACAAGTTACTATCATAAAAAAATAAACTTTTAGAATATTCTTAAAAATACTTTACAAAACTGAAAAAAATAGTAGAATATTAATTAATAAGAATTTTCTGATAAATAAAGTTGATAGAAATCTCTAAAAGTTAGTAGCGTACATATAATTGGGGAGGGTACAAGAATGAAGAAAAAGATGAAAAAGTTCACGGCGGTTGTAGCGCCAGTATTAGCGATGAGTATGGCGTTAACAGCATGTTCTGGGTCTTCCGGTGGGGAAAAGAAAACGACTACGACGTCTAATAATGGTGGGGAAGAGAAGAAATCCGATATTAAATATGCGGCAAAGCAAGTGTTAAATCGTACAGAAACGAATGAAATTCCGACGATGGATACTTCAAAAAATACAGATACACTTGGCTCGCAAATTTTGGGGAATACAATGGAAGGTTTATATCGCCTTGATAAAGATAATAAGCCAATCCCAGCTGTAGCAGAATCTAGTACAAAAAGCGAGGATGGTAAAAAATATACATTCAAATTACGTAAAGATGCAAAATGGTCAAACGGTGATCCTGTAACGGCGAAAGATTTCGTATTTGCATGGCAACGTCTAGTAGATCCACAAACAGCTGCTGAGTATGCATTTATTGCTTACTATCTTAAAAATGCAGAAGCAATTAATCAAGGGAAAGCAGAAGTTTCTACGTTAGGCGTAAAAGCAGTTGATGATTATACGCTTGAAGTTGAATTAGACAGACCGGTACCATATTTCTTGAACTTAATGGCATTTGCATCATACTATCCGTTAAATGAAAAGTTTGTAAAAGAAAAAGGGAAGAAATACGGTTTAGAGTCCGATACAACAGTTTATAACGGTCCATTTGTGCTTACTGATTGGAAACATGAGCAAGGTTGGAAGTTGAAGAAAAATGATCAGTATTGGGATAAAAAGACAGTGAAATTAGAAGAAATTAATTATAGTGTAGTAAAAGAAGCAGCTACTAGGGTGAATTTATATGATACAGGTGCAATTGATTTTGCACTTTTATCTGGAGAATTCGTTGATAAGTATAGAAATAAAAAAGATGAGTTTGGAGCATATTCGGAAACAAGTACGTTTTACTTACGTCTAAATCAAAAACGTGGTGGGCAAGATACACCGTTAAAGAGCAAAAAATTACGTGAAGCAATTGCATTATCGGTTGATAAGAAGGGTTTAACTAATGTAATTTTAAATGATGGTTCAAAACCAGTTGATTACTTAGTAGCAAAAGGTTTAGCAAGTGGACCAGACGGTAAAGATTTCGCAGAAACATTCAAGAATGGTTTAAAACAAGATTCCAAAAAGGCAGCAGCAGCTTGGGAAGAAGCGAAAAAAGAACTTGGAAAAGATCAAGTTACAATTGAATTATTAAATTATGATACTGGTAATGCGAAAAAAGTTGGGGAGTACGTAAAAGATCAAATTGAAAAGAATTTAAAAGGTGTAACAGTAAATATTAAACTTCAACCATTTAAGCAAAAACTAAAATTAGAATCAGATCAAGATTATGATTTCTCATATGGTGGCTGGAATCCAGATTATGCGGATCCGATGACGTACCTTGATATGTTTGAAACAAAAAATTCTCAGAACCAAATGAGCTACTCAAATTCAAAATATGATGAAATTATTGATAAAAGTAAGACGGAATGGATGGCTGATGCAAAAAAACGTTGGGCAGAGTTAGGGAAGGCAGAGAAATTGTTACTTGAAGAAGATGTAGCGCTTGTACCTTTATATCAAAGTGCTAAAGCATATGTTATGCAACCAAATGTAAAGGGAATTGTGAAACATAATATTAGTCCGGAATATAGTTTCAAATGGGCGTATGTAGAAGAGAAATAATAAAAGAAAAAAGCATTTTCAAGTTGCGGTATTATAGCACTTGAAAATGCTTTTTTTTCTGTGCACTATTTTTTTATGGATGAATATATGTATTATAGAAAACTCAAAGGAGAATCTCATGAAAAGAAACACATACATCGATTTTCTAGCTTATTACGGAATAGGGAGTGCTCATCCTGGTGGTTTTACGTTAACAAAACAATTATTATCTCAATTGCCACTTAGACATGGAGCTAGTGTCCTTGAGATAGGTTGCGGCACGGGGAAAACAGCGGCGTATATGACAAAAGAATTGGGTTATAAAGTGACAGCGGTTGAAAAGAATGAAATTATGATTCAAAAAGCGAAAGATAGATGGTTGTTTGATGGTTTAAATATACAATTGATTCAAGGAGATGTAGAAGGATTACCGTGTTTAAATGATTCATTTGAGCTTGTACTTGGAGAATCTATACTCGCTTTTACAAATAAAGAAAAGGTTATTTCGGAATGTTATCGTGTATTACAGAAGGATGGAAAGCTTGTTGTCATTGAAATGATTACCGAAAAACATATTGAGAAGAAAGAGGAAGAAAAGATTGGACAGTTATATGGTATGAAAGAATTATTAACTGAGAATGAGTGGATTCATTTATTTAAAGCAGCAAATTTCAAAAAAATTACAATTGCTGGTGGCGGAACTATTGCACAAACAGTTGCAGGGCATATGGAGGAGCCAGAGTGGAATGTATCATCATTTATTCCAGAAGAACTGTATGAGGCGTGGGTACAGCATGAACAAGTACTACTTATGTATCAACATATTTTAGGGCATCGTATTTTTATATGTGAAAAATAGAAAAGAGAGTTGGCTAAAGATAGTCAACTCTTTACTATGTTAGATGAAAAATAATGCAGCTAAAGTAATTCCAAAAATGAAACCAAATCCGAGTTCAACGCCCCAGCCGCCACCCCAGCCGCC